>NZ_JBDMHA010000068.1:0-10236 GCF_039752985.1 Collinsella aerofaciens
GGCGTAAAGCCGTCCACGCGCGCCACCACGAGCACGCGGCAGGTATCGGCAAGCTCGGCGACACGGTTCTCGACCTGGGCAAAAACACGATCAGAGAGCACAAACTGCGCCGCACCCATCACATAGGAGCCCTGCGCAAACGAAGCGCCACTCCATTTTTTAGACGACGAGAATGGAATGACCGACAGCGGCTCAGACACCTCGACCGGGCGATCGGCGTAATAGTTGAGCAGCGCCTGGCAGGTCTCGTTGGCATCGGCCGAAGTCGCACGCGCGACGTTAGCCAGCGCAAAATCGAGCACCGTGGTATCGACGGGAACGGCCGCCTCGTCCGAGCCGGCGCCTAGGCTCACGCCCTCAACCGGCAGCGGATACGTGCCCTCGACCTCCATGCGGCCCGACGTGATGGTGCCCGTCTTGTCCAGGCACAGCACGTCGACGCGAGCGAGTGTCTCGATGCAGTAGAGCTGCTGCGCCAGCACCTTGCGGCGAGCCAGGCGCACCGTGGCGATGGCGAGCACCGACGAGGTCAGCAGCACCAGGCCTTGCGGGATCATGCCCAGCAGGGCGCCCACCGTGGACAGCAGCGCCGACGAAGGCACATGACCAGCCAACAGCTCGGAGAAACACCACGAAAGCGCGCTATCGCCCGGGGTTCCCGCGGCATCCCACAGTTCGCTCACACTCGAGGCAAACAACGCCAAACCGAGCGGGATCATGATGATGCTCGCAAAGCGAACGATGGCGTTAAGCGCGTTCATGATCTCGGAATTAACCTTTTTGACGTACTTGGCCTCGTTATTAATTTTGGCCACGTAGTTGTCGGCGCCGACATGGATCACGCGGGCGCGCAGCAGGCCCGAGTCGATAAAGCTGCCGCTCATGAGCTCGGAACCGGGCTGTTTCTTAATAAGGTCGCTCTCGCCCGTCAGCAGACTCTCGTTCACGAGCGCCTCGCCCGAAACCACCACGGCGTCGGCGGGAATCTGGTCGCCGCGCCCCAGGCGGATGATGTCGTCGAGCACGATCTGGTCCAGGTCGAGCTCCACCTCGGCGCCGTCGCGCACCGCGATGGCCTTCTTGGAGGTCAGCAGCGTGAGCTTATCGACCATCTTCTTGGAACGCATGGACTGGATGACGCCAATAGCGGTATTGAGGAACACCACGAACAGGAACGTCAGATTCTTAAACGAACCGGTCAAAATGACCAGGAACGCCAAGATCACGTTGATCAAATTGAACAACGTGCAGAGGTTCTCGATGATGAGCTCTTTGACCGACTTGGTCTTGAGCTCCATGTTGCGGTTGATCTTACCGGCGGCGATGCGCTCCTCGACCTCGGCGGTCGAGAGTCCGCGCTCGATATCCGTTGCTGCCATACCACGTCCCATCACGTCGCGTCGGTATAAGAAAAACCGCCCGGACCATGCGAGGTTCGGACGGTCTTACGTTCGATGGTGCCCCATGTTGGATTCGAACCAACGGCCTTCTGCTCCGGAGGCAGACGCTCTAATCCCCTGAGCTAATAGGGCCAACGTTTGGCATTATACCCAAGTGCACCACGGGCTATCAAAATAAAAGAAAAAGCTTTGCAATTACGTGGGAGACGCGGTGCAACGGCCCACTTTAGAAGGCAAAAGCGAGTCAGATAGTATAAACTTTCATGCACCATATATACACGGCTCGCAATGCGGGCCGTTTTTGCAAAAATTATCCATCGAGGTGAGAGGCACACCATGATTGCAATTCTAAAGCAGAGCGCCAGCGACGAGGCCGTCAGCCATATCGTCAGCTGGATTGAGAAAAAAGGCCTGAAGACCGACGTCTCGCGCGGCGAGAACGAGACGATTATCGGCCTGGTGGGCGATACGACCAAGATCGACCCGTTCCTGCTCGAGTCCATGGATGTCGTCGAGCGCGTGCAGCGCGTCTCCGAGCCGTTCAAGCGCGCAAATCGCAAGTTCCACCCCGAGGACTCCGTCATCGACTGCGGCCACGGCGTCAAGATCGGCGGCGACCAGTTCCAGGTCATCGCCGGCCCCTGCTCCGTCGAGGGCGAGAACCTCATCCGCATCGCACGCCGCGTAAAGGCCGCCGGCGCCACGATGCTGCGCGGTGGCGCCTACAAGCCCCGCACCTCCCCCTACGCCTACCAGGGTATGGGCCCCGCCGGGCTGGACCTGCTATGCGAGGCGTCTGCCGAGCTCGACATGCCGATCGTCACCGAGATCATGGACCCGCGCGACGTGCAGGTCTTCCTTGACAAGAAGATTGACGTCATGCAGATCGGCGCCCGCAACGCCCAGAACTTCCCCCTGCTCAAGGAGGTCGGCAAGACCCAGACCCCGATCCTGCTCAAGCGCGGCATGTCCGGCACGATCGATGAGCTGCTTATGGCAGCCGAGTACATCATGAGCGAGGGCAACGACAACGTCATCCTTTGCGAGCGCGGTATCCGCACCTTCGAGACCCGCACCCGCAACACCTTCGACCTCAACGCCGTGCCGGTGCTGCACCACCTGTCGCACCTGCCTGTCGTCGCCGACCCCAGCCACGCCACCGGCTACACCCGCTACGTTGAGCCCATGGCGCTCGCCGCGACCGCCTGCGGTGCCAACGGCCTGGAGATCGAGGTCCACGACGAGCCGAGCCGCGCCTGGTCCGACGGCGCCCAGGCCCTCACCCCCGATCAGTTCGACGACACCATGCGCCGCATCCGAGCCATCCGCGAGGTTGTCTGCCAAGAGACCATGGAGTAGCTCATGGGTACGGTGAGAAACGCGCGCGTTAACCAGGGCGGCCCCAAGTGCGCCGGCATCGTCGGCCTTGGCCTCATCGGCGGTAGCTTTGCCCGCGGCTATGCGCAGGCGGGCGTCCGCGTGCTGGCCTGGGACCCCGATGACGATGTCATGACGGCCGCCAGCATGGGCACTGTCGCCGGAGAGCTCAACGGCAAGACACTCGGCGAATGCGACATCATCGTCCTGGCTTGCTATCCCGAGGCATGCATCGAATGGCTCGAGGCGCATGCCCAGGCACTCGCCGACGCCACCGACACCGACGCCATCATGGGTCCCGTGGTGATCGACACCGTGGGCGTCAAGGGCATTGTGTGCGAGCGCGCCTTTGAGCTTGCCCGCGAGCACGGCTTTTACTTTGTGGGCGCGCACCCCATGGCGGGCACCCAGTTCTCAGGCTACGCTCACTCCCGTGCCGACCTGTTCCAGGGCGCCCCGCTCGTGCTCGTGCCACCCGCGGTGGACGATGCGCTCAAGCTGGAGCTTTTGGGCCAGGTGCGCGAGATGGTGCGCCCCTTGGGCTTTGGCAAGTTCAGCGTGACCAGCGCCGCCGAACACGACCGCGTCATCGCCTTCACGAGCCAGCTTGCGCACGTGGTATCCAACGCCTACGTCAAGAGCCCCACCGCCCAGGTCCACCACGGCTTTTCGGCCGGAAGCTACCGCGATCTCACCCGCGTGGCGCACCTCAATCCTCAGATGTGGTCCGAGCTTATGATCGACGACGCCAATGCGCTCGCCTTCGAGATCGACCACCTGATCGAGTCGCTTGGCGCCTACAGCCGCGCCCTTAAGGACCGCGACCAACGCTATCTGGAGAATCTCCTTGCCGAGGGCGACCGCATCAAGCGCGCGCTCGACGACGAGGCCTCCCACTAGACCACCTATCACGCCAGGTCGAAAGGACCGAAGCTTATGGCGATTACCATCGATATCGACACCGCACGCCCCTACCAGGTGCATGTTGGCACGTTTTTGCTGGAGCAGGCGGGGCCGCTCGTGCGCGCCACTGCCGGCGGCGCCAAGGCCGTCATCGTGACGGACACCAACGTGGGCCCGCTCTACCAGATGCCCGTTAAGCAGAGCCTGGAGGCGTCAGGCTACGAGGTGAGCATCTGCACCTTCGAGGCCGGCGAGGCCCATAAGCGCGCCGAAACCTATGTTGCCATTTTGGAGTTTGTGGCCGAGCACGAGCTTTCGCGCTCCGACGTGATCGTGGCACTCGGGGGCGGCGTCGTGGGCGATGTGGCGGGCTTTGTGGCCGCCACCTACATGCGCGGCTGCAAGTTTGTGCAGATCCCGACGAGCCTGCTCGCCATGGTGGATTCGTCGGTGGGCGGCAAGACCGCCATCGACCTGGCTGCCGGCAAGAACTTGGCCGGCGCCTTTTGGCAGCCGAGCGTGGTTATCGCTGACGTGGGGTGCCTGGCCACCCTCACGCCCGAGCAGTTCGCCGACGGCTGCGGCGAGGTCGTCAAGCACGCCGTGATCGCCGACCCGGAGCTTTTCGCCGAGCTGGAGAAGACCCCGCTCACGCTGGAGCTGCTCAACCGCGATGTGGCCCGCGTAGCACTCATCATCGCCCGCAACATCGACATCAAGCGCGCCGTGGTCGTCGCCGACGAGCACGAAACCAACCAGCGCAAGCTGCTCAACTTTGGACACAGCGCCGGACACGCCGTCGAAGCCTGCGAGCACTTTGAGCTCGGGCACGGCAACTGCGTGTCGATCGGTATGGGCATCATCACGCGCGCCGCGGCCCTGCACGGCGCCTGCGATGCTGCACTGCCCGGTCGTATTGAGGAGCTCTGCGCCCGCCATGGCCTCAAGACCCGCTGCGACCTAGATGCCGATGCCGTCTTTGCCGAGGCGCTCCACGACAAGAAGCGCGCGGGCGACACCATCGACCTGGTGATTCCGCACGGCATTGGCCGCTGCAGCATCGACCGCACGCCGCTTTCCACTTTCCACGAACTCATTGCCGAGGGCCTCGGCCAGAAGGGAGACGCATCCGCATGCTAGCCCGCATCACCCCGTCCCCGCTTAAGGGCACCGTTCCCGCCATCGCGTCCAAGTCGATGGCGCACCGTCTCATCATCTGCGCTGCGCTTGCCAACGGCGAGACACACGTCGCCTGTAACACCACCTGCGCCGACATCGAGGCTACGGTGCGTTGCCTTACGGCCCTGGGTGCTCGCATCGAGACCGTCGAGGACGGCTTCCAGGTCCACCCCACCATGAAGAGCATTGAATTTGGCCTGCTCAAGGCCCTTGCCGGTGGCACGCTCGACTGCGGCGAGAGCGGCTCCACGCTGCGCTTTATGTTGCCCGTCGCCTGCGCGCTGGGCGCAGAAGCAACTTTTATGGGTCAGGGACGCTTAGGCGCCCGCCCGCTGTCCCCGCTCTCGGACGAGATCATCGCCGCCGGCTGCGACCTGCAGGGCCTGGGCGGTTTTCCGCTCAAGACGAGCGGACGCATGCGCCCGGGCACTTTCGTGCTGCCGGGCAACGTGAGCTCGCAGTATATCTCCGGCCTGCTGCTGGCAGCCCCGCTGCTGGCCCAGCCCTCCTGCGTGCAGGTGACCGGCCTCATCGAGAGCCGCCCTTACATCAACCTGACAATCCAGGCCATGAAGGCCTTTGGCGTCGAGGTCAACGTCGAGCGCATTCCGGCCAAGGACGGCCAGCCCGAGGTCACGAACTTCCGCGTGAGCAGCGGCTCGTACCGCACGCCCGGCAGCGTAGCCGTCGAGGGCGACTGGTCCAACGCCGCCTTTTGGCTGTGCGCCGGTGCCATCGGCACCGACCCCATCACCGTCGAGGGCGTGTCGCTGAGCTCCGCACAGGGCGACCGCAACGTGCTCGCCGCGCTTTCGCGCTTTGGTGCCCGCATCGTGCGCTCCACCAACGCCGCCACCGTGCAGTCCGACAAGCTCGCCGGCTTTGAGATGAGTGCCCACGACATTCCCGACCTGGTGCCCGTTATCTCGGCCGTGGCCTCGCTGGCACAGGGCCGCACCTTTATCCGCGATTGCGCCCGTCTGCGCATCAAGGAATCCGACCGTCTGGCCACCACCACCCGCGAGCTCACCGCGCTGGGCGCGCAGGTGCGCATTGCCGGTGACGACCTCATCATCAAGGGTGTCGATGCCTTTACCGGCGGCGAGGTCGATTCGCACAACGACCACCGCATCGCCATGATGGCCGCCATCGCCGCGAGCCGTGCCACCGGCGAGGTCGTGATCCACGGCGCCGAGGCCGTCAACAAGTCCTATCCCGATTTCTTCGACCACTACCGCCTGCTGGGCGGCAAGGTCACACTCGAGGAGGAATAGCATGTCCTCGACCTTTGGCAACGTCTTGCACTTAAGCATCTTCGGCCAATCGCACTCCCCCGCTATCGGCTGCTCGCTCGATGGCATCCCGGCGGGCATCGCCGTGGACCAGGAGGAGCTGCAGGCCTTCCTCGACCGTCGCGCCCCCGGTCGCGACGAGACCGCGACCAAACGCCGCGAAGCCGACGCCGCCCACATCATCGCCGGTGTTGTCGATGGACATACCACCGGCGCGCCCATCGCCGCGATTATCGAGAACACCAACACGCGCTCCAATGATTACTCCGAGCTGCGCCGCAAGCCCCGTCCCGGACATGCGGACTTCCCTGCGCGTGTGAAGTATCACAACATGCACGATGTCGCTGGTGGCGGGCATTTTTCCGGCCGCCTAACGGCACCCTTATGCATCGCCGGCGGGATCGCGCTGCAGGCGCTCGAGGCCCGTGGCATCAAGGTCATGGCGCACGTCGCGCAGATCGGCGGCATCTCCGACCTGCCGATGGACGATATGGTCTATCGCGAGGCCGACCGCAAGGCGATCCTTTCGAACGACCTGCCTTGCATTGACGCCGCCGCAGCCGGCCGCATGCGCGAGGAGATCCTAGCCGCGCGCGACGAGCTCGATAGCATCGGCGGCATCGTGGAGTGCGGCATTTACGGGCTTCCCACGGGCATCGGCGACCCCATGTTCGACGGCATCGAGAACCGCATCGCGCAAATCGCGTTTGGCATTCCCGCCGTAAAGGGCGTGGAGTTTGGCATGGGCTTTGCCGTGGCCGCCATGCGCGGCAGCGAGAACAACGATCCGTATCGCATCGACGCCGAGACCGGCGAGATTGAAGTCGAGTCCAACAACGCCGGCGGCATTCTGGGCGGCATCTCCACCGGCGCGCCCGTCATGTGGCGTATGGCCGTAAAGCCGACACCCTCTATTGGCCGCGAGCAGCAGACCGTAGACATGGACGCCATGGAAAATGCCGAGCTCTCGGTCCACGGTCGTCACGATCCCTGCATCGTCCCCCGAGCCGTCCCCGTAGCCGAAGCAGCCGCGGCGCTCGCCATCTGGGACGCCCTCCTCGAGGACGCCGCCCAGCGCTAACCCGCCCACCCCGGGCAATGATTCACGAAAGGGGTCCCTATGGACCTTGCTGACATCCGCCAGACCATCGATGGCATCGACACCACGCTCCTCAACAGCTTTATCGAGCGCATGGACATTGCCACCGAGGTCGCCAAGTCAAAAATCAAGATGGGCAAGGCCGTCTTCGACCCCGCCCGCGAGCGCTCCAAACTCAACAACCTCGCCAGCCGCGCGCCCGAGCGCTATGAGGCGCAGACCATCACCCTGTTTCGTCTCCTCATGAGCATGAGCAAGGCCGAGCAGCAGCGCTACATCAACGAACTCAAGGGCATCACCGTCTCGCAAAAGGCCCACGCCACGGCTGCAGCCTCCGACACGCCCTTCCCTCAAACTGCCACCGTCGCTTGCCAGGGCGTTGAGGGCGCTTACAGTCAAATCGCCGCGTGCAAGCTCTTCGACGTGCCCGACATCGCGTTTTTCGAGACCTTCGAAGGCGTTATGCGCGCTGTGCGCGACGGCTTCTGCGAGTTTGGCGTGCTGCCCATCGAGAACTCCACCGCCGGCTCGGTCAACGCCGTCTACGACCTGCTCGCCCAGTTCGACTTCCATATCGTGCGTTCGCTGCGCCTCAAGATCGACCACAACCTGCTCGTCAAGCCCGGCACCAAGCTCGCGGACATACGCGAGGTCTACAGCCACGGCCAAGCCATTGCCCAGTGTGCCGGCTTTATCGAGTCCCACGGCCTGCACGCCACCAAGTACCCCAACACGGCCATGTCGGCCGAGATGGTCGCCAACTCCGAGCGCACCGACGTCGCCGCCATCGCCTCGCGCAGCTGTGCCACGCTGTATGGCCTCGAGGTGCTGGAGCCCAATATCCAAGACTCGGACAACAACTACACGCGCTTTGTCGTCATCAGCCGCGAGCCGCGCGTCTACCCCGGCGCTAATCGCACCTCGCTCATGATCACCACGGCCAACGAGCCGGGCGCCCTCTATCGCGTGCTCGAGCGCTTCTACGCACTCAACATCAACCTCATCAAGCTCGAGAGCCGCCCCATCCCCGGCCGCGACTTTGAGTTTATGTTCTACTTTGATCTGGACTGCCCCTTTGGCAGCAAGGCCCTCGACGACCTGCTCGATTCCATCGACGACGTGTGCGAGAGCTTCACCTACTTTGGCAGCTACACGGAGGTGCTCTAGATGACCGATACCGCCGCAACCCGCCCCTACGGTGTGCTGGGCCGCGTGCTGGGCCACAGCTACACCCCGACCATCTACAAAGAGCTCGCTGGGCTCGATTACGTGCGATTTGAGCGCGAGCCCGAGGACCTCGCGGCCTTTATGACGGGTAAAGAATGGGAAGGCACCAACGTGACCATCCCCTACAAACGCGCCGTCATGAACTACCTGGACGAGCTGAGCCCGCTCGCCGAGCGCATGGGCAACGTCAACACCATCACGCGCCTAGCCGACGGCCGCCTGCGCGGCGACAACACCGACTACTTTGGTTTTCAGTGCCTGGTCGAGGAGCTGGGGGTTGAGGTTGCCGGCAAGAAGGCTCTCGTGCTCGGAGCCACCGGCGGCGCCGGCACCACGGCAAGCATGGTACTCGGCGACCTGGGCGCCACCGTGGTGCCCGTGGGCCGCACAAGCGAGGTCAACTACGGCAACATCGCGCAGCAATCCGACGCCGCCCTGCTCGTCAACTGCACGCCCGCCGGCATGTTCCCCCATTGCCCCGACGCGCCTTGCACGCTCGAAGGGCTCGATGCGCTCGAGGGCGTCATCGACATTGTCTACAACCCCGCCCGCACGGGACTCATGCTCGAGGCCGAGCGCCGCGGTATCCCCTGCATCGGCGGTCTGCTGATGCTCGTGGCCCAAGCGGCACAGGCTGTTGAGCGCTACACCGGCCAGGTCACCCCGCGCAAGCGCATCCTGGATGTAACGGAGCGCTTGTCACGCCGCGAACAGAACATCGCGCTGATCGGCATGCCGGGCTCGGGCAAGACCCGCGTGGGTGAGCAGATTGCCCTGCTCACGGGTCGCGAGCACATCGACCTGGACCGCGCCCTCGAGGAACGCCTCGACATGCCCTGCGCCGACTTTATCGTCGAGCGCGGCGAGGCGGCCTTCCGCGAGCAGGAGACGGTGGCTCTGTCCGACATCTCCAAGCGCAGCGGCTTGGTGCTCTCCACCGGCGGCGGCGTGGTCACACGCGACGAGAACTACCCGCTGCTGCACCAAAACAGCCAGATCTTGATGCTCAATCGCAAGCTCGACGAACTCGCCCACAAGGGACGCCCTATCACCGCCCGCGACGGCATCGACAAGCTGGCCGAGCAGCGCATGCCGCGCTACCGCACCTGGGCCGACTACATCATCGACTCACGCGACTGCGCCGCCAACACCGCCCGTGCCATCCTCGACACCCTCCCACCCGCTCTCTAACCAAAACCACCACAAAGGGGACAGGCACCTTTGTGGTGGTTTTCCAATCGCAAAGGAAGCAACCATGAAAGCACTCGTCATCAACGGCCCCAACCTCAACATGCTCGGCATTCGCGAGCCGGGCATCTATGGCAGCGACAACTACGACCGCTTAGTGCAGATCTGCCAGGAAGCGGGCGCTGCACAGGGCTTCGACGAGGTCGAGGTCTTCCAGTCTAACCACGAGGGCAGCATCGTCGACAAGATCCAAGAGGCCTACGGCAAGGTCGACGGCATCGTCATCAACCCGGCGGCTTACACGCACACGAGCGTCGCGATCCTCGACGCCCTCAAGGCCGTTGCCATCCCTGCCGTCGAGGTGCACATCAGCGCCGTAGAGACGCGCGAAGACTTCCGCCAGGTGAGCTATGCACGCCTAGCTTGCTTCGCCACCATCACCGGCGAGGGCCTGAAGGGCTACGCACATGCGCTAGAGCTGTTGAAAGAGCATCTGCTACACTAATCCCTGGGACAAAGACATCAGATATGTTTGTCCCTAAACTAAAGTAACTGTCCAATCGACATACAA
>NZ_JBDMHA010000069.1:0-10168 GCF_039752985.1 Collinsella aerofaciens
TAAGCACTCCGAGGGCGAGGCTGCGATCGTGGCCGACCTCGAGGCCATGGGCTGCGGCCGTCGCAAGGTCGAGTTCCGCCTGCGCGACTGGCTCATTTCCCGTCAGCGCTATTGGGGCAACCCCATCCCGGCCATCCACTGCGAGCACTGCGGCATCGTGCCCGTGCCCGAGGATCAGCTGCCGGTGACGCTGCCCGAGAACCTGGACTTGGGCGCCGGCGAAACCCTCGCCGAGTGCAAGGAGTTCTACGAGACCACCTGCCCGGTCTGCGGCCGCCCGGCCAAGCGCGAGACCGATACCATGGACACCTTTACCTGCTCCAGCTGGTATTACCTGCGCTATACCGACCCGCACAACACCGAGCTGCCCTTCTCCCGCGAGGCCGCCGACCGTTGGATGCCCGTCGATAACTACATCGGCGGCATCGAGCACGCCATTCTGCACCTGCTCTACAGCCGCTTCTTTACCAAGGCACTTCGCGACCTGGGCCTGCTGAACGTGGACGAGCCCTTCACTAACCTACTGTGCCAGGGCATGGTCAAGGACGAGAACGGCGACACCATGTCCAAGTCCAAGGGCAATGTCGTGCCCCCGAGCTCGGTCATCGAACCTTACGGCGCCGACACCATGCGTTTGGCGATCCTGTTTATCGCCCCGCCCGAGAAGGACTTCGACTGGGATCCCAAGGCCGTTGAGGGCGCCAATCGCTTCATCAAGCGCGCCTGGCGTATCGTTTGGCAGCTCGTCCAGTCCGGCGACGCCAACGTGGCCTTCGACAAGTCCGCGCTCGATGAGGTTGCTATGAAGCTCTATCGCGAGCGTCACCGCACCATCGCCAAGTGCACCGAGGACTTCGACCGCGGCCAGTTCAACACCGCGATCTCGGCCGTCATGGAGCTCGTCAACGCGGCGAGCGCCTACCTCAATGCCACTGAGGGTACCGCCCGCGACAAGGCGCTGTGCTACGGCGTGGCCAAGGATATCGTGAGCGTGCTGGCCCCCATCTGCCCGTTCTGGGCCGACGAGCTGTGGCACGAGGCCCTCGGCTGCGAGGGCAACGCCTACACCGCCGCCTGGCCCGAGTTCGACCTGGCCGAGTCCGTTGAGGACACGGTGCAGATCGTGGTCCAGGTGCTCGGTAAGGTCCGCGGCCGCGTCGACGTTGCCCGCGATGCCTCCAATGAGGATATGCAGGCTGCCGCCGAGGCCGCCGTCGCCAAGTGGCTCGAGGGCAAGACGGTCGTCAAGGCCATCTGCGTTCCTGGCAAGTTGGTTAACCTGGTGGTCAAGTAAGCGCTGCGCGCATAGCTGACACGAAAAAGCGAGGGGCGATTCCGCGGGGAATCGCCCCTCTTTTTGGATATTGATACTTGCGACAACACCCAATTATCAATTTCTTGTGGAGAACCTGTGCTCACGCTGACCTGCGGATTTGTGTTGTGGTTGCACGTTTGTGCAGGTATTGGTATAGTTTGCTTGCAAATGAAGTTGTAATTGAAAGAAGTGGGGTTTCGGCCCCGCTTCTTTTTTGTATGGATGGAGGTGCCGCAATGGTCAAGACCAAGACCGAGCAGGCGATCATCGACGCGCTCGAGGCCGTCGCTCCCCAGCACGATGTCGACATCGTCGATGTTGAGCTCGTGGGTGCCACCAAGGCCCCCTGCGTGCGTGTGCGTATCGAGGGTGCCGAGGGTCAGAGCCTGTCGCTCAATGACGTCACGGCCAATACCAAATGGGTCGGCGATGTGATTGAGGAGCTCGACCCCATTTCTTCGAGCTATACGCTCGAGGTGTCGAGCCCGGGTATGGCGCGCCCGCTGCGCCGTCCGAGTGACTTTGCCCGCTTTGTGGGCGAGAACTGTGAGCTCACCTCCACCGCTACCGAGGGCCGTCGCAAGTACGCCGGCAAGATTGCCGCCGCCACCGAGGCGAACGTGACCCTCGAGCTCGAGGGTGGCGAGTCCGTCACCCTCGATTTCTCTGATGTTAAAAAGTGCAAGTTGAAGCCCACCTACGACTTCAAGCCCGCGAAGGAAGGAAAGTAAGATGGCAGCATCCGACATGATGTCCGCCCTGATGGAGCTTTGCCAGGAGAAGCACATCGACCAGCTCTACCTGATCGACCGCCTGGAGCAGTCGCTTGCCAAGAGCTATGCCGAGATCCTGCATCTTGAGTGGGGCGCCAAGGTGACCATCGACCGCACCACCGGCAAGATCTACGTCTACCGTCTGGAGCCGATTGACGATTCCATGGACGAGGAAGGCAACTTCACCGAGTTCGAGGAGATCGACGTCACCCCCAAGAACACGAGCCGCATCGCCGCCCAGCACGCCAAGGCCGAGATCAACGCCATCGTGCGCAACTCCGCCCGCGAGCAGATCTACGAGGAGTTCTCCGGCCGCATCGGTGACCTCATCAGCGGTACCGTGCTGCAGTCCACGCCCGACTTCACGATCGTCAAGATCCGCGAGGGCGTCGAGGCCGAGCTGCCGCACTTCGATCAGCGCCGTTACGAGAACGAGCGCAACGAGCGTCCGATGGGCGAGCGCTACCTGCATAACCAGCACATCAAGGCCGTGATCATCGACGTTCGCGACCCTAACTCCAACCTGCAGCCGGTTCGTGGCGAGCACAGCCGTCCGCCGATTGTCATCTCCCGTACCCACCCCGAGCTCATGCGTCGTCTGTTTGAGCAGGAGGTGCCCGAGATCTATGAGGGTACCGTCCAGATTAAGTCGATCGCCCGCGAGCCTGGCCAGCGCTCTAAGGTCGCCGTCCACTCGCTCGATGACCGTCTGGATCCCGTGGGCGCCTGCGTCGGCCCCAAGGGCAGCCGTGTTCGCGCTGTCGTGGGCGAGCTCCGTGGCGAGCGCGTTGACGTCATCCTTTGGGATGCCGATCCTGCCGTCTACGTCGCCAACGCCCTGTCGCCCGCCAAGGTCACCCGCGTCCTTATCGACGAGGAGAAGGCTTACGCCGGTGTCATCGTGCCCGACGACCAGCTGTCCCTCGCCATCGGCAAGGAGGGCCAGAACGCCCGTCTCGCTGCGCGCCTGACCGGCTGGCACATCGACATCAAGTCCGAGACGCTTGCCGCCGACATTCTCAAGAACGTTCCCGTTCACGAGGAGCCCGCCGCCGACCTGATCGGTGACGAGGAGGACGAGGACGTCCGCCGCTGTGAGTATGTGTCCGAGGACGGCATCCAGTGCCGCAACCAGGCTCGTCCCGGCTCCCGTTTCTGCGGTGTCCACGACACCGACGCCTTCGATGATGCGGAGGACCTGATCTAGCGCGCGGTCGCGCCGGGCGGGTCCCGGCGCGTCTCACACGCTCGTTCAGTCTCTAGGCACCCAAGGTGCCAGAAAGGGTAGGTGAAGTCATATGGCAAAAGTCCGTGTGTCCACCCTGGCCAAAGAGTTCGGCATGACCTCCAAGGAACTGATGGGTCATCTCGCCGATATGAAGATTCCCGCTAAGTCCGCTTCCTCCACCTTGGAGGACGCCTATGTTGCTATGGTCCGCAAGCAGCTCGCCTCGGTGATCGAGGCCCGCGCTCAGGAAGTCGAGGCCGCCAAGCAGGCCGAGGAGCAGGCAGCTGCCGCCGAGGAGGCCGCACGCGCCGCCGAGGCCGAGCGCGAGCGCATCGCCGCCGAGAAGGCACGCGAGGAGGAGCGTCGCCAGTTTGCCGCAGCCCAGGCTGCTGAGGAGGCTGCCCGCGCCGAGGCCGAGGCCAAGAAGAAGGCCGAGCAGGAGCGCCTTGCCCGCGAGAAGGAGGAGGCTGCCCGCGAGGCCCAGCGCCGCGCCGTTCCCGCTTCCGACTCCGGTTCGCGCTTCCGTTCGCTTCTCGACCAGATTGCCGCACAGGAGACCGTGCTCAAGGAGAAGAAGGACGCCGAGGACAAGGCCAAGGCCGAGCGCGCCGCCGAGCGCGGTAACCGTCGTGGCGGCAACAACGACCGCCGCGGTGGCCGTCGTAACGATCGCAACGCCTCCGACAACAATTCCGAGCGCAACGCCTCCGAGAGCCGTCCGCACAGCCATCGCACCAACGCCAGCAACAACGTCGCTGCCGGCATGGACTTCCCCAACCCCGATAAGCAGGGCAAGGGCAAGAAGCGCAAGGGCGGTCACAACAACGAAGAGGACCACTACAGCCGCATGGCTCGCGAGGCCGAGGAGTACAGCCGCGAGAAGGTGCTCGAGGAGGCTCGTGCTGCCGTCGAGGAGGCCTCTCGCGAGTCCACCGGTCGCCGCAAGAAGCGCAAGGAGAAGCGCGAGCGCGAGGCTGCCAAGGCTCAGGAGGAGCGCAAGATAGAGGAGGCGCTGGCCCAGGGCGTGAACCCCGAGGACCTCGACGCCATCAAGGTCTCCCAGGGCGTTACTGTCCAGGAGCTTGCCGAGGCGCTCGACGTTCCGGCCAACGACATCATCAAGCGCCTGTTCCTGCTGGGTACGCCGCTCACCATGACGCAGTCCATGTCCGACGACCTCGTTGAGCTCGTTGCCGACGACCTGGGCCGTCAGATCAAGATCATCACCCCCGAGGAGGAGAACACCTTCTCGTTCTATGACGATCCCGCCGACCTTAAGCCGCGCGCCCCGGTCGTCACCGTCATGGGCCACGTCGACCACGGCAAGACGTCGCTGCTCGACGCCATCCGTCACACCGGCGTTGCTGCCGGCGAGGCGGGCGGCATTACGCAGGCCATCGGCGCTTCGCAGGTCATGATCAACGACCGCAAGATCACCTTTATCGATACCCCGGGTCACGCCACCTTTACGGCTATGCGTGCCCGTGGCGCCAAGGTGACCGACATCGTCATCCTGATCGTCGCCGCTGACGACGGCGTCATGCCCCAGACGGTCGAGTCGATCAACCACGCCAAGGCCGCCGGCGTACCCATCGTCGTCGCCGTCAACAAGATCGATAAGCCGGGCGCCAACCCCGACCGTGTGCGTCAGGAGCTCACCGAGTACGGAGTCATCCCCGAGGAGTGGGGCGGACAGAACATGTTCGTCAACATCTCGGCCAAGCAGAAGATCGGTATCGACGAACTTCTGGAGACCGTGCTGCTCCAGGCCGACGTACTCGAGCTCAAGGCCAACCCGGACACCTTTGCCTCGGGCAACGTCCTCGAGGCCAAGCTCGACAAGGGCCGCGGATCGGTCGCTACCGTGCTCGTGACCCGCGGTACCCTGCACGTGGGCGATACGCTGGTCGCCGGCCTTACCTACGGCCGCGTCCGCGCCATGCTCGACCCCAAGGGCCGCGCCGTCACCGAGGCCGGTCCCTCCGACGCTGTCGAGATTTTGGGCCTGCAGTCCGTGCCCAACGCCGGTGACGAGTTCCGCGTGTTCGAGGACGAGCGCGAGGCACGCGCCCTGGCCGATGAACGTTCGCTCAAGGCCCGTATCGAGGAGCAGAGCCGCGTCAAGCACGTCACGCTCGAGAACCTCTTCGAGACCATCGCCGACGCCGAGGTCAAGGAGCTCAACCTGATCATCAAGGCCGACGTCCAGGGTTCCATCGAGGCTCTTCAGGACTCGCTCGACAAGATGGATCAGTCCGAGGTCCGCATCAACACGATCCACTCCGCTGTCGGTGCCATCAACGAGACCGACGTCGTCCTGGCCGACGCCTCCAACGCCATCATCATCGGCTTTGGCGTCCGTCCCGACGGTAAGGCCCGCTCCGCCGCCGAGCGCGAGGGCGTCGAGATCCGTTGCTACGACGTCATCTACAAGTGCCTCGAGGAGCTCGACGCCGCCCGTATCGGCATGCTCAAGCCCACCGAGGTCGAGGTCGCCACGGGTACCGCGACTGTCCTGGACACCTTCAAGGTGCCCAAAGTCGGTATCGCCGCCGGTGTCCGCGTCGAAGAGGGCGAGATCGCCGCGACCGATTCCGTGCGTCTGGTGCGCGACGGCATCGTGGTCTTCAACGGCAAGATCGCCTCGATGCGCCACTACAAGGACGAGGCCAAGAGCCTCAAGAGCGGTTCCGAAGGCGGCATTGGTCTGGAGAACTTCCAGGACATCAAGCCCGGCGACCAGATCGAGGGTTACCGCATCGACCAGGTTGCCCGTACCGAGTAGGGGGTAGCGCTATGAAGCAAACGCAGGCAACCCGCCGTCTGGGCGAGCAGCTTCGCGAGAAGCTCGGTTATATCCTGCTCTTTGAGGTTTCCGATCCGCGTCTCGACCTGGTTACTTTGACTGCGGTCGAGGTCGCGGTGGACCGTTCGTTCGCGCGTGTGTACGTGTCGTGCGATGCGAGCCGCTACGACGAGGTCATGGAGGCGCTCGCTAGCGCCAAGGGCCGTATTCGCAGCCTGTTGGCTCGCTCGCTCGATTGGCGTGTCACGCCCGAGCTCGATTTTCGCATCGATCGCTCGACCGATGAGGCCGAGCGCATCACGCGTGCGCTGGAAAACGTTCCCGCCACGCTTGCGATCGAAAAGGACGAGGACGGCTATCCGATAGCGGATGCCGCCCAGGAGGCAGCTTTAGATGACTAATTCCGCCGACCTCGCCTCGTGCGAGTCTGCAGATATTCAGCGACGCATCCTCGAGCTCATCGAGGGTGCGTCCTCCATTGCGATTTCGGGACATACTTCTCCCGATGGCGATGCCTTGGGCTCCGTATTGGGTCTGGGCCTTTCGCTCATGAAGTTTTTCCCCAACAAGGACATTGCGCTGCTGCTGGCAGACGATGACCCGGTTCCTCGCATTTACCGCTTTATGGAAGGCTCCGATCGCCTGGTGCCGGCATCTGCGTACGCCGGCAATCCTGACCTGTTCATCTCGGTGGACGTACCGGTCGTCGAGCGCCTCAATAATTCCGCCGAGGTGCTTCGTCGCTCCAAGCATGTGGTGTGCTTCGATCATCATCCGGCGCGCGAGGAGTTTGCCGAGCTGAGCCTGAGGCGCGTCGATGCCGCGGCCTGCGCCATGATCATCGACCGCTTTTTGGACAATTGCGGCATTGTCGCACGTGATGGCGTTGCGACCTGCCTGCTGTGTGGCTTGGTTACCGATACCGGCCGTTTTCAGTACCAAAACGCCGATGCCGCCGCGTTCCATGCGGCCTCGCGCCTGGTGGCGCACGGTGCCGATCCGGCGCGCGTTGCGCTCGAGGTCTACCAGAGCATGCGCGTTGAGTTTTTGCACCTCAAGTCCATTGTCATGGGTCGTATTAAGACGGTCGCGCATGGGCGCGTGGCGTATAGCTATGCCTACCAGAGCGACCTTGAGGCCTGCGGTGTCACCTCGGACGAGTGCGACGGCCTGGTCGATGTGGTGCGTTCGGTGATGGGCGTCGAGGTCTGCATGTTCTTAAAGGGCATTGAGGGCGATACCAAGGTGCGTGGCAACCTGCGCTCCAAGGGCGACCTCGATGTGTCCGAGATTGCTGCCAACTTTGGCGGTGGCGGGCATCATGCCGCCGCCGGCTTTTCCAACAACGGAACAATTCGCGAGACGCTCGCCGTGGCACTTCCCATGCTGGCCGAGCTGGTGGGGGAGGATCCCGCTTCGGTGACCGTCGAGCTCTAACTTATTGGATGGTACATGGCTCGTCGAACGCCTTCTCAATTGAATATGCTGCTCGCCGTCGATAAGCCGGTGGGCTGCACGTCCCATGACGTGGTCTCGCAATGCCGACGCGCCCTCCATGAGCGGCGCGTCGGCCATGCCGGTACGCTCGACCCCATGGCATCGGGTGTCATGGTTGTGGGCGTGGGTCAGGCCACCCGTCTGCTGGGCATGCTCACGCTCGATACCAAAAGCTACGTCGCCGATATTTCGTTTGGCGCCGAGACGAATACCGATGATGCGGAGGGCGAGGCGGTCCGCACGGTGGCTGTTGCCAACGAGCTCCGCGATCCTGCCTATGCGCGTGAGCAATTGGCCTCCATGCTGGGTCCGCAGATGCAGGTGCCGCCGGCGTTTTCGGCTATCTCGGTCAATGGCGTTCGTGCCTACAAGTCTGCTCGCGAGGGCAATGCGGTGGACCTACCTCCGCGTCCCGTCGAGGTCTATGCCGCCGACCTGATCGCCGTGGGCGGCGAAGGTGATACGTGCGTGTGGACCGTGGCGTTCTCGGTGAGCAAGGGAACCTATATCCGAGCGCTCGCTCGCGACCTGGGCCGCGCCTGCGAGAGCGCCGCGCACATTTCCGCGCTGCGCCGCACGGCCTCCGGTATTGTTTCCGTTGGCGCCTGTCATGCGGTTGAGGAGCTTTCTCCCGAGTCCGCGGCGGGGTTTGCACTGGATCCCATTGCGGCCCTGGGCGCTACGCGTGTTGACTTGCCGGGCAATCTTGCCGACGACCTGCTCTGCGGCCGTCGCATTCCCGTTGAGCATGCGCTTGCCGATTTCTATGCCTCGAAGGCGCCGTTTGCGTTGGTGCTCGATGGGGGACTCAAGGCGCTCGCCCGTATTGAGGGTGGCCGCTTTGTCATGGAGCACGTATTTCCTCAGGCAATCGGCGGTGTTCGATGATGTTGTCCGCTCGCGAGCTCGCGCGTATTTTTTTCGTGGGCGGGTCGGACGAGGCTCGCATCGTTGCTGCCGATGCGTTTGATGAGTTCGAGCACCTGGGTGCCGCATCGATTGCCATCGGTGTGTTCGACGGCGTGCACCGTGGACACCAGGAGCTCATTACGGCGCTTGTCCGTGATGCCCGTGCCCATGGCTGTAAGGCGGTCGTGGTTACCTTCGATCCCGACCCGGACGTTGTGGTGAGCTCTTCGCCCGCTCAAAAATTGATGACGACGGCCGACCGTCTGCATGCCCTGGCTCAAACTGGGGTCGATGCGGTGGTGGCCGTTCCCTTTACGCCTGAGGTTGCGGCGCTTGACCATGTTGATTTTCTCTCGCTGGTGTCGCGTCTGGTCGACATTCGATCGATTCGCGTTGGCAGTGACTTTAGGCTGGGTCGTGGCGGTGCTTCTGGTGTTGCCGAGATGCGCGCCTGGGGTGCCGAGCACGGCGTTGACGTGTACGGTCACGACCTGCTTTGCGAGGGCGGTGAGGCCATTTGCGCCACCCGTATCCGTCATGAGCTCGGACAGGGCCATGTGGAGCTTGCTGCTGAGTTACTCGGCCGCCCGTATATGGTGCGTGGCGGTGTTATTCGCGGCCGTCACGAGGGTTCTGGCATGGGCTTTCCCACGGCAAACCTGCAGGTTCCCGACGGCATTCAGGTGCCTGCCGATGGCGTGTATGAGGGTCTGGTGCTGGTCGATGACACCGTGTGGCCCGCTGCCGTTAACGTCGGACTGCCGCCGACGTATGCCGACGATGCGGCATCTGCACATCTTGAGGCTAACTTAATTGGTTATACGGGCGACCTGTACGGCGCTTCCGTTTCGCTTGCGTTTACGCGCTGGCTGCGTCCCTCGCGTGTGTTCGATTCGCTGGATGAGTTGATCGCGACCGTCGAGGGTAATATCGAGGACATTCGTCATAACTTGGGTGAGCAGGGGGTGAGCATCCGTGATTAGTGATGAGGAAAAAGACCAGGTACGCGCTGCGTCCGACCTCGTTGCCATCGTGCAGGAAACGGTTGAGCTCAAGCCCCGCGGCCATGAGTTTTGGGGCTGCTGCCCCTTCCATGGCGAAAAGACGCCGTCCTTCCACATTATTCCCGCCACGCAGGTGTGGCATTGCTTTGGCTGCGGCGAGGGTGGCGACGTCTTCACCTATATCATGAAGCGCGAGAACCTGAGCTTTCCCGAGTCAATCCGTTATTTGGCCGATCGCGCAGGTATTGAGCTGCACGACACCGGAGATCGCCGCGAGCGCGGTACTAAGCGTGCCCGCATCTACGATCTGTGCGCCGAGACCGCCCAGTTCTACCACACCATGCTTATGCGCGGTAAGGACGGTCGTCCGCGCGAGTACTTTGCCAGCCGCGGCATGGGTGGCGACGTCTGCCGCCGCTACTACCTGGGCTTTGCACCAGGCCGTAACGCGCTGGTGTCGCACCTGTCCCAGGCGGGTTTTACCCCGCAGGAGATGATCGACGCCAATGTTGCCGTGAGCCGCGGGCGCGGGCAGCTTGCCGACCGCTTCTACGACCGTGTGATGTTCCCCATCTTTGACGAGCAGGGTCACAACATTGCCTTTGGCGGTCGCATTATGGGCGACGGCCAGCCTAA
>NZ_JBDMHA010000070.1:0-9372 GCF_039752985.1 Collinsella aerofaciens
CTTCACCGTCAGCGCAATCTCCTCGCGCGCCTGAGCCTCCTCGGGCAATATGTCCCGGAATCCCCACGGTGTGGCCGTCATCTGGTGAGCCTCCTCATGCTGTGTTTCGTATGGAACAGAAGACCGGCATAGCTCCGCCGGTTTTCTGGGTACTTTAGCATACTAGAGTGTTTGCGGGGAGAATCGTCCTCCTCGGCTCACACCGTATTCATTTGGAAACATAGGAGCGGATTGTCGCAACCCAACCCCACCTAGACGCCAATCGCACGACGATACTCTGCCATTACCTGCGCATCGGCAGCTGCGGGGTCGGCAAAATAGCGCCAGTCATAGGTCTCGGCCGAAACAACTCCGCGATAGCCGCGCGCCACCAGCCTATCCAGGTCGGCGCGCATATCGCGGTCGCCGTCACCCCAGGCAAGATGCGTCGTGCCATCTGCCGCAACATCGACAAAATGCACGTGGGCGACATCATCGCCAAGCAGATCGAAATAATCGTCGATGGTATCCCCTGCCACCGCCATAGCGCCCAAATCCAGACACGCCTTAAGTGCCGGATGATCAACTGCCTCGATCATGCGCTTCGTATCGGCCGCCGAGTTCACGATCATCGACTCAACCGGCTGTAGGGCCTCGAGCACCAGTCGCACACCGCACTCTCCCGCATGCTCGGCAATCGCACGCAGCATCGAGGCGCTGCGACCCCACGCGTCCCCGATCGGCTCGTTCAAAAATGCCCAGCCGCTCGAGACCATGACCTGCTCGGCTCCAAGTTCCGCCGCGATATCTACAACGTTCTTAAAGTACGCGAGCGTGCGGGCACGCGCCTCATTCCCGCGCGCCGCGATATTCCACGGCTTGGGGTTGTTCTGTTCGGGACAAAGTCCCACAATCCGAACCCCATACCGCTGCGACAGCTCCCGTACCCGCTCGAGCGAATCGTATCCATGGCAATCGACATACAGATGCATCGCCCCGGTCCAAAGCTCGCAACACGTGTAGCCCGAAGCCGACGCCGAAGAAAAGAACTCCTCAAGATCAAAGTAGCGATGGCTGATATTCATAACGGCAAGCTGCGGATACTCCATCTTGTCCACCTTTCGGCAAAAGGGCGCCGCAGCACAGTGTGCGCGACGCCCCCTCTTACATTGTTCTCATTATGACGGATACTCTACTGGACACCAAGCACTCCAAAGAACGCGCCAGCGATACTCACGAGCAGGATCACGAGCATGATGACCAGCGGATTCATCTTCTTTTTGAGCATGAGATAGACGATTCCAAACAGCCCCATCGTGACAAAGCCCGGGAAGATTCCGTTGAGCAGCTCGGCCAGCGTCTGAGCACCATCGCCCGCACCGACCATGAGCGGAATGTCCACGGTGACCATCTCCATGGTCATAGCGCCGATCACCATGGCGCCCATGATAGAGGCCATCTTGACGATCGTGTCCATAATGCCCGATTCCTGGACCTTGCTGATCATGTCCGAGCCAAAGCGATACCCCACAAACGTCAGCAGGTAACGGATGATGTAGTGAGGGACATTGAACACGAGCAGGAACAAAATCGGGCCAAGAATAGAGCCCTGTAGCGCCAGCGACGTGCCGACACCCGTTGCCAAAATTCGCAGCGTGCCCCAGTAGAAGGCATCGCCCACGCCGGACAGCGGCCCCATCAAAGCAAGCTTGACATTAGAGATCGCGCTCGTGTCAAAGCTATCGTCAGTAGCGTTGACCTCCTCCATTGCAGCGGCGATGGACATGGGGAGCGTCGAGATGTACGGCGTGACGTTATAGAGCTCCATATGGCGCTTGAGGGCGGCCTTAAAGTCCGCATCCTGCGGATACAGCTTGCGAAGGATCGGCATAAGGGCCCACATAAAGCCGATATGGCCCATACGCTCGTAGTTCCAGGAATGCTCATAGGGAATCGAGCGCCAGAACAGCTTCTTAAGGTCTGCGCGGGAAATCAGCCCGTCGTAAGAAGACTCAAACTTAAAACTCATCGAACCCACTCCCAATCGCAGGATCATCGGTTGCCACTGCGGGCTGCTCCGCCTTTTTCTTGTCACCCAAAACCGTCATCGCGACGACGATGATCGCGGCAAAGATCGCCACGCCCGTCGTGCTAATGCCAAAGTAGGCGACGAGGAAGAAGCCAGCGAAGAAGAACGGCGCCACCGTCTTGTTCATAATCATCTGAGCCAGCATTGCAAAACCGAGTGCGGGCAAGAAGGCGGCGGCGACATCCATACCGGTCTGAACGAAATCGGGGATGATGTTGAGCAGGCTGGCAACAGCATCGGCGCCAAAGAAGAATGCCAGGGGAATAATCAGCAGGCCGCACCAGCTCTGCGCGTAGCCGGCGATGAGCATGTTGCGCGTGATGGCCTTGGTGTCTCCGTCCTCGACGTTTTTGTCGATACGGTGCACCAGCAGCAGCATCACCGGCTGGCCCAGGGCAGTATCGAGCGCCAGGACGATCGTTGCGATGGGAATGCCCAGGGTCAGGGCCGCCGAAGCGTCCGCGCCGGCCTGCATGGCAAGAGATACGCCCAGGATAGTGCCGGAAATCGTATCGGGCGGGTTATAGGCGCCGACCGAGATGGCGCCGACCATGGCAAGCTCCATCGTGGCGCCCATGATCGTACCGGTCACCATGTCGCCCATGACAAGGCCAACCAGAGGTCCGAGCACGATCGGGCGCTGGAGGTAGCTCGTGCCCGTCAGCCACTCGGAATAGCCCAAAAGGGCAATCAGGAAAATCAGGATTGTCTTGATAACCATGACAGCCCCTAACCGATAACCTTCGCGGCGTCAGTCTTCGCATCTGCCGGAATCATCTGAATGAACAGTTCATAGCCCTCGCCGAGCAGCTCTTTGACGTATGCCTCGTTTTCGGGCGTAAGGAACACGCTCGTCGAGACCTGGCGGGCATTCTCGCTAAAGGCAACGTTGCCGAGGTTGATCTTCTTGACTCCCATCGCCTTGGCGACGGCACCGGCCTGCTGGATCGTCTCGCAAACCACGAAGAGCTTGTACTTGTCGGTCACTCCGCTCTGGAGCGCCTTGACGGCATCCTCGATGTTTTTGACAACGACCTTGCAGCCCTCCGGCTTTGCAAGGGACAGGGCCTGCAGACGAAGCTTGTCATTGAGGACCGTGTCGCTCACCAACAAGATGCAGTCGGCACCCAGAGCCGAGGTCCAGCTAACGGCAACCTGGCCGTGAAGCAGTCGATAGTCCACGCGAATCATCTGAATCATGATGTGCTCCCTAGTGGTTAAAACTCATCGAGTTCGGCCTGCCCCAGCAGGTCGTTGACGTACTTGACCTTGGTGTCGTCCGCCTCGACGATCTGGCGAATGGCCTCATCGATCGGGGTGGATTCGGGCACGAACAGCAGCTGAATAAGGAGCGGCAGGTTCATGTTGGTCACGAGGTGCGTGTTAGGACGCGTCTGGACGATCTTGGTGAACTCGTTGTTGACGCTGCCGCCAAAGAGGTCGGTGCACACGACGACCTCATCGTCCGCGGCAAAGCCGTCCAGAATCGCTGCGGCCTCCTTGGTCAGGTCCTCGTTTCCGTCGACATACATAGAGAGCGCATGGACGTTTTCGCGCTCGCCGGAAAGCAGGCCGATGCTCTCGACGATTCCAGACGCAAAATGAGCATGGGACGCCACGATAAACTGCCTCATTCGATTCCCCTTCCTTGCGAATTTCGGCATAAAAATGCCCGGACGCATGCGCCCGGGCAGGGTGCTTCTTAAATGAGTGGTCAACTATTAGTAGTCGAACTGGTGATAGTAACGACGGTAGTTGAGGTTGTGCTTGGTGACCGTCTCGTAGTAAGCGGCAAGGCGATCGGTGATCAGCGAGGAGAGAATCCACGGAGACACGATGACGCGGAACTCGTCGTCAAGGCCGGGGATCGCGAACTCGGCGGTGTCGATGATGTTGATGTCGGTGTCGCCGGTCACGCCGCGGTTGAGGAAGGCGCGGACGCGCTCGTCGAGCTTGCGGTTCTCGTCCTCGCCCATGAACAGGAACACGGGGACGCCGGGCTCCACGAGCTCGAGGGTGCCGTGGAAGAAGTCGGCCGAGGTGATGTAGCGGGTGCGCTTCCACTGCATCTCCTCCAGGATGCACATCGAGAACAGGATCGTCTCGCCCCACAGGGCGCCCGAGCCGATGAACATGGTGTAGGGGGCCAGGGCGTACTTCTTGGCGAGCTCCTCGGCGCGCGGCTCGAAGCTCTTGCGGATGTCGACCAGGTGGGTCCAAACGTCCTTGGTCTGCTCGATGAACTTATCGAACTGCGGGAAGCAGCCACGGCGGTTGAGCAGGCGCAGGCCGAAGCAGTCGGCGAGGTAGTAGCCCATCTCGCAGCCGCCGTTACCATGATCGGAAGCCATCTTGACGCAATTCTCGGCGCCGACAGCCTGGCCGATGGGGCCCTCGGGCTTGGTCATGGCGTAGACGCGAATGCCCTTTTCCTTCATCTTCTTGACGGCCTCGAGGACCTCGGGGGTGGTGCCGGACTCGGAGGCGGTGAGCACGACGGACTTCTCGGTCATGCGCTTGTGGCCCATGACGTTCCACTCGGCGGCGTGGATCAGGTAGACCTCGAGGTCGCGGTCGCCGAACTTGTTCATGAGGTACTCGAGCTGCATGAGCTCGTCCCAGGTGCCGCCGACGCCCATCAGGAACACGGCGTCGTAGCCCTCGTCGGCGACCTTGTCGGCGAGCGCGGTCATCTTCTTGCCGGTCTCATAGACGTTCTTGCCGTCCTCGACGTAGCCCTCCTGGCTAAAGTGCATGATCTCGATCTTCTCGGTTTCCTTCATGGCTTTTCCTTTCTGTCCAGCACGCGAATCTATACATCGCGTTTCTTTTCGATACCAATTATAGACATACACCCAACGTGTTTTTAATACCACTTTTCAATCTGTTCCAATCCTCGGTGAACGGTCGAAATTCTCTGGTGAGTGGTATCAAATTATAATTTGATGTATAGCTAACGCCCCCGGCGTCTCCCTTGTGTGACAAAGAACAGCGTTCCTACCAGCGCAATAATGGTCGATGCTCCAAACAGTACCGTCTGGACGCCCAAAGCCTCCGCCAAAAACGGAGCCGCCAGCAGCGGCACCACGCCGGCGCTCATCAGGCCAAAACGCACAAAGCCGGTAATGCGCCCCAGGTATTTGATGTCGGCACGCTCCTGAATCAAGATCATCTGCAGCGGCTCCAGGAACCCCCAGGCCAGACCGTTAATCGCCTGACCGACAATCGCGACCCCCAGCATATCTGTGCCCACGTACACCATGGACCCAATGCCCACGGCCATGAGCGCGCCGAGCAGCAATCGTAGGTTGACATGGCGAGCAGAAAGCTTGGTCAGGATGAACGCGCCCACCGAGGAAGTGAGGCCCACGACAGAGGACAGCCAGCCCAGCCAGACGATATCCACGTTGAGCACATCACGGTAGAACAACGACTCAAGCGAATCAAACGCGCCAAACGCAAAGAATCCCAAAAAGCCCGAGATAAAGATGAGGCGCAGGTCGTGGTCGCGAAACGTAAGTCGCGCACCCTCGGCCATGCCGCCCAGAATACCGCCCTTCGGCTTTTCCCCTTTTGCGGGAACAACGCACTCGCGACAGCCCAAGGAGAGCACGGCCGCCACACCCATCATGCCCGCCATGAGCAGGTAGACCGATTGCGTGGCAAAACAGCTCACGATGGCACCGCCGAGCAGCGGGCCAGCGGTATAGGCGATATTGCTGTAGAACACCATGAGACCGTTCACGCGGGTACGGCCCTCGGTGGTCGACTCCAGGTATCCCGGAAACGCATGCGTGCAGGTGTTGATAAAGCCGCCCGCAAGCCCCAAGACGCACGCGGCAAACACAAGCCCGGGGACAGACAGCGGCGCCAACCCCACGCCAAGCGATAGCACAGCCGTAATCACGCACGTCACAAATGACGTCCGGCGCGGTCCAAAGCGATCGATGACCGAACCCGACACCATATTGCCCGCCGACGTCATAAGATTGCGCACGAGCGTAATGGCGGCAACCAAAAAGGCCGTGCCGGCCAGATCATACGTGGCCGCACCGATAAGCCCCAAAAAGTAGACCGCGTTGTTGGCGCACCACTGCAGGGACTCAATAAGAATCAGCCTGACCTCTGCCGGCGTCAGGCGCATTGCTTCGCGATCCTTCGCGAACATACGAACTCCTTCTATACAAAAAGGGGATGGAGGGCATAGGCCTGCTCCATCCCCTTTCCAGGTTGCAACGAAAATCTATGCAGCCGGGCCCTTACGCCAGCACGCCGAAGAACGCGCCGATGATGCCCACGACCATGGTGGCCACGATCAGCACCATGGGGCTGATCTTCTTGGACAGCAGCCAGTAGTACAGCCAGAAGGCTATCATGCCGAGCATGCCGGGCATGATGCCGTCCAGGATGTCCTGGAGGGTCTGGGCGTCCTCGCCCGAGCCGATGGCCACCGGGATGCTGGCCCAGAACATGTCCTTGCACATGGCGCCCACGACCATGACGCCCACGATGCCCACGCAGGTCATGATCTTCTGCATGAGGCCGGTCCTCTGGGCCTCGTCCAGGAAGCCCACGCCCAGCTCGTAGCCCTTGACGGCGCCCCAGATGCGCAGCGCGAAGCCGGGGATGTTGTAGATGAGCAGGAAGGCGATGGGGCCGAAGGGGTTGCCGGCCTGGCACAGGCTGATGCCCACCGCGGCGGCGACCACGCGCAGCGTCGACAGGAAGATGGAGTCGCCGATGCCGGACAGCGGGCCCATGAGGGCGGCCTTGACGTCGTTGACGCTCTCGGGCTCGATCTCGCCGCGGGCGACCTTCTCCTCCATGGCCATCGCGATGCCGCCGACGAACGGGGCGAACTGGACGGTGATGTTGAAGAACGCGCAGTGGCGGTGCAGGGCCTCGGCGTAGTCGTCGGGGCGGCCGGCGTAGATCTTCTTGAGCATGTTGGCGACCATCAGGCAGAAGGCGATGTTCATCTGCTTGTAGTAGGTCCAGGAGAACTCCATGCCCAGGGCGCCGACGTTGACGGCGCTCTTGACGAGGTCGGAGCGCGTAATCTTGTTCTCGGGACTAGAAGTCATCGTCCTCATCCCCTTCCGCGGAGAGCTGGGGCTGGGCTCCGCCCAGGCCGAGCAGGTCGAACTTGTCGATGCCGATGATGATGGCGATCAGGGCGACGCCCAGGACGGGCACGTTGGCGTAGGAGCACAGCAGGAAGCCCAGGAAGTAGAAGGGCACGAGCTGCTTGGTGAGCACCAGGCGGCCGAGCATGGCGAAGCCCATGGCAGGCAGGAAGTTGGCGGCAACGCCAAAGCCAGCAAGGACAAAGGGCGGGATGAAGTCGAGCAGGCCCTGGATGGCGTCAGCACCCAGATAGAACGACAGCGAGCACAGCAGGAACGCCATGATGATACCGGTCAAACCGATCAGGAAGTGCATCGCATAGACACCCTTAAGGTTGCCCTGGCCGGAGAAGACATCAGCGCGGTCAACCAGAATCGGCAGGGCGGCGTTGAGGATGTTCTTGATGGCAAGGCACAGCGTGGCGATGGGCATGGCGAGCGCGATGGCTGCCTCGGTGCTCTGGCCCAGCTGGATAGCGAAGGCGCAGGCGAGCACGCCGCCGATCGTCTCATCAGGCGGCACGTAGGCGCCGATGGAGATCGAGCCCATGAACAGCAGCTCCAGACTCGCACCGATCGCGAGGCCGGACTGCAGGTCCCCCAGCACCAGGCCCACGAGCGGGCACAGGACGATGGGGCGGAACGCATAGAGCGTACCGAGCTGGCAGTCGAACTTACCAAATGCGGCGATAAGTCCGATGAGGATTGCTTGGGTAAGCATATATCCCCCTTTCCTAATAGGACACTACGAAGAGCTCAGACTCTTCGAAATTGAACGCCTAGAGCACGCTGGCGCAGTCGACCTTGGGGTCGTCGGCCAGGGGTCGAATCTCGACCTCGACGCCACGATCCAGCATCTCGCGCACATCGGCTTCCTCGGCCGCGGTCAGGAAGACCTGACGAGAGACCTGACGAGCATCGGGACGCTTCTCGTCCTTTGGCTTGGTGTTGCCCAGGTTGACCGACTTGATCTGCGGGCAGCCCTCAACAAGCTGCTTTGCCTCAGCAATAGTGGCGACACAGATGATCATCTTGTACTTGTCGGTCACGCCCGAGTTGATAGCTTCGATTGCATGCTCCATATCTTTGATGACGAGCTTGCAGCCGGCAGGCTTGCCCATCTTGAGCGTCGTCTTCCACACCGGGTCGTTAGCGACCTTATCGCCCACGCAGAAGATGCAGTTGGAGCCAAGGCCCTGAACCCAGGAAACTGCGACCTGGCCATGAAGCAGGCGATGGTCAACGCGAAGTAGCTGAATCATAATGTGACCCCCCAAAGGTCTTGTGCCGTCTTACGGCGTGTCAGTAGGTGCTGCGGATTAGAACTCTTCTTCCTCGTCGTCATCGACCAAAAGATCGTTGACAAACTTCACGCGCGTATCGTCCGCAGCGACGATGGCGCGAATCGTCTCCTCAACCGGCGCCGACTCGTCAGAGAACAGCAACTGGATGAGGAGAGGAAGGTTCATGTTGGTAACGAGGTACGTGCGGGGACGCGTCTGGACGATCTTGGTGAACTCGTTGTTGACGCTGCCGCCAAAGAGGTCGGTGCAGACAACGACATCATCGTCAGCAGACATGCCTGCCAGCAGTTTTTGGGCCTCCTCGGCCACGTCCATGCGGCCATCGACGAACATCGAAAGATCGTGGACGTTGTCGCGAGCGCCCGAGAGCAGCTCGACGCTCTCCTTGATGCCGGTAGCGAAGTGCGCATGGCTGGCGATGATGTACTGTCTCATTCTGTGTTCCTCTCAATAGCCCGGCACGTTCCCGCACCCGTTTTCTTTAGTAGTCGAACTGGTGATAGTAGCGACGATACTTGAGGTTGTGCTTGGTGACCGTCTCGTAGTAGCGAGCCAGGCGGTCGGTAACGAGCACCGTCAGAATCCACGGAGACACGATGACGCGGAACTCGTCGTCAAGGCCGGGGATCGCGAACTCGGCGGTGTCGATGATGTTGATGTCGGTGTCGCCGGTCACGCCGCGGGTCAGGAAGGCGCGGACGCGCTCGTCGAGCTTGCGGTTCTCGTCCTCGCCCATGAACAGGAAGACCGGGACGCCGGGCTCCACGAGCTCGAGGGTGCCGTGGAAGAAGTCGGCCGAGGTGATGTAGCGGGTGCGCTTCCACTGCATCTCCTCCAGGATGCACATCGAGAACAGGATGGTCTCGCCCCACAG
>NZ_JBDMHA010000071.1:0-9273 GCF_039752985.1 Collinsella aerofaciens
CTCATAAACTGCGCATAGGCGAGCGATAGGACAACGTTGCTGACGCCGGCGATCTTTAGGAACTCCCAGCCCGCGGCAAGCCCCATGAGCGTGAGCAGCGACACGATGCCACCGGAATTGCCAAGCATAAACATAAGCTGGCCCAACAGCATGCCCAGATAGCTGCCCGCCGGCGCCGTGATACACAGCGAAACCGGAACCATGACAAGCATGGTCGCAAACGGAACAAACGAAAACGCCACGGCCTTAGGGATAACGCGTTTAAAGAAACACTCCACTCGCCATAGCACGGGCACCGAGATGAGAACCGGAATAACGGTCGTCGTGTAATCGTTGACCGGCGCGGGAAGCTGACCATACACGGAAGTCATCGATGCCCCCGTCGTCGATGCGGCATCGACGAGCTTAAGCAGATCGGGCGCAATCAATACGCCGCCCAGCATCATGCCCAGCTGCTCCGAGCAACCGAGCTGGCGAGCGGCGGCCCAGCCAAGATAGATGGGCAAAAAGTAGTAGCCGGCGTTATAGAGCCAACTGTAGAACAGACGATAGATATCAGAATCGGCAGACCACAGGCCCAGCATGCCTTCGCCCATAATGACAGCGACGGTGCGGAACAACGCCGCGCAGACAATAAACGGCAGCGCCGACATCATGCTTTTGGACAGATAGTCCACCACGGCCATGGCGTTTGATGAAACCGACGTTGTAAACGAGGTGTTAGAAACTTGTAGCATGGAACGCCTTTCCCAATATGACATGCGGGCTGTCCCTTTGTCACATCGTGCGGTATCGACCGATTGCGCGGTACTTTTCGTAGCGGAGGTTTGTGAGGGTCGCGTCGTCGAGCTGCCCAAGCGTATCGAACGCATCAAATGCCGAGGACATGACGGCACCGGCAATCTCCTCATGCGACAGGCCCCTATCGTCAACAATGCCGTCGATGATGCCGAGCGCCAACAGATCGGGGGCCGTGAGCTTCAGCGCCTCGGCGGCCTCATTCGCGCGCTCGGTATCCTTCCACAGGATCGACGCACAGGCCTCGGGGCTCACGACCGAATAGGCCGAGCTCGAGAGCATCAGGATGCGGTCGGCCACGGACAGCGCCAGCGCGCCACCAGAGCCGCCCTCGCCTGTCACCACCGAGACAATCGGCGTCTTGAGGCCGCTCATCTCCATGAGATTCTGGGCAATCGCCTCGCCCTGGCCGCGCTCCTCGGCACCGATGCCGCAAAACGCGCCCGAAGTATCGACCAGACACAGAACCGGTCGACCAAACTTTTCGGCCTGGCGCATAAGGCGACGCGCTTTGCGGTAGCCCTCGGGATGTGCCATACCAAAGTTGCGACGCATGCGCTCTTTGGTCGTGGTACCGCGCTCGACGGCGATAACCGTCACGGGTCGCCCGTCTTTCCAGCCAATGCCAGCCACCACGGCGGCGTCGTCGCCAAAGTAACGGTCGCCATGCAGCTCCACAAATCCATCCAGGCCCAGCGAGATCATCTCGCCCGCCGTGGCGCGATCTGCCGAGCGGGTCTGCTTGACAATCTCGAGCGCGGTTTTTGGCGCCGCCGAGCGCTTAAACAGGTGTCCCAGCTTTTTGCCGCGGCGACCCGTATGCACGATCTCATGCGGTGCCCCCAGGCCGGGCGCATGCCCTTCGTGCAGCGCCAGCAGCTCGCCTACCGTGAGCGCAATCTCGCCACGCGGAACAACGGCATCGCAAAAGCCGTGCTCCAGCAAAAACTCGGAGCGCTGAAATCCCTTGGGTAGGCGCTTGTGCATGTTCTGCTCGATCACGCGCGGGCCGGCAAATGCCGTCAGGGCATCGGGCTCGGCCAGGATAATGTCGCCCTCCATGGCAAAGCTCGCGGTTACGCCTCCGGTCGTAGGGTCGGTGAGCACCGTGATATACAGGCCGCCCGCCTCGCTGTGGCGCCTAACCGCCGCAGAAATCTTGGCCATCTGCATAAGCGAGGTCACGCCCTCTTGCATGCGCGCACCGCCCGAAACGGTAAAGCCGACAACTGGCAATCCCAGCTCGGTCGCACGCTCAAATGCGCGACAGATCTTCTCGCCCACCACTGAGCCCATCGAGCCCATCATAAAGTTGGCGTCCATAAAGAAGAGCGCCGTATCGCAACCGCAGATTTTGCCCCTGCCGCACACAACGGCATCGCGCTCGCCCGAACGCTCGCTCACGCTCTTGAGCTTATCGGCATAGCCGGGAAACGAGAGGAAGTCCTCCGACGCCAGATTGGCATCCCATTCCTCAAACGTGCCCTCGTCGACTGTCATACCCAGGCGCGCACGACCGCTCACGCGAAAATGCTTGCCGCAACGGGGGCAGACCTCGAGGTTGTCGTGTAGGCGTGCCTCATCGATCACACGGCGGCACTCCGGGCACTTGATAAACACGTGGCGCGCGGGAAACTCGGCGCACGACTCGGTCATCGGCCCCTCGAGGACGTTGACCGTCTTCGCTTTTCTATTCATCAGCATAGAGATGCCCCATCAGATCGGTGTGATACATGCCCGACAAGAACTCGTCGTTTGCCAGCACGTCGAGCTGAAGCTCGCTGTTTTCGCTCACGCCCTCAATCACGAGCTCGCCCAGGGCCGAGCGCATCTTGCGAATGGCGCCGTCACGCGTGGGCGCACACACGATGAGCTTGCCAAGCATGGAGTCGTAGTACGGCGGAACGTTCGCGCCGGTAAACATGGCGGAATCCCAGCGCACGCGCGGACCACCCGGCACACGCAACGCGGTGACCGTTCCGCATGACGGCAGAAAGTCCGGCGTTTCGGCATTGATGCGGCACTCCATGGCGTGGTTGCGGACCGGCATGTCCTCCTGCTCAAAGGGCAAAGGCTGGCCGGCCGCCACGCGCAGCTGCCACTTGACCAAGTCGGTATCGGTCACAAACTCCGTAACCGGATGCTCTACCTGCAAGCGCGTGTTCATTTCCATAAAGTAGAAATTGCCGTCGTCCGAATACAGGAACTCGATGGTACCGGCTCCTTCGTAGCCGACGGCACGAGCCAGGTCACGCGCCGCCTTGTGCATGCGAGCACGAATGTCGTCGTGTCCGTCGAGGCACGGCGCGGGGCTCTCCTCGATCAGCTTTTGGTTGCGGCGCTGCACCGAGCACTCACGCTCGCCAAGCGAAAACACATGGCCCTGCTTATCGGCCATAATCTGCACCTCGACGTGGTGCGCCGGCGCGACGAACTTCTCCATGTAGCACTCGCCGTCGCCAAAAACGGCCTCGCCTTCGGCACGTGCTTCAATAAAGGCCTTTGCCGCGTCTTCCACGCGGTCGACCTTGCGAATACCGCGACCGCCGCCACCTGCACGCGCCTTGATGAGCACGGGGCAGCCAATGCGCTCAGCCTCGGCCGTTGCCTCCTCGGGACTTTTGAGCAAATCGCAGCCCGGCACGATGGGCACGCCCGCCGCGGCAGCCGTTCGACGTGCGGCGTCCTTGTCGCCCATGCTGTCGATCACCTCGGCCGAAGGACCGACAAACGCCAGGCCATACTTGTCGCAGTCTCGCACGAAGCTCGCCTTCTCGGAGAAAAAGCCATAGCCGGGATGAATTGCCTTAGCTCCTGACTTTACGGCACAGGTGAGCACGGCATCGTCGTTGAGGTAGCTCTCGGCAAGACGCGGGCCGCCGATGCAATACGCCTCGTCGGCAAGCTGCACGTGCAACGCGTCCGCATCGGCCGTGGAATAAACGGCGACGGTCTTGATGCCCATATCGCGGCACGCGCGGATAACACGGACCGCGACTTCGCCGCGGTTGGCGATGAGCACTTTGTCGAACATGAAAACTTCCCTACTTTTCGTGCATGAGTGCAAAAGACATATCGGCGCGGCAGCAAACCTCACCGTTAACGCTCGCAGTACCTGTTGCAAAGCGGAACGGCCCGCGCGCACGCGTGATGGAGCACACCAGATCCACCGTGTCGCCCGGGCGCACCGGACGCTTAAAGCGCACCTTGTCCAGACTCGTGTAGAACGGCGTCGCGCCGCGCGCCTCCTCATCGCCCATCAGCAGCACGCAGCAGTTCTGGGCGAGCATCTCGCACTGAATCACGCCGGGGACCACCGGGTTTCCCGGAAAATGCCCCTGCAAAAAGTACTCGTCGCCCGTAATCGTGATCTTGCCGTGGGCCTCGTCGCCCACCAGCTCGGCTTCGTCAAGCAAAAGCATCGGCTCGCGATGCGGCAACAGTTCCTTAAGCTCTTCTTTGTTCATGGATATCACCTATCCGATTCTCATGAGGCAGCTGCCAAACTCCACGAGGTCGCCGTCGGCCACGCAGATCTCGAGCACCTCGCCGTCTGCCTCGGCTGTCACCTCGTTGAGAACCTTCATAGCCTCGATGATGCAGAGGGTCTCGCCGGCCTTGACCTTGGAGCCCACGCGCACAAACGGCTCGTCGCCCGGCGCTGGGGCAGCATAGAAAACGCCGACCATGGGAGCGGTCACCTCGGTGCCCTTGGGCTCCGGTGCGGCAACAGGTGTCTGCGCGGCGGGCTCCGGTGCGGCAGGCGCGACTGTGGGAGCTGCAACTGGAGCGGCCATAGCGCTCGGCATGGGCATGGGCACGGCAACCGGCTGTGCGGCGCTCGCGCGCTCGAGTTCGACCGCGGTGCCATCGGGCTCCTCAACGCGTACGCGCGTGAGGCCGCGGTTCTCCATAACATCGGCTATCTCGGCAAGTCTTTTGGAATCCATGCTCTAGCTCCTCGTATATCTACGCAGCGCGATGGCGGCGTTGTGTCCGCCAAAGCCCAGGTTGGTCGAAAGCGCCCAGGTAAGGTCGGCGCGAACCGCGCGATTGGGCGTGTAGTCAAGATCGCAGGCGGGATCGGGCGTGTGGTAGTTAATGGTCGGCGGCACCACGCCCTGCTCGAGCGCCATGGCGCAGGCCATGACCTCGATGGCGCCCGTAGCACCGATCATGTGGCCGGTCATCGACTTAGTCGACGAGACGTGCGCGGCGCGCGCCGCGTCCTCGCCGAGCGCACGCTTAATGCCCGCCGTCTCGGACGAATCGTTGAGCTTGGTCGATGTGCCGTGGGCATTGATGTAGAGACCCTCGGAAGGCTTGACGTCGCCCTCGGTTACCGCCAGCGATATCGCGCGGGCAATGCCGGCAGCCTCGGGATCAGGACTCGTGATGTGATAGGCATCATCGGTGTTGCCGTAGCCCACGACCTCGGCATAAATGTGCGCACCGCGCGCCTGCGCATGCTCCATGCTCTCGAGAACCAGCACGCAGGCGCCCTCGCCCATCACAAAGCCGTCGCGGTCTGCATCGAACGGGCGGCAAGCCGTCGACGGGTCAGGATTAGTGGTGAGAGCACGGCAGGATGTAAAGCCCGCAACGGCATCGGGGATGATTGCGGCCTCGGCACCGCCGGCGAGAATCGCATCGGCATAGCCATGCTTGATGGCGCGGAACGCCTCGCCCACGGCATGGGCCGAGGTCGCGCAGGCGGTCACCACGGGCAAGGTCGGGCCCTTTGCCTTATGGCGGATTGCGATATTGCCCGAAGCCATATTGGGGATCATCATCGCGATCATATAGGGCGATGCACGGCGAGGCCCTCGATCGGCAATCGTGTGAACGTTGTCGACGAGTGTCTGCATGCCGCCCACGCCTGAACCCACGTAGACGCCCAGGCGCTCGCGATCGATGGCGCCCTCAACATCGAGGCCCGCATCGTGCATGGCCTCGTCCGACGCCGCCATCGCAAACTGAACACAGGGGTCCAGGTGCTTGGCGTCACGCTTGCCAAAGTACTCGTTGCCGTCAAAACCCTTGACCTCGGCCGCCACCTTAACGGCAAACGCATCGGTATCGAAGTGCGTGATCGGGCCGATGCCGCACGTGCCGGCGCACATGGCCGCCCAGGTGGCAAGCGCCGTGTTGCCGAGCGGCGATACGGCGCCGATGCCGGTGATTGCAACTCTCTGTTCCATCATGGTCTCCTCATCCAAGCCGTTGTTCGGCCCTGGTTTCTACATCGCCATTCCGCCGTCAACGCGTACGACCTCACCCGTAATGTAGGCAGCCGCATCGCTCGCTAAAAAGCGCACCACGCCGGCCACTTCCTCGGGGCGCGCCATGCGCCTCAGGGGAATCTGCTCCTCGCACGCCGCGCGCACCTTCTCCGAGAGCTTTGCCGTCATATCCGTCTCGACAAACCCGGGTGCGACCGCGTTCACTCGTACGCCGCGGGGCGCAAGCTCGCGCGCCACCGCCTTGGTAAGCCCTATCACGCCCGCCTTGGAGGCAGCGTAGTTGGCCTGCCCGGCATTGCCCATCAGGCCCACAACCGAGCTCATGTTGATGACGCAACCGCCGCGCTGGCGCATAAAGGTCTTGGTGAGCGCGCGCGTCGTATTGAACGTGCCCTTGAGATTGACATCGAGCACGCGGTCGAAGGCATCGTCGCTCATACGCATGAGCAGGCCATCGCGGGTGATGCCGGCGTTGTTGACGAGCGCCCAAATGGAGCCAAAGTCGTTGAGGACCGTCTCCACGCATGTGTTGACGGCGGCGGGGTCGGCCACGTCACATTGATATGCGCGCGCCGTGGCGCCAGCCGCCTCGCAGGCCTCGCACGTCTCGCGCGCCGCATCGACGCTGCCGGCATAGACGACGGCGATATCAAAGCCGTCCTCCGCCAGACCGACAGCGCAGGCGCGGCCGATACCCCGCGAGCCGCCCGTGACCAGTGCCACGCGACGTGAGTCGTTGCGCTCGAGCGCGGCGTTGTTCAAGTTACCCATGTCATTCCTTTCGGGTTACAGCCCTGTGGACTATGCGAGCTCGTCGGCAATAGCTGCGACCTGCTCGGCCGTTTCGCACGAATACACACGAACGTCGCTCAGCGTACGCTTGACCAAGCCGGACAGCGTTTTGCCGGGACCGACCTCAATAAACGTGTCGATGCCTTGATCCTGCAGAGCATGCAGCGTGTCGACCCAGCGCACGGCATGGCTCACCTGGTTGGCAAGCACCTCCGATGCCGCCTGCGGATCGGCCGGATAGGGCGCCGCCGTCATATTTGCCATGACCGGAATGAGCAACGGGGACGGCGCGTGACCGGCCTCGATATATGCAGCAAGGCCACAAGTCGCCTCGGCCATATAGGGGCTATGGAATGCACCCGACACCGCGACCTTCATGGCGCGACCGCCAGCCTCTTTTACCATGACGTCGAGGGTCTGCAACGCATCGGGCGCTCCGGCCACAACCGTCTGCTGGGGGCTGTTGTAGTTGACCGGCCAGCAGTCCTCGCCTGCCTGTTTTGCCAAGCCCTCGACCTGCGCCGCATCGAGCTTGATGACGGCGCGCATGCCGCCGGGGTGACGCTCGGCCTCCGTGGCCATCAAAGCCGCGCGCTCACACACGAGCTCAAAACCCGCTCGCGTATCGAATGCCCCCGCAAAGGTGAGTGCAGCGACCTCGCCCAGCGAGAATCCCGCACAGGCGGCAGGCACCACGCCGCGATCGCGCAGGGCGACAGCGACAGCCAAGTCGTGCACGAACACGCAAGGCTGCGTGTTCTCGGTCTGTGAGAGCTCCTCCTTGGAGGCGCTCCGGCACTGCTCGCTGGTCCCCGGGCGTACCTCATCGGCAATGGCGAACACCTCGGCAGCCGCCGGCGATGCTTCGATGAGGTCGACGCCCATCGCGGGATGCTGGGCACCCTGACCGGCAAACAGAAGCGCTACGCTACCCATGCGGTCGCACCCTTCAGGACACGCTCGGCGCCATCGACCAGATCGTCGACGATTTCGCGTGCGCTCTGGCGCTCGTTGACCATGCCAGCAATCTGTCCGCACAAATACGAACCCTCTTCGTAATTACCGTCCTTTGCGGCTTTACGAAGCGCGCCCGTGCCCATGGCCCCGAGCTCCTCGGGGCTTGCGCCCGCCGCCTCGTTCTTGGCATACGCGTTGGTGAAGGGGCTCTTGAGGGCGCGAACCGGATGTCCCGTCGAGCGACCGGTCGCACGCGTCGACGTGTCGCCCGCCTTGAGCACCAGCTCTTTGTACTGTTCGGATACGGTGCACTCATCGGCGACGAGAAAACGCGTGCCCACCTGGACGCCGGCGGCGCCGAGCATAAAGGCGGCCGCTACACCGCGGCCATCGGCGATGCCGCCAGCCGCAACCACGGGAATATCGACCGCATCGACAACCTGCGGAACGAGCGCCATCGTCGACGTCTCGCCAATATGCCCGCCCGATTCGGTGCCCTCGGCAACCACGGCAGTGGCTCCGCGACGCGCCACGAGACGCGCCAGCGCCACCGAAGCCACGACGGGAATAACCTTGATGCCTGCATCGCCCCAGGCCTTCATGTACTTGGTGGGATTGCCGGCACCGGTCACCACAACGGGCACCTGCTCATCAATCACCACTTGTGCGACCTCGTCGACAAACGGGCTCATGAGCATAACGTTGACGCCAAAGGGCTTATCCGTCTTGACGCGCAGCTCGTGAATCTGATCGCGCAGCCAGTTTGCGTCGGCATTCATGGCCGCGATAATGCCTAAGCCGCCTGCCTCGGACACGGCAGATGCCAACGAGGCGTCGGCAATCCAGGCCATGCCACCCTGGAACACGGGCTTTTCGATTCCGAGCAAATCGCAGAGAGGAGACTTGAGCATCACTACTTCTCCAATGCCGCCTCGACCGTATCGACGAACTCGCCGACCGTCTTGGGGTTCTCCTCGGTATCGAGCTCAATGCCAAACTCGTCCTCGACGGCAACGAGGATCTCGACGGTACCCAGGCTGTCGAGGCCAATCTCCTCGAGCGTGGACTCGGGCTTCATCTCGACATCGTCAAGGCCGGCGGTCTCGCGGATAACGTCGCAAACGCGCTCGAAGGTCTTCTGATCTGCCATGGTAGTTCTCCTTTGTTTGTGCCCCAGGGGCGTTTTCATTTCCTATGTGCAACTACTTCCAGCGAAGTAGATAGCCACCTACATCCAAGCCGGCGCCAAATCCGACCAGGGCGATGGTGTCGTCCGCGTGCAGCGCGCCGGTATTTGCCAGTCGGTCGAGAGCAAGCGGAATGCAAGCGCTCGAGATGTTGCCGGTTTCACGCAACGTTCGGACCACACGGTCGTCCGGCACACCCAGGCGCTTGACCGCCTGGCTCAAGATTCGTTCGTTAGCCTGATGGAATACAAAGTGGTCGATGTCCTCGACCGCGATGCCCGCGTCGCAGGCGAGCT
>NZ_JBDMHA010000072.1:0-1697 GCF_039752985.1 Collinsella aerofaciens
GCGGTAGGTGATATCGATACTCTCATGCCCCACCCGGTCAGCGATTGCCAGGGCGGTGAAGCCCATATCAATCAGCAGGGAAATGTGTGAATGTCGGAGGTCGTGAATTCTGATCCGCTTCACTCCCGCCGCTTTCGCACCTCTGTCCATTTCATGGTGGAGATAGTGCTTGCTGACAGGGAAAATCCGTTCATTTGCCCCGGTGCTGTAAAACATCTTTAAGTAGTCCTCCATCTCTCCACAGAGGAATTTGGGCATCTTAATGACACGGTTGCTCTTTTTCGTCTTAGGAGTGGTAATCACGTCCTTGCCCTTGAGCCGCTGATAGGATTTGCTGATGGACAAGCCCGAGCTGCTCGAGTCCATCGCCGCAGCGCTCGGCGTGTCCGTCAACGCCCTCAAGGATTACGGCGTCGAGACCGCAGGCGACCTCATGTCGCTGCTCGTGCGGCTCGAAGACTCCTTCGGCATAGTTCCCTCAGCCGACGGTTCGGGCCTCTCCCTGAACCCCAAGGCGCCGCACGCGCCCAAAGCCGCGATGGCGATCGAGTTGTGGGCAGAGAAGCGCGCACGGCTCGAGAACGGCGAGATCGACGCCGACGAGTACGAGGACTGGAAAGCCTTGCTGTAACGGCTCCCCGCATTTCGCAATCAACGCAACCGAATCAGGACGCCAGGCTAGGCGGTGAGCTCCGCTCGCTCCTGCGTAAGCTGAGTTTTTACTCCCCATTGCATGCAAAGGCATTTCAAGCGTAAATGGGGAGTAAATGACGCGGTGGCTTACATGGCGGCACACGGCAGTACACTGCGGCATTTCCCCTGATTACTCCCGTTTTCATTGAGGCGGCGAGATTCTTTACTCCCCATTAACCACCTGGGGAAACGCCGTACGGAGACCGTAAAAACGCCCGTTGAGTTCGATTTGAGTTTCACGGGCCCCGAAACGGCCTCGTTTCGTTCTCGGGGACAAAAATCGCGCGTCTACTCATTCGGGATAAATCTTTACTCCCGTTCCTCCGAATACCGCCCCGTGCCTTGTCGTCTTGAAATACGGGGAGTAAATCGCGAAATCGCAGGTGAAAGGGAGTAAAACGGCAAAGAAAAAGCCTCCGTCCCAACGCGGGAACGGAGGCCAGATTACCGTATTTACTCACCGCCGTCGCTGGCGGCTTTGCCATGACTCTCGTACGAAACGAAACTCAGCGGCACAGTGCGGCACTCAAAATCGCAGGTCAGAACCCTATCGGCCTACTCCCACTCGATGGTCGCGGGCGGCTTGGACGTGATGTCGTAACACACGCGGTTTGCACCGGGAACCTCGGCCACGATGCGGCCGGAGATGCGGGCAAGCACGTCGTAGGGCAGCTTGGCCCAGTCGGCGGTCATGGCATCACTGGACTCGACGGCACGCAGGATGATCGGGCGCTGATAGGTGCGCTCGTCGCCCATAACGCCAACGGACTTGATGTCGGGCAGGACCGCGAAATACTGCCAACAGCTGTGCTCGGAGTTGCGCTCGCCGGTCTGCTCAAACAGACGCTGGTTGTAGGCGTCGAGCTCCTCGCGCACAATAGCATCGGCGTTCTTGAGAATCTCGAGCTTCTCCTTGTCGACCGCACCGATGATGCGGATGGCCAGACCCGGGCCCGGGAAGGGCTGACGGAACACGATGTGAGCCGGCAGGCCCAGCGCCAGAC
>NZ_JBDMHA010000072.1:1847-9181 GCF_039752985.1 Collinsella aerofaciens
ATGGTGCCCTGAGCCAGGTACTTGACCGGCTTGCCATCGGTCTCGAGCTGCTGTGCCACGGCGAAGAACTCTTTCCAGAACTGCGTACCGATGATGCGACGCTTCTCCTCGGGCTCGGTCACGCCGGCCAAAAGCTCGGCATAACGGTCCTCGGCGTGGACGTGGATAAAGTCGACGTCAAACTGCTTGGTGAAGACCTCCTCCACCTGCTCGGGCTCGCCCTTGCGAAGCAGACCGTGGTTGATGAACACGCAGGTCATCTGCTTGCCCACGGCGCGGGCGCCCAGCGCAGCCACGACGGAGGAGTCAACGCCACCGGACAGGGCCAGAATCACGCGGTCGTCACCGACCTTCTCGCGGAACTCGGCCGTCATGGTCTCGACCAGGTCGTCCATGCTCCAGTTGGGCTCCAGGCCACAGATCTCAAACAGGAAGTTGCTCAGCAGCTGCTGACCGTACTCGGAGTGCTTGACCTCGGGGTGGAACTGCGTGGTGAAAATCTTGCGCTCGACGCACTCCATGGCGGCAACCGGGCACACGTCGGTGCTGGCGGTAACGGTAAAGCCCTCGGGCACCTCGGACACGGCGTCGCGGTGGCTCATCCACACGGTCTGCTCCATGGGCGTGGAGTTAAAGAGCTTGGCGCCGGCCGTGCGCGTGATGGTGGCGCGGCCGTACTCGCCCACCTCGGAGTGGCCGACCTTGCCGCCGAGCGTCACGGCCGTGATCTGATGGCCGTAGCAAAAGCCCAGGACGGGAAGGCCCAGGTCAAAGATGGCAGGATCGATGGACGGAGCGTCCTCGGCATACACAGAGGCCGGGCCGCCGGAAAGGATGAGCGCAGAGGCGTTCATTTCGCGAATCTCGTCGGCCGAGATGTCGCAGGGGACAATCTCGGAATACACGTTGAGGTCGCGGACGCGACGGGCAATGAGCTGACCGTACTGCGCACCAAAGTCGAGTACGAGGACCTTTGCGGAAGCCTTTTGATCCATGGTTTCCCCCTCTTGTTGGCGGGGAGCCGGTGCCCACCCGCGTGAATGAACGAAAATAACCTCCATAGTGTACACGTTATATGGGGTTTCTCGCCCCTCGCAGCCATCAGCGCACGGCAAACGCACGACCTGGGCCCCTATTTGACGGCAATTGAAGTGTTTTCAAACGTTACAGATGATGTAATACGTTTGAACATTGGACGCCCTGTGCCACAATACTGCCGAACGACTCCGCCTCTGCGGCGGCAAATACGATAGGAATACCAGCATGAAGCGCATCCTTCTCATCGCCACGGGCGGCACCATCGCATCGACCGAGGACGGCAACGGCCTCTCCCCCGCCCTGACCGGTGAGGAGCTCGCCCAGAGCGTCCCCGAGATCTCGGGGCTCTGCGAGCTCGACGTCGTGCAGCCCATGAACATCGACAGCACCAACATGCGCCCGAGCGACTGGATGCGTATCCGCGACGTCATCGTCGAGGGTTATGCCGACCACGACGGCTTCGTGATTCTGCACGGCACTGACACCATGAGCTACACCGCGGCAGCGCTTTCCTACCTGATTCAGGACAGCCCCAAGCCCATCGTGCTCACCGGCTCGCAAAAGCCCATGGGCAATCCCTTTACCGACGCCAAGCTCAACCTGTACCAGAGCCTGCTCTATGCACTCGACGAGCATTCGCACGATGTGTCGATTGTGTTTGGCGGCGTCGCCATTGCCGGTACGCGCGCCCGCAAGCAGCGCACCATGAGCTTCAACGCATTCATTAGCGTCAACTATCCGCCCATTGCCTACATCCGCAATGACCGTATCGTGCGCAACGGGCTTCACGGCACGCATCAGGACGAAAACCCGGTGCATTTCTACGACAGCATCGACCCGCGCGTATTTGTACTCAAGCTTACGCCCGGCGTAAACCCGGGCATCCTCGACGCCCTAGCCGATAGCTACGATGCTGTAATCCTTGAGACCTTTGGCATTGGCGGTATCCCCGAGTTTGGTGAGTCGGGCGAGTCGTTCCAGGAGGCGATTTTCCGCTGGGTCGATTCGGGTCGTACTGTCGTTATGACCACGCAGGTCCCCGAGGAGGGCCTTGACCTGGGTGTTTATGAGGTCGGCCGCGTTTACGCCGATCATCCGGGCATCCTGCGCGGCGATGACATGACCACCGAGACGCTCGTGGCCAAGACCATGTGGGCACTCGGCCAGTCACGTGATGCGTCAGTAATTCAGCGCCTGTTCTACAGCCAAGTCAACCACGACCGTATCCCGATGGTGTAACCACCGGTCAATAGGCATCTTCTATTCAATGCCCTCGAGAAGCTCTGACACCGTCATGCCGAGTGCGGGTGCGATCTTAAATAGAACCTTGAGCGTGAAATTTGCCGTTCCATCTTCGATTCGGTCGAGGTAGGGTCGGCTGATTCCTGTCGCCACACAAAAATCAACCTTGGAGATACCAAGGTCCTTGCGTGTCTCTTCGACCCGCCTGCCAAGAATCTGTTTCGCACGTTCGTCCATGCAGCCGAGTTTGAAATGGAGCCGAACATAAACGTAAACTATAGTTTACGTTTTGCCGAATACACAGGAGTTTTCTATGTCGGATTCTTCGGTCCGCATGTACCGAGCCACGCTTCGCACAAACAGCGCGCCGCCCAAGCTCGTCGTCGTTGAAGCAGAATGCCTTTCTCCCGATGAGCGCACAGCATTTGCATTGCTATCAAGTCGCGTCGCCGCCGTTCTGGTCCCTTGCCCGGCGCAAGGTGAACTTGCCATCCAATGCCACGCGCACAGCTGCTCGCTCAATCAGGCTGTCGTAATCGTAACCAGCCAACGTGGCCTGCCGCTCCTTTTAGAAACCGGTATCGCGCTTGCCCTTCGGGGCGCCGGATACGAAAACGAGGCCGCCGCCGACATGGTCTTTAAACCACGATCGAGCGGCGGCCTCGCAGCAGCCATTGAATATGCGTGCAGGCTCGTTGCCTAAAAGGACAAGCTAGAAACCAAAGCCAAAGCCCGTTCCGGTAATCGCCGAATACATAAAGTAGACGTTGATTACATTGAGGAACACACCCGTGATACAACCGTTGCGCAGGTAGCGCTCGCACACGATGCGCGCCATGGCGGCGGAGTCATCATTGTTTTTAGCCTGGCGTCCCGCCGTAAAGTACGTCGCCACGCTCAGCAGTAGGTTGAGCACCGGCAGTGCCAGCAGCTCGTAGCTCTTACCCCAGCGCGTCACCTCGCCGGCTGCGTTAAACTTCGTTGCCACCTCGGGACCAATGTTGGGGATAACACACGCTGCAACCACCAGCGGAATCACCGCAAGTACGAGCAGCGCAATACCCATGTAGCCAGCTTTTTTGCCATATTTAAACATGCGCGTCGTCCTTACACGTTAAAGCGGAAGTGCACGACGTCGCCATCGGCCATAACATAGTCCTTGCCCTCAATACGCAGTTTGCCGGCGGCCTTGGCGCCCTGCTCACCGCCGAGCTCGACGTAGTCGTCATAGCCAATGACCTCGGCCTTAATAAAGCCGCGCTCAAAATCGGTGTGGATGACGCCGGCAGCCTGCGGGGCGGTCGCGCCCTGACGAACCGTCCAGGCCTTGACCTCCATCTCGCCGGCCGTAAAGAACGACTGCAGACCGAGCAGCTTGTAGGCAGCCTGCGCGAGCACGTCCAGACCGGGCTGCTCCAGACCCAAACTCTCCAGATAGTCGGCCGCATCCTCGGGATCGAGCTCGGAAAGCTCGGCCTCGATCTTGGCGCAGATAGGCAGCGGCTTGACGCCGTCGACGGGCGCCAGATCGTCGTTGAGCATATCCTCGTCCACGTTGGCCACATACAGGATGGGCTTCATGGTGAGCAGGAACAGACCCTTGGCGGCGGCACGCTCCTCGTCGGTCATCTCCATGGATGCGGCGCGCTTGCCCTCGTTGAGCCAGGCAAGCAGGCGCTTGGCGACCTCAAACTTGGGCATGAGTTCCTTGTCGCGCTTGGCTTCCTTCTCGAGCTTGGGCAGCTGCTTCTCGAGCGTGCCCATGTCGGCCAGGATGAGCTCGGTCATGATGGTGTCGGCATCGCCGGCAGGATCGACGAACTCGCCCGTGCGGCCCACCTCGCGCATGACGTTGGGGTCCTTAAAGTAGCGCACGACCTCGCAGATGGCGTCGGTCTCGCGAATGTTGGCCAGGAACTGGTTGCCCAGGCCCTCGCCCTCGTTAGCACCCTTCACCAGGCCAGCGATGTCGACAAACTCGACCGTAGCCGGCACAATGCGGCCCGGGTTGACGATGTCGGCAAGCTTTTGCAGGCGGCTATCGGGCACATCGACGATACCCACGTTGGGGTCGATCGTGGCAAACGGGTAGTTGGCGGCAAGGCCGGTCTTTTTGGTAAGCGCGGTGAACAGCGTCGACTTGCCCACGTTGGGCAGGCCCACGATACCGATGGAAAGGGACACGACAGCTCCTTTTGGTACAGGTACTTCAAACCGTATAAGTATAGCGCCGCCGCAGCATCCGGGCGAATCCGGACACCGCGGCGGCGCAAATGAAGCAGAGATAGAGCTCGCTGACTAGTCCGCGAGCTTCTCCACCTGATCGAGCATCTTGTCAAGCTTGGCCTTTGCCTCGGCCTTGGCCTTCTGGGCCTCTTCGTGGGCCTTGGCCTTCTGAGCGGCCTTTTCCTCGGCCTCGGGGTCGACAACGACCAGATTGGACGCATCGTGCTCGACCAGCTTGAGCGCATGCTCGGGGCACACCTTGACGCAGGCTCCGCAACCTAGGCAATACGTGGACTCCAATGCAAAGCGACCGCTTCCCACCAAATCGCAGGCAAACGTGGGGCACACGTTGACGCATTCGCCGCACGACGTGCACTTGTCAAAATCGCATTCCGGCGTGCTCACCTGCATGTTCTGGGCAAGCTCAGGATGGTTCTGCAGTGTCGAGAGCACCAGTTGGCGTCCGTGCGTGAGCGAACGGCGACGCTTGGTCGTCGTGGTGCCGCACATGGTGTTGAGCGTGCGCTCGAGCTGCGTGATCTGGTGACGGTGGGCCTTCAACTTCTGCGTCACCGAGGCCAGTGCCGCAGTCGCCGGGTTGAGCTTAGTCACGGTTAGGCCCGTGGTGCGGGCAATCTTATCCATGTACTCCTTGCGCTCGTACTCGCGGCGCTTATGGCATTTGAGGCTCTTGGGGTCGACCTCCAGGCCCATACCCGTACCAGACCACTCCTCGGCCTTCGCAATCGCCTCGCCCAGAATGTCCTCACCGCCGGTGTTGCGGCATTTATCGCACACGCCCAACGGCAGGTAGACGCTCACGTTGGGATAGTCGGCCAGCACCGAGAACCAGGTCTCGGCAGTAATATCGCCCACGCAGGCGACGACGACCTCGTTCTCGCGCGGCATGCGCTTGAGGGCGCGCGTGCAGGTGACGTAGGCGGTCTCGTGGCTCGTAGCAGCAGAGACGATATCGTCATACAGGTTTTTGGGCGCCAGGCGCGGCGAGATGATCGCCTCGGTCGGACAGGCAGCGGCGCACAGGCCGCACTTGCGACAGGAGTCGAGGATCTCAATGGCATCTTCCTCGACCTCGATAGCGTTGACCGGACACACGTCCATGCACGCGGTGCAGCCGCTCTTTTCGTTTTTACAGGTCAGGCACGGAATGGTGTTGCCGCGCGGGCGCTCCTTGTAGTCGGCAGGATTCCACTGCGGCGCCGACGGATCGAGCGCGTCGGTCACACCGCCAAGCGGGTCTTTAAAAAAATCCAAGCCCTTGCTGATTTCGATGATGTCATCAAACAGATCGTGTTCCTGCGCCATGCGCGGCCCCTCCCTGAGCAGTGCAAACAAGCAAGAGATAATGATACGCCATCGGCCCACGCCTCGGGCAAATTACACGCGGCGCATCTTTGCGGCAAATAGCCTATGGCCTATCGCCGCCTCGATTGCACAAGGTCAATCAAATGCCAAGCTATGCCTCGCGCATGAGCTGCACGAGCTTTTGTTTGGTCACCTTGGTCTGCTCGTTGGCCATGTTGCGTTCGTTTCTAAAGGCCGCATCTGCAACGCTCATCAGGTCGGCATCGGAAATCGCGCTGCACGGACCGTCCATCGACGCCGCCGTGGGACATACGCACAACGGCAACTCGGCATAAAACGCAACGGCCTTGGCGATATCGAGCATCTTGCCGCCGCCAATACCCACCACCATGTCGCAATACTCAGCCCGGGCTTCCTTAGCCATTTCGACAACGGCATCTTCCGTACACGGACCGTTGTAAATCTTAAAGAACGGCTCGCTTAGATCTTCATCCAGAAATCCATCGACGATCTGCCTGCACAGCCGATCCTCGGTGCCCTGGTCAAACAAGACATAGGCAGCGCAGCCCAACCATGACAAATACCTGCCCTGACGCGAGAGCTCACCCGGCCCCTGAACATACCGGCCGGGACCGCCATATACCATGGGAAGCGCCATACGAGAATCCGCCCTTTCATCAACAACAATTGGTGCAAAGTAACCTGATCCCTTTGCACCATAGCAAAAAGGGCAAAGCCATCTGCCGGCTTTGCCCCTTCCTTAGCTTGATTTACTCATCCATGAGATAGTAGTGGCCCAGCGCGTCGGCACCCAGGATGGCGTTTGCGACCATCTCGGGCGTCACCTCAAACGGCATGTTGCACATGGTGTCATCGGGCGCGCAGGCGGCCTCGGCAACAATCATGGCCTGCTCGCGCGTAAGCTCGGCAACGCCAAGTTCCTTCATCGTGACCGGCAGGCCCAGCTCAATGCAGAAGCCCAAGACTTCCTCGAGCTTCTCGGTCGGAGCATCCTCGAGTACCAGCTGGACGATGGTGCCAAAGGCGACCTTCTCGCCGTGATACATGCCGTGGCACTCGGGCAGCATCGTCAGGCCATTGTGGATGGCATGAGCAGCAGCAAGGCCCGAGCTCTCAAAGCCAATGCCGGAGAGCAGCGTGTTTGCCTCGATGATGTGCTCCACGGCAGGCGTCAGCGCACCTTTCTCCAACGCGACCTTGGCCTTCACGCCATCGGCCATAAGCGTCTCGTAGCAGAGCTTGGCAAGTGCCAGACCAGCCATACCGCCCTTGCCGCCGGCGCAAGTGCCACCGTCGGCATCGTGCGTCGCCTGGGCCTCAAAGTAGGTTGCGAGCGCATCGCCCATACCGGAAACCGTCAGGCGCACCGGGCTCGCCGCGATAACCGTCGTATCCATCAGGACAATGTTGGGGTTTGCCTTCAGGAAGAGGTACTTGTCGAACTGGCCGTCATCGGTATAGAGCACCGAAAGCGCCGAACA
>NZ_JBDMHA010000073.1:0-9172 GCF_039752985.1 Collinsella aerofaciens
CATCCATTGCCGGCAACTACGTGCCGTCGCTCTATGAGGTTCGTCACGACGAGCCCTGCTCGCCGCATGGCTACACCGTGCCGCGTGAGGGCAAGGATGCGCCGACCGTGGTCTACAAGCGCGTCGTCGAGGATTTCGGCGCCACGAATCCGCTGTCGCAGTCGTGCGTGCCCTATGCGCAGCTGGTCCACGACCGCCTGTCTATCGAGATCCTGCGCGGCTGCGCCCGCGGCTGTCGTTTTTGCCAGGCTGGCATGACGTATCGCCCGGTGCGCGAGCGCTCGGCCGACCAGATTGTCTCGTCGGTGATTCAGGGTCTGGAAAAGACTGGCTATGACGAGGTGTCGCTGACCTCGCTCTCCACGACCGACCACTCCTGCATTCGCGACGTGCTCGGCAGGCTCAACCGTCGCCTGGAGGATACGGGTATTCGCGTGTCTATTCCGTCGCAGCGCCTGGATTCGTTTGGCGTGGATATGGCCGAGTCGGTCGCCGGCGAAAAGAAGGGCGGACTGACGTTCGCGCCCGAGGCCGGCAGCCAGCGCATGCGCGACATCATTAACAAGAACGTGACCGAGGAGGACCTGGACCGTGCGGCCAAGGCGGCCTTCGAGGCCGGCTGGAACCGCATGAAGCTCTACTTTATGATGGGCCTTCCCGGCGAGCGCGACGAGGACATCGTGGCCATCGCCAATCTGGCCGATCACGTGCTGGAGCTCGGTCGTTCCGTGGTGCCCAAGGCTCGTCGCGGCTCGATCTCGGTGTCCATCTCGGTTTCGGTCTTTATCCCCAAGGCCGCCACGCCGTTCCAGTGGTGCCCGCAGCTCGACTACGACGACGTCAAGCGTCGCCAGAAGTTGCTTATCACGAGCGTTCGCAACCGTGCCGTCCGCGTGCATTACCACGATGCCGAGACCTCGCTCATCGAGGCCGCGCTGTCCCGCGCCGGTCGTGACATGACGCCCGTCATCATCGATGCTTGGCGCTCGGGCTCTCGCTTTGACGCCTGGGTAGAGCATTTCTCGCTCGATAACTGGAAGGAAGCTGCTGCCAAAAACGGCATCGACCTCAATGAGCTCGTGCACCTGCCCTACGAGTTGGACTGGCGCCTGCCGTGGGAGCACGTGAGCCCCGGCTGCACGCGCGGCTTCCTCGAGCGCGAGTACCGTCGCTCGCTCGAGGGCGTCACGACTCCCGACTGTACCCGCACGTCGTGCACCGGCTGCGGGATCTGCCCCACGCTCCACGCCAAGAATGTATTGATGGGTGATCGCGCATGAGTGAGCGCCTGACCGACAACCCCTCGCTCTTTAGGCTTCGTGTTCGCTATGGCAAGCGCGATCGCCTTAAGTACCTGGGCCATCTCGAAGTAATCCATACCATTGAGCGCATCGTGCGCCGTGCGAGACTTCCCTATGCCGTCACGCAGGGCTTCTCTCCGCACATGCGCGTGGGCTTCTCTTCGGCGCTGCCGGTGGGTACGTCGTCGACCTGCGAGTGGTATGACCTGTTTATGACCGAGTTCGTGGCGCTCGACGAGGCGTTTGGGTGCCTGGCTGCGGCGTCTCCGGCCGATCTGGCGCCCATCGAGGCGGCGTACATCGACGTGCGCACGCCGGCGTTGACGGCGCAGCTCACGCGCCTGTCGTATCGCATCGACCTGCACTTGGATCCCGAGGCGCCCGTAAGCGCCGACGAGGTGCGTCGTGCGATCGACACGCTGCGCGCGGGCCACGGCATCGACTACGCGCGCGGCAAAAAGAGCAAGCGCTTGGATTTGGATCACACGCTCGTGGGCTATGAGCTCACGGCGGGGGAGCGCCCGGACCATTTGGTGCTCATGCTCGACACCCATGCCGACAACGAGGGCTCCATGCGTCCGGAAATTTTGCTTTCTGCTGCTGATGTTTTGTTGCAGGGCTTGACCCCGGGCGTGGATGCACCTATTGTTTCCACCGGTATGCAAGACCTCGTGACCATCTGCTCCTACGATGTCGAGCGTCAGAATCAAGCATGCGAGGACGACGAGGGCCGACTCGTCAGCCCCATACCTGTGCGAACTTGTGGATTTGCTCCACATACTCGTTGACGGGGGTATTTTCGCCTGCTACTATATTCGGCTGTTGCACTAACTGATGCATGAAGGGCAAGTAAACATGTACGCAATCGTTAACACGGGCGGCAAGCAGTACAAGGTCGCCACCGACGATGTCATCACCGTCGAGAAGATCGAGGGCAATGAGGGCGACAAGGTCACCCTGCCGGTTATCTTCCTCAACGATGGTAAGAAGATCGTCACCGATCCCGACAAGCTGGCCAAGGCCAAGGTTACCGCTCAGATCGTTGAGCAGTTCAAGGGCGAGAAGCAGCTGGTCTTCAAGTTCCACAAGCGCAAGCGCTATCGTCGTCTGAAGGGTCACCGTCAGCAGCTCACCAAGCTGAAGATCGTGAAGGTTCAGGCTACCTCCCGCGCCAAGAAGGCTGTCAAGGCAGAGGCTGAGGCTGTTGCCGAGGCTCCCGTCGCCGAGTAGATTACACTCGTAACGAAAGAGTAGGTATACACAATGGCACACAAAAAAGGACTCGGTTCCTCCCGTAATGGCCGTGACTCCCGCGGTCAGCGCCTTGGCACGAAGCGCTATGCCGGCCAGACGGTAACCACGGGCACGATTCTCGTCCGTCAGCACGGCACGCACATCCACCCGGGTGAGAACGTTGGCCGTGGTAAGGACGACACGCTGTTCGCGCTGGTCGACGGTACCGTTGAGTTCCACAAGGGTATCAAGCACAGGGTCAGCGTACGCCCGCTCGCGAACGCGTAATTCACCCTTCATAGAGCACATATGTGGGAGGCACTTGAGTTTTAGGATTCAAGGGTCTCCCTCTTTTTTGTAGGAGGCGATTCTGTTGTCACAGTTCACCGATATCAGCCGCATTAACGTGTGCGGCGGCGACGGCGGAGCCGGATGCATGTCGTTTAGGCGCGAGGCATTTGTCCCCAAGGGCGGCCCCGATGGCGGCGACGGCGGTCGTGGCGGCAATGTCGTCATCCAGGCCGATGCTCAGCTGTCTTCGCTGATCGATTACCGCTTTAAGCATCACTTCCGCGCCGAGCGCGGCACGCACGGGCAGGGTGCCCGTCGTAACGGTAAGAGCGGCGAGGACCTGATTCTCAAGGTCCCTATGGGTACCGTGGTGCGCGAGCTCGATCCCGAGACGCAGACCCCGATGTTCGAGATTGCCGACCTGGTGCACGACGGCGAGCGCGTCGTCGTGGCGCCCGGCGGTGCCGGCGGTCTGGGCAACACACACTTTGTGACGTCGGTGCGTCGCGCTCCGGCCTTTGCCCAGCTCGGCGAGCCTGCCGAGGAACACTGGATCGAGCTCGAGATGAAGCTTATGGCCGATGCCGCGCTTGTGGGCTTTCCCTCGGTGGGTAAGTCATCGCTCATTGCGCGCATGAGTGCCGCCCGCCCCAAGATTGCTGACTACCCGTTTACCACGCTCGTGCCGAACCTCGGCATGGTGCGTGCCGGCGAATATTCTTACGTCGTTGCCGACGTCCCCGGTCTCATCGAGGGCGCGAGCGAGGGCAAGGGCCTGGGTCACCAGTTCCTGCGCCACATTGAGCGTACGGCACTCATCATGCACGTCGTCGATATGACGGGTGGTTTTGAGGATCGCGATCCGGTCGAGGACTATCGCATCATCAACCGCGAGCTCGAGCAGTATGGCGCCGAGCTTTCGGAGCGTCCGCAGATCGTCGTTGCCAACAAGTGTGATGCGCCGGGCACGGCCGACAAGATTGCCGACCTTAAGCGTGCGGCGCTCGACGATGGCCATATGTTCTTTGCCGTGTCTGCTGTTACGGGCGCCGGCCTCAACACGCTGATGCTTGCCGTGGGCGAGCAGGTGGCTAAGCTTCGCGCCGAGCTGGCGGTCTCTGATGAGCCGGTCGATCTGCGCGACGAGGAGTGGGAGCGTCGCCGCCTGCAGCGCGAGAAGCGTTTCCGCATTGTCCAGGAAGAGCCCGGTGCCTTCCGCGTGGTCGGTCGTGCCATCGAGCGCATGGTCATCCAGACCGACTGGGAAAACGAGGAAGCCGTCATTTACCTGCAGCATAAGTTTGCGCGTATGGGTGTTGACGACGCGCTCGAGAAGGCCGGTTGCCGTGCGGGCGACGAGGTCCGCATTTGCCAGCGCGCTTTTGACTTTGAGGGCGCCGAGGACTTCTCGGAGTACGAAGAGCTCGAGGATGCTGGCGAGGACGTTGCCGTCGAGGCCATTGACGTGGCCGATGCTGCGGATGAGGGCGTCGAGGTTGTCGATGCGGCGGATGCCGAGGACGATGCCGAGACCTCGGAGGGCGAGTAAGCCATGTCGCTGCGCGGTGGAATCGGTCTGCCCGAGCTTCCTCTAGAGGACGGGCAGGAGTTTAGGCTCGGCATTATGGGTGGCACCTTTGATCCCATCCATTACGGGCACCTGGTGACCGCTGAGCAGGCGCGTGAGTCCCTCGACTTGGATGCCGTGCTCTTTATGCCGGCGGGCACGCCTGCCTTTAAGCTTGACAAGCCGGTGACGCCTGCCGAGGACCGTTATGCCATGACGGTCCTCGCCACCGCCGCGAACCCGGCCTTTTTGGCGAGCCGGTTCGAGATCGACCGCCCGGGCGTAACCTATACGGCTGATACGCTTCATGCCCTTCGCGACTTTTACCCGCCGCAGGTAAAGCTCTACTTTATTACGGGCGCCGATGCGATTATCGATATCGTGACCTGGCATGATGCCGAACGAATCGGTGAGCTTGCTACCTTTATTGCGGCGACACGACCGGGCTTTGATATCGATACAGCGCGTGCCCGAATCAAAGAGTCGGGGCTGCCGTTCGACGTGCGCTATATTCAGATTCCGGCGCTGGCGATCAGCTCGACGAACATTCGTAAGCGAGTTGCCCGCGGCATGAGCGTGCGCTATCTTACGAGCGAGTCCGTGCTCGGCTACATTCGCAAACGCAGGCTATATGCCGATTTGGGCCAAGAAGATTTTGAGTGATGGGGGTCTACGTTGTCGGTAGAGGATCAGTTTGAGGGCGATGAGCGCGCACTGCTCAAGCGCATTCAAGAGCTGCTCGATGTTCGCATGAAGGATAAGCGCAAGCGCTATGTGCATTCGCTGGGTGTTGCCGAGACCGCACTTCATCTGGCCGAGGTCTACGGCGTTGACCGCTTTGATGCCGCTGCTGCCGGTCTGATCCACGACTGGGACAAAGTGCTCTCCGACGACGAGCTGGTTACGCGCGCTCTGCATTACGGCATTAAGATTGCCGGCTCTCCTTCCGCCGCGACGCCGCTTTTGCATGGTCCTGTTGCCGCCTATGAGCTTCCGCAGCTTTTCCCCGAGTTGTCGCCGGCCGTTTTCCAGGCTGTCGACCGTCATACCGTGGGCGCTTGCGACATGACGCCGCTCGATATGGTGGTCTTTGTGGCCGATGCCATCGAGCCCAACCGCCACGGCGACTATGCGCATGCGCTGCGCAAGATGGTGGGGGAGTCGTCGCTCGACGAGTTGTTCTTCTCCTGTTTTGCGCAGGGTTTGGTCTATGTGATCCAGTCCGGGCGCTATCTTTATCCCACGGCTATTTCGATTTACAACCATTACGCCCAGCTGCGCTAGCTCGGGCTGTCTAGAAAGAGGTATTCCATGGCCGACGAGACCATGACCGACGAGCAGATTCTTGAACATGTGGAGCACAAGAGCTTCGCCGCCACGTCCGACCGCACTGCCGCCTCGCTGTCCGCGAGCGGTGTCGCCGCCGAGGATGTCGCCCGCGCCGCCGCACAGGCCGCCTACGACAAGAAGGGCGAGGACGTTCAGGTGCTCGACCTGACCGAGCTTTCCGACGTATGCGACTACTTTGTGCTTGCCACCGGTACCAACAACCGCCAGGTCGATTCTATCGTCGACGAGATCGAGGAGAAGGTCGCCGAGGCTTGCGGCGAGCACCCGTTCTCCATCGAGGGTCGCGAGCAGAAGACCTGGATGCTCATGGACTACGGTTCGGTTGTCGTCCACGTCTTAACTCCCGAAGCCCGCGACTTCTACCGCCTCGAGAAACTCTGGGGAGACGCTCCCCAGCTCCCCCTCAACCTCCTCTAGTAGCTCATTTGAGACGGGGTTTAGCTACCCTCACGCATATCGCCGGGCAGGTGCGGTTTTCCGCACCTGCCCGGCTTTCTTTTTGCCCAAAGTAGCTAATTTGGGACGGGGCTTTTTTAGCTACTACCTACCGTTCGCCGATAGAAGCGAGTTGCGGTTCATTGCGTGATATTTAGCTTTCCGACTCGGGTAACGTATTTGTTATCTGTAGAGGAGGAGATGCGTATGACTCGGACCGCGCGGGAAATCTCTGTTTACGGCTATTACCATGTCGTCCAAAAGGGCTGTGGTGGTCAGCTGATATTTGAGGATGCTGACGATCGACTCTATCTGATTCGACTGATAGCTTCGAAATGCCAGAAGTTCAAAGTGGATGTTATCGCATGGTGCCTTATGGATAATCACATTCACTTGTTGCTAGATGACGGGCATGCTCACCTGAGCGATTGTATGCATTCGATTACGACGGCGTATGCCATGTATTTCAATTCTAAGACAGGCAGGAGAGGTCCTGTTTTCCAGGATCGATTTAAGAGTGTGCCGATTCTCGATGATGATCAGCTGCTCAACTGCGTTCGTTACATTCACGATAACCCTGCGAAAGCCAGAATTGGCACTGCTTCGCTCTATCGCTGGAGCAGCTTTAGCGAGTATATGGGCTATCCGGGAATTTGTAAGACTGATTGCGTGCTCGGGTTGCTCGGGAATTCCCAGAGATTTTTTGCATTTAGCACCTCGGGCGAGCCCAATGGCTATTGCTTCCGTTATGGCGCTCATGTGAGTGATACTGACGCGCTTGAGTTTGCGCAGGCGTTGCTCAAACCATACGAGCCTCACTATCTCAACGCTCTGCCCAAGGGCGTGCGTGATGACTGTATCCGTAAACTCAAAAGCGAGGGCTTTTCGATCAAGCAGATCGTGCGCCTCACGGGTATCGGCCATTGCACGATTCAAAAGTTAAAGTTGAAAAGTAGCTCATTTTAGGCAGGATAATTTTGCTGCGGCCGCCAAACCGGACATCCGGGGTAGTCAATTTGGGACGGGGCTTTTTTAGCTACCCTTTGGCTGACGGTGAATGAATTAGGCCGAATGAATCTCAACCGATATATAGGGGTAGCTAAAATAGCCCCGTCCCAAATTGACTACCAATGCCGTGTCGGACGGAAGGCAGCAACCCCCGTCCAAAAAAGACTAGTTATTGAAGCGGGATTGGCGGCCGAAGGAAAGGGCGGTGTCGCCGAATTTGTCTCGGACGGCGTCGATGGCGACGGAGAGGTCGCGGCGGTCGCTGGATTGGGCTCCGCGGTCATCGATCTCGCAGAACAGGTCGGTCTGGATGCCGCCCCGATGGTCAAAGTCGCTCATGCCGATGCCTGCTAAGCGAACGTGCATTCCTTCCTGCCAGATGTTGTCGAGCAGATCGAGTGCAACCGCCACGAAGATGTTCTCATCGTCGGTCGGATGAGGCAGCCGGCGCTGTGCCGTACGCCCGCTGCCATACGAATACTTAAGCTTGAGCGTTACCGTGGCACCCGTCAGCCCCTGACGGCGCAGACGGCGTCCCACTGACTCTCCCAACAGCGCAATCGCCGCCTCAATATCCCCACGCTCAGTCAAATCTTTAGCAAAGGTGCGTTCATTGCTGACCGACTTGACCTCGCGCTCTTCATCGAGGCTCGTGACTTCGGAGATTTCGAGTCCCAGCGCACGCTGGCGCATGTGCTCGCCGTTGACGCCAAAAATAGAGGCCAAGGTGGATTCCGGTGCACGTGATAGCTCGCCGAGGGTGTAGATGCGCATGCGGCGCAGTCGCTCCTCGGCCGAGCGCCCGATGCCACTCATGGCAGATACCGGCAGCGCGGCCAAAAAGCGCTGCTCGGTTCCGGGGCGCACGATGGTCAGCCCAAACGGCTTATCCCGCTCGCTTGCGATTTTTGCGACCGTCTTGTTGCAGCCCACGCCAATGGAGCAGGTCACTCCCAGCCCTGCCACGCGGTCGCTTATACGCCGCGCAACCAGCGGCGGGTCTTCGGGCGCAAAGCGACCCGGTGTGATATCGATAAAGGCTTCGTCGATGGATACGCGCTCGACGCGCGGGGTCTCGTCGGCGAGAATCGCCATGACCTGCGCGCTCACCTCGCGGTAGCGATCAAAGTGCCCGTGCGTCCAAATGGCTTGCGGGCACAAGCGCCGCGCTTCGGCCGAGGCCATGGCAGAGTGCACGCCAAAGCGACGTGCCTCATACGAACACGTGGACACGACGCCACGCGAATCGGCGTCTCCGCCCACGATGAGCGGCTTGCCGCGCCATTCGGGATGATCGAGCATCTCCACGCTCGCAAAAAACGCATCGAGGTCCATGAGGCCCACCGCCGGACCCGTCCAGGGAGGCGGCGTGACGCCCGTGGCATCCTCATAACCGTATGTATGTTCGCGTCTTTCCATGTCATGAGTATACCGCGCAGCTCATGTGGGGTGCGTGTATGTGCTTGCAAATCCCGAATTCTTGTCTAAGATATGGATTTGCCCTCGACTACACCGAAGAAGTTGGTCTCACGGACTTCACCTGCCCGCGTCGATGGCGTATTATGTTCAACTGTTTGTTTGTAGTTGCAGCCTAAAGCTGCTTGGTTGGAGGAGTTTCCTTTGGCAGTCAAGATTCGCCTTGCTCGTCACGGCGCTAAGAAGCGTCCGTACTACCGTGTCGTCGTCGCCGATTCCCGCGCCCCGCGTGACGGTCGTATCATCGAGGAGGTTGGCCGCTACAACCCGATGACCGCCCCCAAGACCATCAACCTCGACCTCGAGAAGATCGCCGACTGGCAGTCCAAGGGCGCTCAGCTCACCGACGCCGTCGCCGCTCTGGTCAAGGCCGCCAACGAGGGCGAGAAGACCGAGACCGTCGTCAAGAAGTCCAAGAAGCAGCTCGCCAAAGAGGCCGAGGCCGCTAAGGCTGCCGCTGAGGCCGCTGAGGGCGCCGAGGAGTAAATCGTGCCTGAGGTTGACGCTGCAC
>NZ_JBDMHA010000074.1:0-3721 GCF_039752985.1 Collinsella aerofaciens
CGCCTTTAGACGCGAGCCCGGGGCCCGTGGGTTATACCCTAAGAGCAAACCACCCTTTTTAAGGGTGGTTCTGATTAAAGGCTTTAGCCTGTGCGGGGCGCGCAGCGCGCCGCATCAGAAACCACCCGCTATGCGGGTGGGGACAACCGGCTTTACAAAGCCGCCCCCTCGCCGGACACTTGCGATTGTTCAGGCCGCAAGGAATCCGAGTCGAGAGGGCGGTGGTGGCGTATGGCCCAGAAGGCCTACAGCCTGTCGCACACGAAGTGGATGTGCAAGTACCACGTCGTGTTCACGCCGAAGTATAGGCGCAAAGTCATCTACAACCAAATAAGGTCCGACCTTGGGGAGATCTTCAGGAAGCTCTGCCAGTACAAGGGGATAGAGATCATCGAGGGGCACCTGATGCCCGACCACGTCCACATGCTGCTGGCGATACCGCCGAAGTACAGCGTGTCGAGCGTGATGGGCTACCTGAAGGGGAAGAGCTCGCTGATGGTATTCGACAGGCACGCGAACATGAAGTACAAGTTCGGCAACAGGAAGTTCTGGGCCGAGGGCTACTACGTGTCCACCGTCGGCCTGAACGAGGCCACGATCGCGAAGTACATCCGGGAGCAGGAGAAGGCCGACATCGCGCTCGACCGGCTGAGCGTCAAGGAGTACGAGGACCCCTTCGATAGGGGGCCGGGGCGCAAATAGCGCCGGTTTGACCGGCCCGTCACGGGTCAACCTGCAGTGCGGCCCGAACCCCGTGAGGGCCGGCGCCTTTAGACGCGTGCCGGAAATCCAAGGGTTATACCCTAAGAGCAAACCACCCCTTTTAGGGGTGGTTTTGATTTGTTTGTTGTTGCAAAGTAACCTGACCCCTTTGCACCACCACAAAGGTGCCTGGCCCCTTTGTGGTGATCGGCTGCTAAGCGGTGGGAAGCTCTGGCGTGTTAGCCGGCTGCTGCGGCTTGAGGTGGGCGTTGTGCCAGATGATTTGGATGATGTAGCCGAGCATAAAGACAAAGGCCACGCCGCTGATGAAGCCGCCTACGAGGGGAAGCCCCGTGAGGGCGCCTGCGATTACGCCACCAGCGGCTGCCATGGCGTAGCGGTTCTGGCTGTGTCCGACCATGCGCGCGATCGCGCACCCTGCAAAGGCACTCGACACCAGCGCGATGCCAATAACACCGCACATGAGGGCTCCGGCAAGCGACAGACCAGCGATAGAGATAATTAGCAGTAGGACGGCGGGGACGATAGCAATCGTGCCCAGAAGACCGCTCACCCACAGGGGCATGGGGCGCTGGTGGAGCATACCGGCGGCGCTGGCAGTCGCACGCGGAAAGACGAGCTCGAGCAGCAGAGCGACAAAGCAGGTCGAGAGTGCCGCGGCGACGATACCGCCGATGACATCGTTAACGGTGGAAGTATCCTCGTTCTCGGTGCGGTCGATCTTGAGTGCGCCGACCTCGGCTCCCGCGGCGCGCTCGGGGTCCTCGGAGACGTGCGCGTTCACGGTGCCGGTGATATGGGCGTTCTTGCCCAGGATGAGCTTGTCGGCCCAAACCTCGACATCGCCCTCGACGGTGCCATCGATGGTCACCGTATCGCCCGCAAGCGCTGCCGACTTGGTGGAGCCGCGTAGGGCAACCGTCTCGCCTATCGCATAGAAACAGTTGGCGGTGCTGTCGGAATTGAGCACAACGTGCTGACCGACGACCGTGACGCTGCCATCAACCGTGGTCTTGGCGATATCGATAGTGCGTGCCGCCAAGCGGATGGCGCCGCCCACCGTGCAGTCGCGGATGGAGAGGCTCTCGCCTGCCGCAATTATGTCGCGGTCGATGGAGGCGTCATCCAAGTTGAGGGCCTGACCGGCCCAGTACAGGTCACCCTCAACGCCGGACGGATTGGCGTCATTGTCGGTCGCAAGTACGTTGCCTGCGGTGTCCGTGCCGGCGAACGACGCCGTGGGAAGCACGGTGATCGCCAGCGCGATGAGCGCGAATAGGATGGTGATGCGGCCCCATGCTTTACGGCGCTGGGTCAACGGGAATTGATTGCAGGGCATAGTGAATCCTTCGTTAGATACTCGGCATATATCTAACAGGGTACCCAACGCGTGGGCGCTCTAAAAGAACCTCTCGGTTGCATTTCGAAGGGTCGTGCCGTGCTGTCTACTTTTTACGGTGCAAGAAGCGCGCGATATCTTCTTCGGTGGGGCTTTTGATGTCAAAGCGCAGCGAGAGCCAGCGCAGACCCATGGTCACGACAACGCATACGACCAGCGCGGCGACATTGCTCATGATGCCGCTCATAACGAGACACACATAGCTTGTCGATCCGGCGATGGCGGCGATGGCATAAAAGTTAGTACGTTGGAAAATGCCCGGAACCACGCCCATAAAGCCGTCGCGCAACATGCCGCCGCCCACCGCGGTGAAAAAGCCCATCATGATGCACACCGCCGGCGCAAAGCCGTAGACCAGCGCCTTGTCTGCTCCAGTGGCGGCGTAGATGCCGACCGAGATGATGTCGAGCAGGGGAATGAGTTTTTCGGGTTTGTCGACGATTGCCGGGAAAATATAGATGATGGCTGCCGTGGCAATGGAAAGTGGCAGCGCCATCGGCTGGTTGAGGATGTAGACGTTGCCCACCTGCAGCGTCATATCGCGCAAAAGACCGCCGCCCAGACCGCAGACCACCGCGAGCGCGATCGCGCCCACCAGGTCGAGCTTGTGCTCGCGCGCAACCAGCACACCCGAGATCGATGCAGCGACAACAGCGAACATCTCGAGCCAAAACGGAATGGCGACCATGGCATCCGATGCATGTGAGGTAATGGTCATAGCGGCGACGACGGGCAAGATGGGGTCCTTTGGATTACGGATTTGGACAATGCCCGTACATAGTACATGTTCGGCGCCGATTGCGACCCTATTGCTCGGCAAACGGTCGGGACTGGGTGGGGGCATGGCGTTGCTGGAATGCCAGGGGTCCAGAACATGTACGTCACCCTCCAAAAACGACATTTTCCGACATCTTTGGAGGCTGACGTACATGTTTGGATTGAGCTCACAGCATGAGTGAGTTGATTTACTCACATCCGGTATATTTCCCCACTTCAACGGACATAAGAGTTGGATACCGGCTCAGAGCGAGAGGCCCTCAATGGATACCCCTGTTCTCATTTCGCATAAAACCGCATGGCTTGTCCATCATGCACCCCAGAATTTGGTTCAGTCTCTTGCGCGGCACGACTACCAGATAGGCGCACAAGGCATCTCCACCCAGCAACGTGTTGCGCGCATACGACAGGCCCTTACCGACTGCGGCATTCCGTCCGATATGCTTAAGACTATCGATATCGCGGTTGTATTCGAATTTGAGCGAATTCGTACCAAAGGCGTCGTTTGCCACATTCTTGGACAAAATCTTCCCTACGAGCATATTAACGAGTTGACGCCCGGAATCTTCATCACCGACGAAGCCTTCACCTTCGCGCTCGCTGCCGAGTGGATGGATAGGATCGAATATCTCGAATATGGCTATGAAGTTTGCGGCGATTATCGCATGAGGCTCAATCCCGCCGACCCTTATACCGAGCAACCAGCCACCACCTCCAAGGATGAAATAACCGAACTGCTCGATCGGCACCCCGGCAAACCCGGTGCCACACGTGCACGGCTTGCGCTCAGGCACATCTACGATCACTCGGCCTCGCCTATGG
>NZ_JBDMHA010000074.1:3871-8936 GCF_039752985.1 Collinsella aerofaciens
CTCGTGACCTATAAGCGCAGGGCGCTCGGTATCGAATATAAGGGCGGTTTTCACGATGAGCTCGAGCGCAAGGGAGCAGATGCGGAGCGAGAGGCCGTTCTCTCCCAAATGGGATATCGAATCGTTACGCTCACTTCGGCTCAGTTCAGTAGTCAGCTCGCCTTTCACCGCGCCATGAACAACATTCGCGAAGCACTCGGCATGCCTCGCTGTGCCGACACCGGGTACCAGAGAAAACAAAACGAACTACGCAAGGCACTTATCCGCAACTGGAAGGGCATGCGAGACGAAGAGGCACCTTCCGAATAGTGCCACTCCCGTGAACTCAATCCAAACGTGTACGTCAGCCTTCAAAGATGTCGAAAAATGTCGGTTTTGGAGGGTGACGTACATGTTTGGGGAAGCGTGGGATCGAGACGTATTTCGATAACAAAAAAGCCCCATTGCTGGGGCTCATACCATCTAATGGCGGAGGAGGAGGGATTCGAACCCTCGTGACCTTATACAGGCCAAACGGTTTTCGAGACCGCCGCATTCAACCACTCTGCCACCCCTCCGCGTGGGGTAAAAACAAAGCAGGCTCGAAGGCCTGCTTTGGAATTAACTGGCGGAGAGTCAGGGATTTGAACCCTGGAGACGCTTTTGACGCCTACACGATTTCCAATCGTGCTCCTTCGGCCACTCGGACAACTCTCCGTTAAATGCGAAAGTCAGTATACACGAGGAATCGCAAAGTGCAAACAGAAAAGTTGGCATTTTTTAAAACGCTTGGCCGCGCTTGGCGTTGCAGTGGGGTTTGAGGTGCCAAAAAACGGCTTCCGACCAGCGTGGTTGATCAACTCAATTGTTCAAAAGGAGTATTCATAAGCGACTTGGCAATGAATTTAAAAATCTTTGGGTGGTGCTGTGGACCACTGGTATGCATTTTGCGACCACAGCCTTGTGCCCGTTGACCTGCGGCTTGGCTCAGCTTGTCCCCACGGCACCGTATCTTGTCCACAGATCTGTCAAGCTTTTGGTCGGCATTTGGTTGGAATGCGCATGAAACGTGGTGCGAGTATGGGCATATGTGGAGGTCATGAGGTTGTAGCTGCATATTCTTGCGGCTTGGGAGGTTGAAAGATATTATTACCAAGTCTTTTCCTGCTTCAGGCGCACCTTCACGACCTGAAGCCACATTTGCCCAGAGGAGGTGACAATATGAAGGCTTATGAACTGCTGTTCTTTGTTGACCCGTCGCTCGACCCCGAGACTCGTCTCGCTGTTATGAAGCGTATCGATACCACGATCGCTGAGGGCGCTGGCAAGGTCGACTCCGTTGACGAGTGGGGCAAGCGCAAGCTCGCCTACGAGATCAACGACCTCACCGATGGTGACTACACCCTCATCAACTTCCACGCAGATCCTACCCAGATCGCCGAGCTTGATCGCGTCCTGCGCATCACCGACGCTGTGGTCCGCCACATGATCGTCCGTCGCGACGACCAGGAGTAAGACTGTCGTTTTGGACTGGGCTTGTGCCCCAAGAGGAAGTAGTGAGTTATGAGCATCAATCGAGTGAACATCACCGGTAACCTCACCCGCGATCCCGAGCTGCGCGCCACCGCCGGCGGAACCCAGGTTCTGTCCTTTGGCGTCGCCGTGAACGATCGTCGCCGCAACGCGCAGACTGGCGAGTGGGAGGACTATCCCAACTTTGTCGACTGCACCATGTTCGGCACCCGCGCCGAGGCCGTGAGCCGTTTCCTGGCAAAGGGAAACAAGGTCGCGATCGAGGGCAAGCTGCGCTACAGCTCTTGGGAGCGCGACGGCCAGCGCCGGAGCAAGCTTGAGGTCATCGTCGATGAGATCGAGTTTATGAGCTCCCGTGGTGGCCAGGGTGGCTACGATCAGGGCGGTTACGCCCCCGCAGCTCCCGCGCCCGCAGCACGTCCTGCCGCACCGGTGGCTACGCCGCCCGCGGTCGACGTCTACGATGAGGACATCCCGTTCTAAGGGTTGTTCACCTATTTTTGAGTGAGAGGCGGCTTCGGTTCGCCGAAGTTGCCAAACGAAAGGTATTTTGACATGGCTAATGATTTTTCTGCACGTCAGCCGCGTCGTAAGTACTGCCAGTTCTGCAAGGAGAACACTGAGTTCATCGACTATAAGGACACTCAGCTTCTCCGTAAGTACATGACCGACCGTGGCAAGATCAAGCCCCGTCGCGTCACTGGCGCTTGCACGCAGCATCAGCATGACATCGCCAACGCCATCAAGCGCGCCCGCGAGATGGCTCTCCTGCCGTACACCGTCCCCGTGGTTTCCTCTCGTGGCAACCGCGACCGCGGCTAAGAAGGGAGACGCATCATGAAGGTTATTCTTCTCGATGAGATCAAGGGCAAGGGCGGCGAGGGTGACGTCGTAGAGGTCGCTCAGGGTTACGCTGAGAACTTCCTGTTCCCCAAGAAGCTCGCTGTTGCCGCCACCAAGGGCAACCTCAAGCAGCTTGACGAGCGTCGCAACAACATCGCCAAGCGCGAGGCCGTCCGTCTGGCTACCGCCAACGAGACCAAGGCTGCCTTCGAGGGCAAGACGGTCACCGTTGACGTCAAGGTCGGCGACGAGGGCATCCTCTTTGGCTCCGTTACCGCCGCTATGATCGCTGACGCCATCAAGGCTCAGCTCGGTATGGACATCGACCGCAAGCGCGTCGAGCTCGGTAAGCCCATCAAGGTTGCCGGTGCCCACACCGTTGCCATCTCGCTGTACCGCGAGATCAAGGCCGAGGTTGTCGTTCTCGTCGGCGTTACCGCCGAGGAGCTCGCTGCCGAGGCTGAGGTCGAGGAGGCCGCTGAGGTCGCCGAGGCCGAGACCGCCGAGGTCGAGACTGAGGCTGCTGCCGAGTAGCATTTGCTGCAACGCAACAATCTTGTTCTAAGAAGGGCGCTCTGGAAAACCAGGGCGCCCTTTTGTTTTTTGCGCTGAGTGAGTGTCATGGTGAACGTTGCGTCGAAGTCCTATATACAGGACCGTTCATCCGTTTGGTTCGGTGATGATTGGCGGCGCGCGGCGCGTTTTGGGACCGTGGCTGATACTATGGATGCTCGCAAGCGATATGAATGAGGATGCTCATGGCATATGACGATAGGGAGACCGGGCTGACGGTTGAGGACCGCGGCTCAAAGTTGGGTCTTCCCCAAAACCAAGATGCAGAGGCCAATGTACTGGCCGCTATGCTGCTATCGCCCGAGGTGGTCGAAGAGGCCCAGGTCGAGCTGCAGCCCGATGACTTCTACCGCCCCATTCATAAGACCATCTATACCGCGATGGTCGATATGTACAACAGCCGCATTCCCATCGACTCTATCTCGCTGATCGATTACCTGCGAAGCATCAACAAGCTCGATGCCGTGGGTGGCGAAGCGTACATTTTGGAGTTGATGGGTCAGACCCTGTCGCTCGTGAACTGGCAGCACCATGCCGCCATCGTCCGTCGCGACTCGATGCTGCGCGAGCTGATCGGCGCCACCAACGAGATTAACGCGCTGGCCTATAACGCCCCCACCGACACCAAAGAGGTCGTGGAGCTGGCCGAGAGCAAACTGCTCAAGGTCACGGCACGCGAGGTCAAGTCGAGCTACAAGACGCTGACTGAGTTTATGGTCGAGGCCTATAACGAGGCCGAGGAAGTGTGCCAGGCCGGTGGCCAGGCTGCGGGCGTGCCCACGGGCTTCCCATCGCTCGACCGCATGCTCATGGGCTTCCGCGAGGGTCAGCTCATCATCATCGGCGCCCGTCCTGCTGTAGGTAAGACGTCGTTCGCCCTGAATCTGGCGCTCAACGCTGCCGCTGCCGGTTATACCGTCGGCTTCTTCTCGCTGGAGATGTCGGGCAAGGAAATTGCCCAGCGTCTGATTTGCGCCTACGCCATGATCTCGATCAGTGACTTCCGCATGGGCCGCATTAGCCCCGAGCAGTGGGCCAATATCAACGAGGCCACGCAGACCTTGTCCAAGCTCGATATTCTGATTGACGATACGCCCGGCACCACAGTGACCGAGATTCGCGCCAAGAGCCGCCGCATGCTCCATAACAAGGAGAAGGCAATCATCATCCTGGACTACCTGCAGCTGGTGAGTCCTCCGCCGGGACGCCGCTCCGAGAGCCGTACCGTCGAGGTTTCGGAGATGTCGCGTGGTCTGAAGATCATGGCCAAGGAGCTCAAGATCCCGCTCATCGCGCTGTCGCAGCTTTCGCGTCAGGTTGAATCCCGTACCGGCAAGCGCCCGCAGCTTTCCGACCTTCGTGAATCGGGCTCCATCGAGCAGGACGCCGATATCGTTATGTTCTTGGACCGCTCCGCCGACGAGGCCGAGGCCTCGCGCGACGATCGACCCGACGAGGGCGTCACGCGTATCGTCGTGGCCAAGAACCGTTCGGGCCCGATCGGCGACGTCGACCTGATGTTCCTGCCGGCATCCACCAAGTTCTATGAGCTTGATGGGGCACATGCCGAGGAGTAGGACAGGCGCCCGTTGCACGGGTATACTGGGAATGTTTTGTGCTTCTGCGTGCCGGCGTGGCGCGTAGACAGTCCATGAATGTAAGGAGTAAACATGCCGTCAACCGTTTTGGTCGGTGCCCAGTGGGGCGATGAGGGCAAGGGTAAGATTTGCGACCTGGTCGCCGGCGACTTCGATGCCGTCGTGCGCTACTCGGGCGGCAACAACGCCGGTCACACCATCGTCGTCAACGGCAAGAAGTACGGCCTGCACCAGGTGCCCTCCGGCATCATGTATTCCGACCACGTGTCGGTGATCGGTAACGGCTGCGTCGTCAACCCCAAGGTTGTCCTTGAGGAGATCGATATGTTCGAGGCCGACGGCATCACCACCAAGAACCTCAAGATTAGCGGCAACGCGCATGTCATCATGCCGTACCACATCGATCTGGATGGCGCCTTTGAGCAGAAGCTCGGCAAGAAGAACATCGGTACCACCAAGCGCGGCATCGGTCCGTGCTATCAGGACAAGATGGCCCGCATTGGCCTGCGCATGCAGGACATGCTGGACGAGGCGCTGTT
>NZ_JBDMHA010000075.1:0-8653 GCF_039752985.1 Collinsella aerofaciens
GAGGAATTGGTGACGAGACCAGAGCCATTCTTGGATGTGGTCACCGTCAACGTATTCTCGCCCTCGTTCTGATTAAGACCCGTGGCAGTAATGGTGAACGTGAATTTGAGCACGGTGTTATAGCCGGGGAGCGTATGGGTCTCCTCGACCGTGTAGGTGCCGGCATCGAGGCCTTTGACGCTGTTTTCCCCCTTATTATCAGTCGTAAAATCATAAGCAGTATTGCCCAAAGAACCGTTCACTTAGACATACTGGGCGCCGGCGCCCTCGTCGGTTCCCTTGGAAGAGGTGCCGGGCGGAGAGCGGAGCATGGCCACCGGACCCACCGAAACACATCTTCACCGTTCCTTCAACTGGGAAAATGCCGCCCCGGAGCCCGGGAGGGACCCCGGGGGCTTTCGGCTAACTGCGGGAACGGCCTATCCGCTCAGTATGTTCAGCTGAGATCAGAAATCAACCGGAGAAATCGACCCTACTAAAAGGAGGCCGTATATGAAGACTGTATATCCCTTTTGCCTCCATATACACAAGAAGCGCCCCTCGGGGCGCTTCTGAGAGGCTCCCCCTGGATGAACCCCAGGGGGAGCCTATGGACCTCAGGGGCCGCAGCGAACCGTTCGCAGTCGGGCCGTCGAAGGCCTCGTTACTTAAGCTCAGGCCAGAAATCCTTGTTGGCCTCGATCATGTCGTCGAGAATCTCCTTGGCGACCGTCATGGACGGGACCGTCTTGTTGAGCGTGAACGCCTTGAGCGCCTTCTCGTACGGACCCTCGATGCACGCCTCGACCACGAGCTTCTCGGAGTTGAGCTGCTGCATCATGAGGCCCTGCTGGAACAGCTGGATGTTGTCGCGCGAGATGACCTCGGGGCCGTTCTTGCCGATGTAGGCAGGAAGCTCGGCCATCGCGTCGTACGGCATGTTCGGAATCGCGCCGCGGTTCTGGCAAATGACCAGGAAGCGAGCGAAGGCGCTACACTTCGAGCGATATTGAGCACCAACGCGGGCGCTAGCGCAGGTGTCGCCCGCGATACTCGGGAGAATCAGCATCGGAATCGGGGGAAGCCGAGGAGGCTGAAGCAGAGGAGGAGAAGGGGACCGCAGGCCTGGAGGCTCCCGCGGTCCACCCGTTTCCGCCTTCGCCAGCAGCCGCGCCGGCGTCCAGCGTCACCGCGGCGGCAACGGCAGCACGCTGCGCCGCGCGCCGCTTCTTGCGCACGTGCCCGGCCGCAACGAGACCCACAACAATGGCCAGCAGCGCGCCCAAAACACCCAGGGCCACGGCAGTGGTGTTGATGCCCTGCGCGTCCTCGGGCACGGGCACCTCGTTCGGAATCTCCGCGCGCACGCCCGAGACGAGCAGGCGGTGCGAGTTCACGCCGTAGGGCGTGCAGGTCATGAGCGTCACGCGGTCCTCGCCGGCGGTCACGCGCAGCTTGGAATCGTCGTCGGGCTCAATCACGTCTATGCGGTCGATCTTGTAACCCAGCTCCTCGCCCATCACCTCGATGTAAAACGAGTCGCCAACCTGCAGTTCGTCCAGGCGCGTGAACAGGAGCGAGCCTGGCACGCCGCGGTGGCCGGTAAGCACGGCATGCGTGCTCGCGCCGCCCACGGGCAGCGATGTTCCATATAGGTGGCCGGCGCCCGCAGCGAGCACCTCGGTGGAGGTGCCATGGTACACGGGCAGGTTCACGTCGATCTTGGGTATACGCACCGAGCACATAAGGCCCGAACCCGCGTCGAGCAGGCCCTGGTACGTGGTGTCTTGCGAGGCGATGGAGTCCTTGGCACCCGTTGCGGTGGAGGCGCCGGAGGTGCTACCAAACGGGTCCACAACCTCGCCGATGACGTCCTGACCGCCGGCGGCCAACTGCTCGTTGTAGGCGCGCGCGGCCGCGAGGGCCTCCTCCGCTTGCGGATAGGGCCAACCATCCACGGTGTTTTGTGCCGCGGTAACTGCGGCCGTCTGCTCAGCCTGGGACATGGCGCGCAGGACGAGGGGCGTGGCCACGATAACAAAGCCGGCGGCAAAGCACAGAAGGGAAAGCAGGCGCAGGACGAGGGGCGGTTTACGTCGGCTGGTGGAAGCCGGGTTCGAACCGCCCCTCGGCGTGCGCATCGTCGATACGGGCTTGATTGCCTCCATGTGGTTCACCTCCGGGGGTGTGGGTGCGAGGACACGGTTAAAGCACCGACCCCGCCGCGGGTCCAAGCGCGACGGGGTGCGGCGAAAGGGAAGATGAGAACGCGGCGCGCAGGCGCTGATAGGAGACGACGATCGCCCGCTCGCCGCGTCATCAAGCTAGGGAATTAAGCGCGCATACGTGCACTCAGGGCGAAGGCGGCGCCAGCAGCCATGAGCAGCACGCCCACGGTGATGAAGACCTTGATGCCCAGGTCACCGGTCAAGGGCAGCTCGGTGAGGTTCTTGGCGTTCCAAATCTTGATGGTCGAGTTCTCAACGGAGACGCGAGAGTCGTTATCGTTTGTACCCTTGGCATAAGAAACGGCAATGATGGTCTTCTGACCCTCGGGATTGTTGGCATTCACCGTAGCGGATACCGTAAAGTTGAACTTCGGCAGGGAGAGGGCGGTGTAACCATTGGGAGGAACGATCTCCTCGATCTCATACGTGCCAGCATCGAGACCATTGAAGTCGATGACGCCATCAGCTTTGGTGGCGAACACGCCGGCTTCGGCACCAGCCTGAGTATCCTTCGGAGCCGCGGGCAGGGTCTTCCATGCGCCGTTCTCGTAACCGAGATAGCTGTCTCCCGCCTTAATCGTGAACTTAGCACCCCGGAGCTTAGTGGTCATGTCCTTGGCGGTCTTCAAGATGTTGAACTTATAGGAGTAGACATTCACCTCGTCACCAGGAATGGTCTGCTCATCGGAGGTGTTGTTGGGGTTGTGCGACCAGGTGAGTGAGTCCTTGTTGGGGTTGCCCTTGATGTCGGTGGAATCAGAAAGCTTGGCATCAGCATCAAGGGTGGCACTCACTAGTACGGTCACCTTTGCGCCCTCGTCCAGCTTAGTGGCGCCCTCACTCTGGTTCACGTATTTGCCAAGGTCGATGACGGTATCTACACCATTGGCGTACTTTTCATCGATATCAGTAGTGGCAGCATAGGAAACACTGTAGTCGGTATCCGCCTTAAGAGTAACGTCTCCAACCTTGACCGATACAACGTTTACGCCTTTGGGGGCGTCATCGACAAACGAAGAAATGGCAGAACTAGCAGTGTCGTTGATCTTGAACACACGGCCGGTCGAATAGCCGGTGTAGTAAGGAACGGTAGTCTCAAGCGTGTAGTACACGGTGTCACCCACGGAGAAGGACGGCTCATTGTTGTAGGTGCCGTCAGCATTGGCAAGATGCTTGGAGATATTCGGAATCACGTTCTTCACGGTAACGGCACCATCGATATCGGTGTCCGGAATGCTCGTCGGCGTAATGATGGGCAGTGAGAAGGACTCCTTGTCAGCAGCGGGACTGGTAGCGTCCTTCAGGAACCAGATACCCGGGACTTTAAAGGTTTTCACATTGGCGTTGTTGTTCGTAGCCGTGGTGAACGGGGTTGCAGTAGAAGCCTCAGGGAAGGTCTGGTCCTCGAGGTTCTGGGCAAAGGTGCGCAGCGCGGCGTCGTTGTTCCAGGGCGAGGAGAGGTTAGGGGTTCCGGTATTGCTAAACACATGCATGATCAGGAAGCCCATAGGGTTGTTCGACGAGTTGCCGTCGGACACATAATAGTTCTTGTCCTGCTTGTAGGCAGTAAGCACGTTCTGGGCATTGCCCGTCTTATCAATGACAGCATTGAAGTCCATCGCGGCCTCGATGGTGCTCACGAGCTTCTCGTTGGTATCAATCGTATAGGCAATCGACTTGTCATTGTTAACAACAACGTCCTTCAGCTCGGCAAGCTGCCAGCCGTTGAACTCGTGATCGGCAGCATCCGTCGACTGCTTGTTGATCGTAATGCTGTAGGTGGGATCAGCCTTGGCCACAGGCGCTCCACCCACCAGGCCGGTTACGACGATCGCTACGGCGGCGGCGCCGGCGATCAGCTTTTGTACGAATCGGTTCATGATTCCCCTTTCAGAAATGAGCCCGACATTCATAAACATCTATCTACCAGCGCCATCGGACGGGTCGTCCTGGCGGCGCTTTGTAGCGAACCAATACGCTCCCGCAGCGATGCCGCTCAGAAGCATGAGACCGGCGCCCACGAGGAGCATGGAGTTTTCGGTCCAACCCGCGCCGGTGAGCGGGAGGTCCGTGAGAACTTTCACGTTGGTGAAGGTGGAGGTGGGGATGGCGTCGGGCGCGGCGGCGGAGGGTTGAACCACGACGCCCTGCCCGTTCTCACCCAGGGCGTTGCCCATGTCGTCCTTCACCTGGGTGACCGTGGTCGAGGTGGTGAGGCCGGTGTACTTGCCATCGACCATGACGGCCTTCACCGTGACGGCAACCTGGTACTCGGCCTTGGAGTAGCGGAGCTTGTCGATGGCATCGGCGTTAGGCGCGACCTCCTTCACCGTGTAGGTGTAGGTCTTGGCGTAGTCACCCGCCGTACCGGAGGTATCGGACAGGTGCGACTTGTTGAACGTCATGGCGCCAAAGGTCGCGGTGACGTCGTTGAGCTTAGTGGAGCCTGAGGGAACGACGGAAATAGTCGTCGGTTCGGGCTTAGGTGCGTTACCCCTATTTTCCCCTGTAGCCTCGATGCTGAATTTGAACGCAACGTACTTATCGCTGGAATCCTTCGGCCAGTCCGTATTGCGAACAGATTTGGTCACCGGGATCGTCACGGACGTAGTGGTAAGAGAATCGGAGATGTACGCGTTGCCGCTCTCGTCAATAGACGGCTTTTTATCCTCGGTCCACGTAACGGAGCCGTCCTTGGACACCTTGAACTCGTAACCCGCGTCATTCAAGTTGTAGCCAATCGGAGCCTGGGTCTCAACAAGCGTGTACGTACCCGGCAGCAAGCCCTCGAGCTTGAACTTGCCAGACGTGCCATCAATGTCTTTCCACGTGATCTCACCCGAATCCGACTGATCGCTCACGGTCCAGGACTGGTTAACGTCCGTACCATCGGCGTCCCTGGTCTTGGTGAGCTTCCACTCAGAACCAGCCAAAGGAGTGTGTCCTGCGTCGCCCTCCGCCACCTTGGTCCAAAACACCGTACCGGTGATCTTGGTGTTGGCGATGGCGCTCTGCGGACTGGAAATCTCGTTGCCGTTTGTGTCCACGTTGCCCACAAGGTTGAGTTCATCGCCCGTGTGGAACATCTTCGAGGTATAGATCGCATTGGAAAGCTCGTAGCCCTCCGGCGCCTTAGTCTCGCGAATGTAGTACGTGAAGTAGTCTTTGTCATCAGGGTTGCCAATATTGGCCTTCTGGTTCAGGTAGTTGAACTGAATGGTGCCAACGGCAGGATCGGAGTCATTCTTGCCGTTATCCACAATGGAGACGATACGTTTCTCATCCTTCCGTGCATTGCCCTCAGTCGCGTAGATGGCCCACTCGGAACCCGCGAGCGGTTTGTCGTCCGCCGCATCGACCTTGCTCCACGCAACGGCGGAGCCGCCGGGCGTGTAGGTACCGGACCACGGGAAGTTGTGACGCTCCTGGTCCATGTCGATAACGGAGGCTGTATTTCCCTCACCAAATGTTGCGGCAATCTTCGGGCTGTTCATTGAGAAATCGACGCCCACATAAACGCGGCCGTTGGTGGTCACATGGTCATCGAAGCTGCCATCGGGTACAAGGATGCTGCCGATCATAGCCGCCGCAGGATCGTCGTCAGTCCACTTGGCACCAGTGGTTGCGCCACCGTATTCCCAGTCCGCGCGGTCCTCTCCCGCGATGCCGCCCCGAATGGTAAGGCTTTGCGTATCGACAAAGTTCCACATGACGGATTGAGAAGCCGTCGCGTATGCCTCGCCCAGCGGTGTGCCGGAATATCGAGTTTCGTAACCACGCGAAATCTCGGTACCGTTCCACCAAAAGCGCCAGCCATTGTGGAACTCAATATTCGATAATCCAGTAACGTTCACAACAACCGAGGCGCCCTTGGGAATGCCCTCGAATGCGAAATCAACGCCACGATAATACTCGTTGTTGTATGTATTGCTCAGCTGAGAAGCATCGATGGTGAACACCTGCTGCATAGAGGTGTTGTCACCCTTAAACTTGATAAGACGCTCGCTATTCTTGAATTGCCTACCATTGAGCGACGTATCGGCGCAGTCCGTATTGATGGTCTTATACGACTCATCAAACACCAGGCCATAGCTACAATTCGTCTTGTCGTACTTGTTGATGATATAGCGGTTGTCCTGATGGCACGCCGGAGCAACGCTGCAGCTCACTTCGCCCGTCTTCGCGAACGAATTCAGCTGGTTAGAGAGCGTGGTGAGATAGCCTGTCTCTCCGCTGTAATTCGAATAGTCCTTGCCATTAATGTTGTTGAGGAAGTTGACTTGTTTGAACAGCGAACTTTCGTCCGCATTTTCCCCTTCATAGTAGTTGCCCTGCGTCTTCACCACAGACTGGCGCTTGTTGTCAGCATTCCAATTCTTGCCAGGATTCCAATAGGTAATGGGACCGGCGATCTGCGCGGTGTAGTCATAGCCGGTATTCTCTTTCGACTTGCCGACCCAGGCACCCTTGGTCCAAGCACCAACCGTCGCAGTATTTAAGGTCGATCCCAGACCGGTGTTCATGTTCTCAATCGAGCTCTTTATACCGGCGACCGCAAGCACCGTGCTTCCCTCACTGGGACGAAACTGCGAGCCAAAACCAACGGTGCCGAAACGGAGCCATCGCCGCTCCAACTCTCCTTGACAGGATTCATGGCAAGCTTGCCACGGACCACGGTAAGGCCCTCCGCCTCAGCGGCATATGAGCCGGTGGGGGCATTGCTCGCATTAAGAGTATTAGTGTCGCTCGGCTTACCACCGATGTACATGTCGCGGCCGACGTAGGTGGCAACGCCGGGATCGGAGGTGGAGACATTGATATTCGTACCAATACCGATGGGCGTTGGCTTGTAAATGCCCGGAGTGAGATGTCCAGCATCTTCCGCGCTTGCGGTGGAGACCGCGCTAAACGGCGACAACAGAGTGCTCACTACGAGAACAGTTGCCATAAAGCTACATGCGGCGAACTTCTTCACTTTGAGCACCCCATTACAGTTTCCTCGGTAAAAACTGTCTGGGTGTCGCTGGCGATGGCCTGCGAGATCGGGGGCATAACGAGCGACAGTACCAGGCTCAAAACGGAAGCTCCGCACAAAACACCTGCCAGCACACGATGTGCCGCTTTATTGTCCTGCTTAGATTTATCTGAATTTGCTGTCATCGATGTCTCCTCCCCAAGAGACCGCGATCTTGCTCTTTCACGAATTAGTATAGAGCGCGCAACCTATAATTGCTCGCGCAAGATATACATATTATTACTCATTGTTTAAACAACGAAAAGCCCGATTCTGTCAATTTCTTTTCTCAGAGTCTTTTCCTTGACATTTGTTTAATCATGCTGTGTTATTCGATTTTTCAATTATGGAAAACCGCAGGTAGAACTGCTGGCAAATATAGAGAAATGACACTCTGTTGTTATTTGTACAACATTTTGTTTTAACCTACTCAATCTGTGAACGGTCGATATTTGGCTGCGAGTGGTCGTTTGTTCACCGCGTCGATTCGCCTCGGAACAATAAGCGTCCCGGCAATCGGTTGCCGGGACGCCTGATCGAACCACCACAAAGGTGCCTGTCCCCTTCGTGGTGGTTTTTGTCCAGCGCGCAGTACTACAGCAGGTGCTCCTGGATAAAGATCGCGATACCGTCTTCGTCGTTGCTCGCGGTTACAAAGTCCGCCGCGGCACGGGCGGCGTCGCTGCCGTTTGCCATGGCCACGCCCACGCCGGCGTCGGCCACCATGCAGGTGTCGTTGTCCGCATCGCCAAACACGCAGATGTTCTGGAGCTCCATGTCGTTGAGCTCCGCCACGCGCACAAGGCCGCGCGTCTTGGACACGCGCGGATCCATGAACTCGTAGAGCCACTGCGTGGTTTGCAGAGCCGCTGCCTTGACAGTGTTATCGGCAAACGTCGACGCCCGCTCAATCACCCGCGGCATTACCTCGGGCGCCATGGTAAACATCACCTTGGGCTGCGGCTCGCGCAAGAACTCGGCAAAATCGACCACCTGGTAAGGCACGCCGTCGACGCGCGACAGGTGCTCGACGCACGCGTTGCTCTCGGGCACGTAGAACACGCCGTCTCGGGGGCAGACGGGTGTTGCCGGAAGGTCCGCCATGTGCTTACAGATGCGCGCGATGGTCTCGCCCGGCAGCGGATAGCTCAGCTCGTTGATGTCGTGCGCGCGGTCGATGACCCCGGCGCCACCGCAGCCCACCATCACGTCTACCAGGCCTTCGATGCCCCAGAGCTCGTACATGGCCTCGGTCGCGTGGGCGTCGCGCCCGGTGCACAGGCCAAAGAGCACGCCGCGCTCGCGCAGGGCGCGGATCGCCGCCACGGTGCGCGGGGACACCGTGTGCTGGCTCGTGAGCAGCGTACCGTCGATATCGCAGAACACAGCTTTGATGTGGCTGAAGGTGGCGTCCATGGGGGCCTTTCTGGGT
>NZ_JBDMHA010000076.1:0-8427 GCF_039752985.1 Collinsella aerofaciens
CTGTGGGTGCGTCTGCTACTGAAGCGCCTGTGCGCCCAGGGCCAGGCAGCCCATAATGCCCTGCTTGCCCTCGAGGCTGTTGTTGACGATGTAGTTATCGATGTCGTTGACCTCGGGCGTGACGATATAGCCGTTGAGCATCTCGGCGCACTTCTTGCGTGCGAGCGGCACGATGGGGGTGTGGTCGGCCACGCCGCCGCCGATGATGATCTTTTGCGGCGCGTAGCACAGCGTGTAGGTCATGAGTGCTTGTGCCAGATAGCCGGCGAGCAGGTCCATGGCCTCCGGGTCATCGGCCATGTCTCCGGCGCTCTTGCCATCCCAGCGCTTTTTAACGCCGGGGCCGGCGATGAGGCCCTCGAGGCAGTTGTCGTGGAAGGGGCAGGCGCTATGCTCGCCGATGGTGTCGCGCGGGTCGCGCGTGACCAGGATGTGGCCGGCCTCGGGATGCATCATGCCGTGCACGAGCTTACCGCCCGAGAGCACGCCGGCGCCCACGCCGGTGCCGATGGTCAGGTAGACCACATCGGTAAGGCCCTTGGCGCAACCAAACGTGACCTCGCCTAGGCAGGCGACGTTGACGTCGGTATCGTAGCCGCAGGGGATATTGAGCTCGTTTTGGATAGTGCCCAGCAGGTCAAAGTAGCGCCATGCCGTTTTGGGCGTCTCCAGGATCTTGCCGTATTGGGGCGAGGCAGGGTTGACTGCGGTGGGGCCAAAGGCGCCGATGCCCAGCGCGGCGATGCCCTTGTCGGCAAACCACGCGTTGACGGCCTCGACGGTCTCCTGCGGGGTCGTGGTCGCGATCTGCTCACGCTCCAGGACCGTACCGTCCGCATAGCCCGTGGCGCAGACCATCTTGGTGCCGCCGGCCTCGAGCGCTCCGATAAGCTGCTGCTCTGCCATAGTATTCCTTTCTCTGGGACGAGTTGCTCCGTGACTAAAGTATAGAGCTCTAAACCATTTAAGAAAGCGCTATAGAAAGAAGCCTCGCAACGCGGCGGGCGGTGCGGGGCTTCTTTGGTTACTTTAGTTGCCGGGCCGTCCTTACCCGCGCGGCTTGATTTTATCACGTAGCGACTTGAGGTTCTCCAGCGCCGCGTTAAGCGTCTCGTCTCGCTTGGCAAAGTGGAAACGAATCAGGTGGTTGACGGGCTCGCGGAAGAAGCTCGAGCCGGGCACGGCGCCCACACCCACCTTAGACGCGAGGTCCTCGCAGAATTCGAGGTCGCTGTCATAGCCAAACTCAGAGATGTCCATCATGACGTAGTAGGCGCCCTGCGGCACGCTATGCTCAAGACCGATGCTGTCGAGTCCCTGGCAGAACAGGTCGCGCTTGGCGGTGTAGAGGTCGAGGACCTCATCGTAATAGCTGCCGTCGAATTTGAGGGCGGTGACGACGGCTTCCTGCAGGGGAGCGGCGGCGCCCACGGTGAGGAAGTCGTGGACCTTTTTGATGCGCTCGGTGATTTCGGCAGGGGCGATAGTGTAGCCCAGACGCCAGCCGGTGATGGAGTAGGTCTTGGACAGCGAGCTGCAGCTGATGGTGCGCTCAAACATGCCGGGCAGCGTGGCCATATAGACGTGCTCGTGGGGCGCGTAGACGATGTGCTCGTAGACCTCGTCGGTGATGCAGTAGGTGTCGTACTTTTTGCAGAGGTCGGCGATAAAGGTGAGCTCATCGCGTGTAAAGACCTTGCCGCAGGGGTTGGAAGGGTTGCACAGGACGATGGCCTTGGGGTCGTTGTCGCGGAAGGCCGCCTCGAGTGTCTCGCGGTCAAAGTCGAATGTGGGCGGGTTGAGCGGCACGTAGATGGGCTCGGCACCCGAAAGGATCGTGTCGGCGCCGTAGTTCTCGTAGAACGGCGAGAAGATGACGACCTTGTCGCCGGGGTTGGTGACCGTCATCATGGCGGCCATCATGGCCTCGGTAGAGCCGCAGGTGACTACGATATTCTCGTTGGGGTTCACCGGCATGCCCATAAAGTGCTCCTGTTTGGCGGCGAGCGCCTCGCGCATGGCCTGGGAGCCCCAGGTGATGGAGTACTGGTGATAGAGCGGCTTGGGATCGGCGGCGATGGTGCTCAGGCTGTTGAGCAGCTGCGCCGGGGGATCGAAGTCAGGGAAGCCCTGCGAGAGATTGACAGCGCCGTACTTATTGGAGATGCGTGTCATGCGGCGGATGACCGAATCGGTAAATCTTGCCGTGCGGTTGGAGAGTTCTTTCATGACGGTCCTTTCGAGGATTTGCAGTGGGGCAAGTTTACTCCTATGAAACCGGTGGGATTTGCTCGAAATGGTCTCGAAAAACTCTTTTCAAAATTCTTGAAAATTGGGGCTTGCATCGCGTGGCGTTCCTTGCAATAATAGTCGAGCGCGAAGCGCACAGGACACGGTGGGTGTAGCTCAGTTGGCTAGAGCGACGGGTTGTGGTCCCGTAGGTCGAGGGTTCGAGTCCCTTTACCCACCCCAGTTCTTGCTTCGTGTTGATATCGGGTCGTTAGCTCAGTTGGTAGAGCAGGGGACTCTTAATCCCAAGGTCCAGGGTTCGACCCCCTGACGGCCCACCACACGATATCTCCTCTAAAGTCCGTCACAACGGACTTTAGCTTTGGGTCGTTAGCTCAGTTGGTAGAGCAGGGGACTCTTAATCCCAAGGTCCAGGGTTCGACCCCCTGACGGCCCACCAAAGCAAGTTAAGACGGTCAACTTCGGTTGGCCGTCTTTTTTTGTTGACCTTTCATGGGGTCGAACCCGAAAGGGCGCGGAGCTGAGGAAATGCGTAAGCATTTACCAGCGCAGCGCGCAAGGCGCCTTGGCGCCGCAGCGGCCGCCTGCGCAGCAGGCTGACCCCCTGACGGCCCACCCAAAGATCGTTAAAGCGACTGGCTTAGGCTGGTCGCTTTTTTGTTGACCTCGCACGGGGTCGAACCCGTCGGGGCGCGGAGCTGAGGAAATGCGTAAGCATTTGCCAGCGCAGCGCGCAAGGCGCGAAGCGCCGCAGTGACCGCCTGCGCAGCAGGCTGACCCCCTGACGGCCCACCCAAAGATTGTTAAAGCGACTGGCTCAGGCTGGTCGTTTTTTGTTGACCTCGCATGGGGTCGAACCCGTCGGGGCGCGAAGTTGGGGAAACTGCACCGTGATTCCCTTAGGGAAACACGGCTAAAGCCCCATAAACGTGCTCTCCTTATGAGAATTATGCTCACGGGGCTCGATGCATGTTGAGAAGTTGTGATCAAACTCAAAGTGAGAATCGATTTAGTCTGCTCGATAGTGCGAACCTAAGCTTTCAGTTCGCTTGCGCATGGCTTTGACCATTTCCTGTGCTAGTCGAATCTGCGATTGCAGGCGGGCGAGGGCTGCGACTTCGCTGTCCTGGGCTTTCTGTGTGCTCAAGGTCGTTGTCTCCGTCTTCAAGCCCTCAAGCTCGTGTAGTGCCTCGGATAGGCCCGTCTCGGTTCGGTTGATCATGCAATAGGTGCTCATCGTGTGCTTAAGGCCGTGTGTCAGGCGTTCAGCATCTGTTGTGGCAATGCCGTAGTGGGGGAGGTCGATATCCGCCTTCGGGGCCATCTCAGGTGCATTCTGCGCTGCAAGGGCTGCCGATGCGCCTGCGATGCGCCCGAACACGATGCCGTTGGCGCTTGACAAGCCACCGATGCGGTCGGCGCCGTGCATACCGCCTGTTGCCTCGCCGCAGGCGTAGAGGCCCTCAACACCCGTGTATGCGGTCTTATCGATCTTGATACCGCCGTTAGCGGCGTGGGCATACATCGCAACGCGCATCTCGTCAGTCGGGGCGATGCCGTGCTCGTCTTGCAGCCAGGTGGCAAAGGTCTGCACAAACTCTGGGATATCCTCGCGGGGGAAGTCGTAGTGGAGTGCCAGGCCTTCGACACCTGCCTGATCGATGACGAGATCGATAGCGCGGGAGGCCAAGCGTGACGTGAAAGGACCATATCCAGAGCGCTGCTCGAGCAGGTCGTCCAGCTTGTCGTCTGCAATATCTACCGGCTGGTCTACATGTACGTAGCGCCAGGTTTTCTCGTTGAAGACCAAGTTGCGCTTGGGCTCGATGAAGCCGGGCATCATCTGCATGAACTCTATATTAGTAAGTGTTGCGCCGTGCGCGAGTGCGATGGCCTGCGAGGAACTGAGCACATCAGCCGACGTAAGGCTGCGCTCGAACAGGCCGCCTGTGCCACCGGCTGCGATGACCGTGGCCTTGGCAGCAAAGGGCACGATTCGATTTTCGGTAAGGTCGTAGAGTACGGTTCCGGTTATTCTGCCGTTCGTGTCCTCAACAAGGTCGATAAGCTCATGGCGGGGGAGCAGGCGAATGCCGAGCGACTCGATCCAGGTCGTCAGAGCGTCCTCAAGGGGCTTGCGGGTGAGGCCGCGCCACATGCGCGTCTTGTGGTCAAAGCAGGGGATAAATTGCTTTTGTTGAGCACTCTTGGCGCTTTGCGGACGCTGGAGCTCAACGCCCAGGTCTTGCTCGAGCCAGTCAATCGCTTGGGGAATGCCGTGGACGAACGCTTGGACGAGTTCGGGGTCGGCAACGCCGCCGCCGACGGCCAGGATGGTGTCGATGAGGTCCTGCTCGTCGTCTTCGTTAACGGGTCCGATAAGCCCTAGGCCCCAGGTCCCGGAGAAGAAGCTCGATCCACTCATAGTCTTGCCGGCGCTTGCCACAGTGACGGTTGCACCCGTGCGTGCCGCTTCGATGGCGGCGCAAAGGCCTGCAATGCCAGATCCAATTACCAGTACATCAGTCGATTCCATCGGATTCCTTTCTCGTCCGGCGCATTGTCGCACGGGTGATCGGCAATGGGGCCGCAAAGACTCGGCAAATCGGTAAAGGGCAAATATGGCAGGTGGGCGTCATGGACGCTCTGACGCTCCATCTCATCACATCTTGTATTTCGCCCCAACTGATATATCGGCATTAGCTACCCTGCGACAGCGCAAACAAAAAGAGCCGCTACCTGGGTGGGTAGCGGCTCCAAAGCTCAACTATATGAGCATCGCGCGGGCGCGATTAGGCCTTGAGGGCCTCCTCGACGGCGACAGCGCAGGCGACGGTGGCACCGACCATGGGGTTGTTGCCCATGCCGATGAGACCCATCATGTCAACGTGCGCAGGCACGGAGGAAGAACCGGCGAACTGGGCGTCGGAGTGCATACGGCCCATGGTGTCGGTCATGCCGTAAGAGGCAGGGCCGGCGCCCATGTTGTCCGGGTGCAGGGTACGACCAGTGCCGCCACCAGAAGCGACGGAGAAGTACTTCTTGCCAGCCTCGAGGCGCTCCTTCTTGTAGGTGCCAGCGACGGGGTGCTGGAAGCGCGTGGGGTTGGTGGAGTTACCGGTGATCGAGATGTCGACGTTCTCGTGCCACATGATGGCAACGCCCTCGCGGACGTCGTCGGCGCCGTAGCAGTTGACGGCGGCGCGGGGACCATCGGAGTAGGGGATGGTCTCGACGACCTTGAGCTCGCCCGTGAAGTAGTCGAACTGGGTCTTCACGTAGGTGAAGCCGTTGATGCGGGCGATGATCTGAGCAGCGTCCTTGCCCAGACCGTTGAGGATGACGCGCAGCGGCTTCTTGCGAGCCTTGTTGGCGTTCAGAGCCAGGCCGATAGCACCCTCAGCGGCAGCGAAGGACTCGTGACCGGCCAGGAAGGCGAAGCACTCGGTGTCGTCGGAGAGCAGCATAGCGCCCAGGTTGCCGTGGCCCAGACCGACCTTGCGGTCCTCGGCGACGGAGCCGGGAACGGTGAAGGCCTGGATGCCCTCGCCGATGATGGCGGCAGCCTCAGAAGCGGACTTGGCGCCACGCTTGACAGCGAGAGCGCAACCGAGGGTGTAGGCCCACTCGGCGTTCTGGAAGGCGATGGACTGGGTGTTGTTGACGATCTCACGCGGGTTGAAGCCCTTGTCGGTGCAGATCTGCAGAGCTTCCTCGAGGGAGGCGATGCCGTTGTCGGCGAGGCACTTGTTGATCTTGTCAGCGCGGCGCTCGTAACCTTCGAACGTAACAGTCATAGTTATTTCCCTCCCTTTCTACTCATGAACCGGGAACACGCTGGCGACGGAGTGAGTCTCCTCGTCGGTGCGCGGGTCGATGTACTTGGCAGCATTCTCCCACTGACCATAGTGGCCCATAGCGCCAGCGATGGCCTCCTCGGGGGTCTTGCCGGCCTTGACGGCGTCGGTGAACTTGCCGAGGTTCAGGAACTCGAATGCGATGATCTCGTTCTTGTCGTTGAGAGCCATGCGGGTGACGTAGCCCTGAGCGAGCTCGAGGTAACGAGCGCCCTTGGCCTTGGTGCCGAACATGGTGCCGACCTGAGAGCGAAGGCCCTTGCCGAGGTCGTCGAGGGAGGCGCCCACGGGCAGGCCGCCCTCGGAGAACGCGGTCTGGCTGCGGCCGTAAACGATCTGCAGGAAGATCTCGCGCATAGCAACGTTGATGGCGTCGCAGACGAGGTCGGTGTTGAGGGCCTCGAGGATGGTCTTACCGGGAAGGATCTCGGAAGCCATGGCGGCAGAGTGGGTCATACCCGAGCAGCCGATGGTCTCAACGAGGGCCTCCTCGATGATGCCGTCCTTGACGTTCAGCGTGAGCTTGCAGGCGCCCTGCTGAGGTGCGCACCAACCCACACCGTGCGTAAGACCGGAGATGTCGGAAATCTCCTTAGCCTGGACCCACTTGCCCTCCTCGGGGATGGGTGCGGGGCCGTGGTATGCACCCTTGGCAACGGGGCACATGTTCTCCACTTCCTGTGAGTACTGCATGCCTCTCCTCTCTATCGTGTTGGCGTCCCGTCTGGGGGCCGTGGCTGGCGATTGCCGGGCGACCCTTCGAAAGGGACATGACATGCAGCCCCTATAATACCGCGAAATGCACGGAATATTCGGCGAACGGCTCAGTTTTCGTAGCGAGATGCGCGGAACTTTCAATTGAAACGGTTTAACTCTATATTCTGTGGTCGTGCACTTCCGTAGAGGGGGTCCGTCTTGGGCAAGCTTTTGGTCAGCTTTTGTAAGCGTTGCAGGGGTTGACCTGTTGCAACGGTGCCGTTCGCCGCCTGTTTACTGCCTTTGGCCGCGCGAGCGAATTGTTTTGCGTGAATGTTTTGATGGCACGCTTCAATCGTGCTGTATTGGATGGCAAGCAGATCCCGGCGAAGGGAGCGCCATGCAGCGCGTTTGGAGAACGGTTACCGGCTTTTACCATGTCTGTGCCCGCGGTACGGGCAAGCAGCTCATCTTTGAGGGCGATGAAGACCGGTGGGAGTTCTTGGAGCTGATGCGTGAGTGCTGCCGCAAGGCGGGCGTGACGGTTATCGCCTGGTGCCTTATGGGCAATCACGTGCGTCTGGTGCTTGCAGATTACGAGGACGCGATGAGCGCGGCGATGCACCGGCTGCTTTTGACGTACGCGCGGCGGTTCAATAAACGCACGGGGCGCACAGGGCATCTGTTCCAGAACCATTTTGACCGGCGCTCGCTCGATACCGACTGGCAGGTGATGGAGGCTATTCGCTCCGTTCACGCCGATCCGCAGGAGGCGGGCATCAGTCTCATTGAGCGTTATCCCTGGAGCAGCTTTCCGGAGCATTTGTGCGCTTACGACGGTGACGCGGCCGATGTCGCGAGGGGATTTTCTGATCCTTCTTGCGTGCTTGAGCTTTTTGGTTCTGCCGAGGGCTTTATTGCCTATTCGCTTTCGACGCCCGACAGCGGCGAACCGGCGCTGCGCGATATGAAAGAGACGGAGTGGGAACGCCACGCCTTTGCCAACAAGTTGGCGAAGGAGCTAGGGGTTCCGCTCAACGGGGTTAAAACTGTACCGCCGGCGCAGCGCGATACCGTTATTGTTGGATTGAACAATGCCGGCTTTACAGTGCGTCAGATTGAGCGGTATACCGGGATTGGCAAAAGTACCGTCTCTCGTATCGTGCGCGCCCGCGCGCGAACGGCGATGCGGGCTGGCGGAAACGTGATGTAGGGTCGCCTGTTCACCGCAGCTGGGGTCGTCCATACGCCGCAACCAGCGTTCAAAAGCTTGGTACGGTAACTGCACTTCTTAATATGCATAGAACAATCGTCATCTTGCATAAAATAACAGCTCAGTCCGGGTTTGCCCGTGCCTACCCCCGTCTGCGCCGTGCAAAAAACGGAGTTTTCAGCATCGTGGTGCTGTCGGCACTGCCACAATCTTGCAACACACGGGCCCCTAAGCTATTGATCCCTGCCGTTGCACCCCCGGAGTATGTGCCTGCGTCCCGTCAGACCGCGATGTCTGGTCTAAAACACAATATTTATGCGCCTGGAGACGTTGATTAACGCTTCCGATGCGTATGCACACAGCTTGGCGTGCTGAATACTCGCAAAAATGCACGCAGCATCCTATGGGACC
>NZ_JBDMHA010000077.1:0-4415 GCF_039752985.1 Collinsella aerofaciens
ACCCACCTCGTCGGCGACCTTCTTGATGTCGGCGGCAAAGCGCGTCTGGTCCCAACCGTTGACGTAGCCGGCGCCCATCTCGTCCATATCGACCTGGTTGCGGCTGGCGATAAACATGGGCGGGAAATCCTCGTCCTTGGCAAGCTCGAACACGGCCTGAATCAGGTTGGGGCTCATGGGGCCAATGCCGACCATGGTTGCGTGATCGCCGCTATCCTGCAGTTTGAGCATGCCCTGAACGGCCTGGCGGATGGTGAGGTTGGACATTTTGTTCTCCTTCTCCAGAGGATTTTTGACAAAAGTTCCCTGGGACCCAGATGTGGGCCCTATCAGTACGGATGGATTTTGTTGTGTAGGGGCGGTTGTGCGGAGTCAAATCCATCCCTCCGCACAACCGGAGTCCTTAAAGGTTTACTTGGCCTGCTTGTCGAGCGTGGGCTTCATGGCAATCAGGATTGCAGCGGCGACCACGGCGCCAATCACGATGTCCAGGCAGAACAGCGCGACGTTGTTGGTGGCAAGGGCGACGATAAAGCCACCGTGCGGGACGTAGCAGTCGATGCCCTGGAAGGCGGCGAGCGCCGCGCCCACGGCAGAGCCGATGCAGATGCCGGGCAGGGTGTGGCCAAGGTCCTTGACCGCGAAGGGGATAGCGCCCTCGGTAATGCCGATGCAGCCCATGAACAGTGCGGAGATACCCATCTGGCGATCGGCGTCATCGAACTTGTTCTTGGCGATGAGCGCAGCAAGGCCGCAGGCAATCGGGGGAATGGCGACGGCGACGCGGAACATGCCGTTGGGGCCATAGATGCCGGAGGCCATGATGGCCATGGTGAAGGTCGAGGCGGTCTTGTTGATGGGGCCACCCATATCGAAGGCGGTCATAACGCCAATGACCAGACCCAGGACAACTGCGGAACCGCCCTGCAGGCTGCCGAGCACGCCGGTGAGCCAGTCCATCACAAAGCCAAGCGGCGTGGCCAGGATGTAGATATAGGCCATGCCCAGGACAAGCGAGGTCAGAATCGGGATGATCAGGATGGGCATGATGGTCTGGATGGTGTTGTTGACCTTCCAGGTCTTCATCCAGCGGACAAAGTAGCCGCAGATGACCGCCATGATCATGGCGCCCAAGAAGCCGGTCGAAACGCTGTTGCCGTTAGGGGTAACGACTGCGTTGTTGACCAGGTAGCCCAGGACAAAACCGGGGGCGAGCGCGGGCTTGCCGGCCATCGAGTAGGAGATGTATGCCGCAAGCACCGGGATCATCATGGAGATGCCGGCCATGCCGATGGTGTTAAGGCTCACCATCAGCGGGTTCGTAACCTCCATGCCGTTGGCGCCGGCGGTACCGGATGCCAGCGAGAAGGCAAGAAACACGCCGCCGATAACGACGATGGGGATAAAATAGGAAACGCCGGTATTGAATGCATTGAGCAGCGTCTTGCCAGGATCGGCAAAGATAGACTGCTTGGACGCCGGTGTCGGGGCCTGCGGGGCAGCGGAGACGGCCTTCTTCTCTGCCTTGGCCTCGGCCTTGGGCGCGTCAACGGCGCCACCCGTCGCCTTGATGATCTCAATGGCCTGGTCGATGATCTTTACCGGATCGGCGATTACATCCGAGGTGCCGACCTTCAGGAACTTGCCCTCGGCCATCTTCTGCTCAAAACGGTCCTCGTTCTCGACACCCACGTCGACGGACTCCAGGACCAGGTCGGCGGAGTCCACGTCTTCCTGCGTGAGCTCATTCTCGATACCCAGGCCACCCTGAGCCTCGACCTTGCACTCGATGCCACGGGCGGCGCATTCATCCTGAATCGCCTTCTGGGCCATATACGTGTGGGCGATACCCACAGTACAGGCGGCAACGCCTACGATCTTCATTGCTTCCCTCTTTTCATAGAGTTGCGTGCGCAAGACACCGTTTGCGGAGGCCTCCGGAGCATCCCCTGCCGTTTGGACTTGCTGTCTTTTCGACAAGAACAATATAGGTGCTCGTTTTTCTTAATGCCAGCTTATTTCGGTAAACGCGCAGGTCAGAGCGTTGGTTATGCGATTTAGTTATGCGTTTAACCAAAAATGAATCCTGCGATTTTGCCCTCGATTTCAAAAGTCAAGAAGTATTTGATTTTCTCGGTAGACGGCAGATGCGCATGCCGGTCACAAATTTCGACCCCACCCGTATGCCGCATTTGTTGCATACTCATATGAAAGGAAAAAGCCGCTCACCGAAGCGTATCCTTCACCAAGACTCAAAGTCATCATGTTGGAAAATGCTCATCTGTCGGAAGGAGTCGCTGTGGCAAAACAGCGCGTTACGATCGCAGACGTCGCTCGAGAGGCGGGAACCTCGACGGCAAGCGTCTCGTATTACCTCAACGACAAACGAGAAAAGCTTAGCGAGAAGACGCAGAACAAAATCGCGCGCGTCATTAAGGAACTCGGATACGTTCCCAACGCCCAAGCGCAGACGCTCACCGGCAAGCAAACCCACGTCATTGCCATCATCATTTTGGATAACACCAACAAATGGGCGGGGCTCGTTCTCAATGGCATGGAGCAAGTCATGCTCCCCGCGGGCTACCAGACGGTCGTTTGCACGAGCAACTTTAACCCCGAGACCGAGCTCATGTACGTCGACAAGATGCTCTCGCTGGGCGTCGATGGCTTTATCATCCAGCCCACGGCAAACTTCAAAGCCGTGCATGACCGCATTAGACGCGCCGGCAAGCCGGTCGTCTTTTTCGATGCGGCCATCTATAGCCCAGGTACCAGCTGGATCAAAACCAACCTTTACGACGGCGTGTACAACGCCACACAGGCACTCCTCGACGCCGGCTACGAAGATTTCTTTTCCATTGCCGCCAACATGACCGAAATGCGCACCCGCATGGAGCGTTTTCAGGGGTATGCCGAGGCGCTGGCAGCGAACGGGCAGCTCTACAAAGCGATTCCCATCGATCACAACAAGCCGTCAATCAACGAGCTCACCGAATACTTTAAATTCAAGTTCAATCCCGCCAAGCGAACCCTTATCTTCGTGCAAAATCAGTGGGCACTTCCCCGTGTCTACAAGGCCCTCCAGCCAATGGCCCATCTGCTTCCGCAGCAAATCGGCCTTTTGGGACTCAACTGCGAAGACTGGACTAATCTCACCACACCGACCGTCTCCACCATCATCGAGCCCGTCGACCAAGAAGGTCGCGAAGCAGCCGAGATGCTGCTCGCCCTACTTGACGGAAGCAGCGAACCCGGCGAGCAGCGCATTCTCGAGTGCAAGCTCAACTGGCTCGACTCCACCTCGATCTAGACCGCGGGACAAATGAATCAGTAGCGTCTATCCCAAATCTTGAGTATTTGTTCGACAGAACGGCCCCTGCCGGCACCTGCTAGACTGGTAGATTCCCAACCGTCCATCCAGGAGCCTCAATGTCGCGCAAGTCCACCTACAAGCAAGTACTTTCCATCGGCACCGCCGTGGTGCTGGGGTTTGCGCTGTTTACGGGATCGCTCGACGGAGCTCCCAAGCTGCTGTCGCCGCAAAGCGATGAACAGGCGGCGGCTCTGGCCGAAAAACAAAACGAGAGCCCCAGCCGCACCGACGACGAGGCGGACCTGGTCGCCCGGCTCGAATCGGGAACAGCGAGTTCCTCGGACTCTCAAAATAGCCAAGACTCTGGCGATGGCCCTGAATCCGCCGCGACCAACACCAACGATAACGTTGCCGAGGACAGCTCCACCGCCCCCATCGACGAGGTGGAAAACCCCAACCTCAACCGCGCCCGCGGTGTTTATCTCAGCAGCATTCCCGACTACGCCGGCAACCCCTACGTTGCCCTTCGCGCCGACAGCACGCACCCGCTCGGCACACCATCATTCACGCTCGATGAATACGAGCGCGCTACAGAAGAGGGCTGCTTTAAGAAGTTCTCCAAGCTCGACAGCCTGGGCCGCACCCGCAAAGCACTCGCCTGCGTGGGCCCCGAATCACTCGGTCAAGGCGAGCGCGGCGATATCTCGCGTATCCATCCTGCCGGTTGGCATCAGCAGCGCTACGACTTTATTCCGGGCCAGAGCCTCTACAACCGCTGCCACCTTATCGCCTGGTCGCTCTGCGGCGAAAACGCCAACCGCAAAAATCTCCTCACCGGCACGCGCTATCTCAACGAAACGGGCATGCTGCCGTTTGAGGAGCAGATTCTCGGCTACATCCGCGACACGGGCAACCATGTGCTCTACCGCGTCACGCCCATGTATAACGAAGAGGAACTTGTCTGCCGTGGCGTGCGCCTTGAGGCGCAATCGGTCGAGGACCACGGCAAGACCCTCTGCTTCCACGTATATTGCTACAACCTGCAGCCGCACGTGCAGATCGACTACGTCACCGGCCGCAACCAGGCCTCGGGGAACTAGCC
>NZ_JBDMHA010000077.1:4565-8394 GCF_039752985.1 Collinsella aerofaciens
AGCTTGGCCTGAACGTCGTAGGGCACCTGCTCATAGCCAGCCGGCTTCATGGTAAAGTCGCCCGTGCCGCGCGTGATGGAACGCAGGCGTGTCGAGTAATCCGTCAGCTCGGCAAGAGGCGCCTGGGCAATGACCACGGTATCGCCGCGCTCGTCGGTCTCCATGCCGGTCACGCGGCCGCGCGAGGCGGAGATGTCGCCCATCACGGCGCCGGCATAGCTCTCGGGGATGGTCACCGTGACCTCCTCGATGGGCTCCAGCACCACCGGATCGGCGTCGGCGCACGCCTTGCGCAGGCCGATGCGGGCCGCCGCGCGGAAGGCCATTTCGTTGGAGTCGACGCTGTGATACGAGCCGTCGTACACAGCCACGCGAATGCCCGTGAGCGGGTAGCCGGCAATGATGCCGTCCTTCATGGTCTCCTGGACGCCCTTGTCCACGGCGGGAATCAGCGAGCGCGGAATGCGGCCGCCTACGACCTCATCCACAAACTCGTAGCCGTCGCTCGTGCCGTCGGGCCCAATAAGCGGCTCCACGCGCAGCCAGCAGTCGCCGTACTGACCGGCACCACCGGTCTGCTTCTTGTGGCGGCCCTGGGCGCTCGCCGTGCGGCGGATGGTCTCGCGATACGGAATGCGGATCGGCACGCTCTTGGCCACGACCTTGGTACGGTCCTCCAAACGGTTGAGCAGCACCGAAACCTGCGCCTCACCCACGGCGGAGATAATGGTCTGGCCGGTCTCCTCGTCACGATCGATGCTCATGGTCGGATCGGCCTTGCAGGCCTTCTCGATAAACGTGTAGAGCTTCTCTTCGTCCCCGCGATTCTCGGCCTCGATGGCAATGCGGTACTGCGAGTTGGGGAACTTAAACGCCGCAGCCTCGACCTTGCCGGTAATCGAGAGCGTATCGCCCGTCTCGGCCGCCAGCTTGGGTGCCACGATAATGTCGCCGGCATAGGCGTGACCGACCTCGGTCATGTCGCGGCCGCACATCACATACAGGTGAGCCAGACGGTCGCCCTTGCGCGTGCGCGCGTTGACCAGCTCAAGGCCCGGCTCAAGCGTACCCGTCAGCACCTTAATAAAGCTGATGCGACCCTGCTGCGGATCGGCCAGGGTCTTAAACACAAACGCCACCGGACGATCATCGTCGCTTGAAATCTTGAGCGAATCGCCGTCGATAAGCGGCATCTCGCCGTAGTCGGTCGGCGCCGGGAAGTATGTGGCGATGTCGTCCATCAGCGAGTTGACGCCCTGCTCCTTAATGCAATCGCCCGCAAAGACCGGCACAAAGATGCGCTCGGCGATCGCCTTCGACAGCAGGCCTTCAAGCTCCTCCTGCGTCAGCGTCTCCTCGCCTTCCAAGTACTTCATCATCAGTTCGTCGTCAGCCTCGGCCACCAGCTCGCACAGATGGTCATGGGCTTCCTCGGCCTGGGCACGATACTCCTCGGGAATCTCCGACTCAACGGCTTCGGTGCCGTTGCAATGGCGCGCCTTCATGCGCACCAGGTCGATGATGCCGTCAAAGTCCTCGCCCTCGCCCCAGGGAAGGGTCACGGCGCCCAGGCGCGTGCCAAAGCGCTCTTGCAGCAGGTCCATCGTGGTCGCAAAGCTGGCCTCGGAGCGCGACAGGCGGTTTACGAACACCGCACGCGCCAGGCGCAGGTCCTCGGCGGCATACCAGAGCTTAACCGTCGTAGGCTGCGGGCCGGCCTCGGCGTCGACCACAAACAGAGCCGTCTCGCAGACGCTCATCGCGGCAAAGGCATCGCCGATAAAATCGGGGTAGCACGGGGCATCGAGCACATTGATGCGCGCGCCCTTCCAGTCGATCGGCGCGATGGTCGTCGAGATGGAGAATGAACGCTTGACCTCTTCGGGGTCATAGTCGAGCGTGGGCTTGGTGCCGTCGTGGCCGCCCAGGCGGGCGGTCTTGCCGGAAAGGTGGAGCATGGCCTCGGCGAGCGAAGTCTTGCCCACCCCGCCTTGGCCTACGAGCACCACGTTCCTTACGTTGCCGGTCTTGGGAGCACCCATGATGACCTCCTTGCAGGGTCGCGCGCGATGCGCGACGCCAACGGGGAGAGTTCGCGGTCGGTGCCATCCCGGGAGCAGCATGGTCGGCAGCCGAGCCGACTCACCCTCCAAATGTCCTATGCCACCACCCTACCCTCACGGGCGACCGTCCATGCATACCTTTCGGCGCACGTATGAATACAGGCGGCGAGAGGAAGAGACAAGCTTGTGAGGCGATTATTGAACCCCGTCGATGCAAACAAAAAGCCGCCACAGACCGTAAGACCTGCGGCGGCTTCGCCTTAATTAATAGTTGAGTAAATACCTGAGCCTATCCCTCGATACGGCTCAAGAACTCACGGGTGCGCTGCTCACGCGGATGGTCGATGACCTGCTCGGCAGGACCCTCCTCGACAATGCGGCCGCCATCCATAAAGACCACGCGGTCGGCAACATCGCGCGCAAACTGCATTGCGTGGGTCACAATCACCATCGTCATATTCTGCGCGGCAAGGTCTTTAATGACACGCAGCACCTCGGCCGTCAGCTCGGGATCGAGCGCCGAGGTCGGCTCGTCAAAGAACAGGATCTCCGGGTCGAGCGCCAAGGCGCGGGCGATACTCACACGCTGTTGCTGACCGCCCGAAAGCTCACACGGAACCTTGTTCTCGTTGCCCACAAGCCCCATCTGAGCAATCAATTCATGCGCACGAGCTTCCGCCTGCTCGCGCGGGCGCTTAAGCACGCGGATCGGCGCGTCGATGATGTTTTTCATCACGGTATAGTGCGGGAACAGGTTGTAATTTTGGAACACCAGGCCGAATCGCGAGCGCGCCTGCTTGGGCACATCGCCCTTCGCATAGACCGCGCCCGAACCCGCATCCGTCGCAACGGCAAGGTCACCAAACGAGAGCGAGCCTCCGTCGAGTGTCTCGAGCAGCGTGGCACACCGCAGCAGCGTGGACTTGCCGCCACCCGAAGGCCCGATAATCGCCACGACCTCGCCACGCTTTACCTCGAGCGAGATATCCTTGAGCACCTCATTGCCGCCAAACGCCTTACGCGCGTTCGATATATTCATTACCGAGTTAGTCATGATAATAGTCCAGCTTCTTTTCGGCGGCGCCCAACAGCATCTCGACCACGAAGTTGAAAACCCAGTAGATCAGCGCCGCAATCGCAAACGGTACCATGCTCACCTGCGAGGCAACCAGGGCCTTGGCGGTCGAGAACATCTCGCCCACGCCAATGGCAAACGCCAGCGACGTGTCCTTGACCAGCGTGATGATCTCGTTGCCCATCGCCGGCAGAATACGCTTGGCAACCTGCGGCATCACAATGTACAAAAACGTCTGCAGGCGCGAGTAGCCCAGCACCTCGGCGGCCTCGTATTGACCGCGCGGAATGGACTGCAGGCCCGAGCGATAGATCTCGGCAAAGTAACCGGCGTAGTTGATGATGAACGCTACGACGCACGCCGTCCACTTGGAATCGGGCGTGAGCGAAATGCCGAACACGTAGTACGGGGCAAAGTAGATGGCAAACATCTGCAGCATGAGCGGCGTGCCGCGCATAACCGAGATATAGATGCGCGCAATCCAGCGGAGCGGCGCAATTTTGCTCATGCGCATAAACGCCACGGGAATTCCCAGCGGAATCGACCCGAGCAGCGTCAGTACAAACAGCTGCAAACTGACCAAGAATCCCTGGCCGAGCATCTGCATCATGACCTGAATAGACATTACTTGAGCACCCAATTATCGAAAGACAAACCATAGCTTGAATATTTATCGCAGAGGTCCTTGACC
>NZ_JBDMHA010000078.1:0-8054 GCF_039752985.1 Collinsella aerofaciens
GTGGATACCCTTGCCCTTGTAAGGCTCGGGAGGACGATGGCCGCGGATCTCAGCGGCGATCTGACCGACCTGCTGCTTGTTGATACCCTTGACGTTCACGTGGGTGTTGTCGGGAACCTCGAAGGTGATGCCCTCGGGAGCCTCGACGATCACGGGGTGCGAGAAGCCCAGGGAGAACTCGAGGTTCTTGCCCTTCTGCTGCACGCGGTAACCGACGCCGGCGAGCTCAAGCTTCTTCTCGAAGCCCTCGGAAACGCCAACAACCATGTTGTGGATGAGGGCGCGGGTGAGGCCGTGGCGGGCACGGGTCTCACGCTCGTCGTCGGGACGGGAAACGGTGAGGACGTTGTCCTCGACGTTGATAGCGAGCTTCTCAAAGACATCGAGCTCGAGCTGACCCTTGGGGCCCTTGACGACAACGTTGTTGCCGTTGACTGCCACTTCGACTCCGGCGGGAATCTGGACAGGCTTATTACCGATACGAGACACGGTGATCTCCTTTCCTTCTACCTACCGAGCGAATTACCAGACGTAAGCGATGATCTCGCCGCCGACGTTGTGCTTGCGAGCATCGCGGTCGGTCATGACGCCATGGCTGGTGGAAATAATGGCGGTACCAAGGCCACCGCGGACGCGGGGCATGTCGGCAACGCCGGTGTACTTACGCAGGCCCGGCTTGGAAATGCGGCGGATGCCGTTGATGACCTTAGCCTTCTTGGGACCATACTTAAGCGTGATGTGCAGAGTCTTCTGGGGAACGGTGTCCTCGACATCGTAGCCCTCGATGTAGCCCTCCTCGTGCAGAACACGAGCGATCTCGACGAGCTTCTTGCTGCTCGGCATGGAGACCGTGGCCTTGTTCACAGAGTTAGCGTTACGGATGCGCGTAAGCATATCTGCGATCGGGTCTGTAAGGTTCATACAGATTCTCCTTCGTTCTTGATGAACACGTGCTCTTGGTTCTTCGCCGCCCTTAACGGCAAAGCCTTTTTAGCGCGTTTTCCCTGTTCCAAACTGATGCTTGAAACGCTGGTAGTGACTTACCAGCTGGCCTTCTTAACGCCGGGAAGCTCGCCCTTGAGTGCAAGCTCGCGGAAGCAGACACGGCACAGGCCGAACTTGCGGTACACAGAGTGCGGACGGCCGCAGCGCTGGCAGCGCGTGTACTCACGAGTAGAGAACTTCTGCTTGCGATTGCACTTGACGATCATCGATGTCTTAGCCACTTATATCCTCCTCACATAGAGTATTGTTCGCCCCAAGCGCCGCCCCCTTGTGGGAACGGCGCTTATAGGGCAGGTGAACCTATTTCTTGAACGGGAAACCGAAGGCGTCCAGAAGGGCCTTGGCCTCCTCATCGGTATTGGCGGTGGTCACGAAAGTGATGTCCATACCACGCTGGTGATCGACGGAGTCGAAGTCGATCTCGGGGAAGATGAGCTGCTCGGTGACGCCCATGGAGAAGTTACCACGGCCGTCGAAGCTCTTGGCGGAGATGCCGCGGAAGTCGCGGATACGGGGGATCGCGACGGAGGTCAGACGATCGAAGAACTCCCACATACGGTCGCCACGCAGGGTAACCTTGCAGCCGATCGGCATACCAGCGCGCAGGCGGAAGGTAGCGATGGACTTGCGGGCACGGGTGATCATCGGCTGCTGGCCGGTGATGGCGCGCAGGTCGCGCACGGCACCGTCGATGGCCTTGGAATCGGTAGCGGCCTCGCCGACACCCATGTTCACGACGATCTTCTCAAACTTGGGGATCATCATGACGTTCTCGTACTGGAACTTATCCTGAAGCTGCTGCTTGACCTCGTTGTTGTACTTGGTCTTCAGACGCGGCACATACTTCTCTTCTGCCATTGTTCACTCCTTCTTGGGGTTTTAAGCACGGGGCGTGGCCACGATGGGTTGTCCTCGTGCCTCCTGACTGCATCCGCGCCGCTCATGGCATTTCGCGGTTTGGACTCGACGCAGCAGGAGCCGACAAAACAATCGGTACTATACGCGCATTGGGTGCGTATTTCCAGAAAAACCTCGTCTGCCTGCACAACTCCACAACTCCCCCGCACAAATGGGTCCCAACAAGCAGTTGCGGTGAAATAGGGACTGTTGGGCGGCCTAACAGGCTTAAACAATCCGTATTTCACCGCAACTTATTGGTGGGGATGCGATTAGCGCTTGCGGGGGACGAGCTTGGTGCGGCGCAGGTGGATCATCTCGGCGGCGATGGAGATAGCGATCTCCTCGGGGTCCTCGGCCTCGATGGCAACGCCGATCGGAAGGTGCAGCTCGCCGATCTGGTCCTGCGTAAAGCCTTCCTGCTCCAGGCGGGCACGCACAAAGGCCGTCTTGCGGCGCGAGCCCAGACAGCCCAGGTAGGCAGGCTTGGCGCGCATGGCCTGAATCACCACGTCGATATCGGACTTGTGACCCGCCGTGGCGACGACCACCAGGTCGCGCGGACCGATGGGGCACAGCTCGCTCAGGTTCTTGTAATCGACCAAGCGACGATCGTAGACACCGGGCACCCAATCGGGGGTCAGCGTGCCGGGGCGGTCGTCGCACGCCACGACGGCAAAGCCCGCCGCCGTGAGCACCCGCGCCGTCGCGGCGCCCACGTGGCCGCAGCCAAAGATATAGGTCAGGCCCTCGGGGCAGAGCGTCTCGATGTGCGCCGCGGGAATTTCGGAGGCGGCGTTGGTGTAGGTGACCTTACTCCCCTCCTCCACCAGCGAAAGCTCGGGGCAGCCGGCAATGGTATGGCGCGATGCCTCGCCATGGTACTCGACCACATCGCCCTCCAGGGCCTGAATGACAAACGGTTCAAAGTCGATGACGAAGTCGCCGATACGTCGATACGTCAAGACGTCGGCAATTTCCTGGAACAACGGTGCCTGGATCGCATCCAGATGCAGATAGCACAGGCAGATGGCTCCGCCGCAGATCATACCGGTATCGGAGTTCTCGCCGCCCATGGTGTAGCGGACCAGACGCGATTGCCCCGCGGCCAGCAGCTCTCGCGCCTCGTCCAGCGCAAAAAGCTCGATCTTGCCGCCGCCGATGGTGCCCGCCTGGCTACCGTCGGCAAAGACGGCCATCCAGGCGCCCACGCCGCGCGGCGACGACCCCGCCGTGCCGGCCACGACCACGAGCTCGCACGTCTCGCCAGCACGCAGGGCGACAAGCGCCGCATTCACAGCATCGAGCTTTTCCATTGCCGCCTTCTATCCTCTAAAGATATCGGTAAGCATAGCGAGTGCCTCGAGCACGCCGCCGCCGACCGACGTCGCCTTGTCCGAAATGTAGTTGATATAGCTGGCATCGCCGCGCGGATCGACATCGGCGCATTTAAAGCCCTCAGTCACCTGCACGCCGTTCGCCAAAAGCCCGCGCAGACAGCCATCGATCTGCGTGCACATGGGCGAATCGCCCGCGTAGCCAATCACGTCTCCGGCGCTCACGATGTCGCCGATCGCGCGGTCGGACCGAAACACGCCGGCGGCGGGGCTGTGGATAACGCGCTCTCTGCCATAGCCAGCGATAATGCCCGGCACGCCCGTGTTGGGTTGGGGCGAACCCTGGGTAATGACACGGCCCAGGAAATGCCCGCGCATGGTCTCGACCACGGCGTCGCAATCGACCGGCGCGGTAAAGCCCGGCCCCACGGCGATGACGGTAGGCGCCATGTCGCGCGTGGTGCCCAGGTTGCGCTTGGCCAGAATCGCGTCGACCACAGCCGCGGGTTTAAGCTCATCGAGCATCTTGGCCTGAGGGTCCACCACGACGGCAACATCCCCCGCTTGGGTAATCTCGAGCGCCTCTGCCGGCGTCTGCGCCAAGCGAGCGCGAATGCCCTCGACCTGGACCTCGCCCAGGCGAATAGCCTCGCAAAAACTGATTGTGCGGCGGATGCACGTGGGAACCGCGATATCGGCCATAACGACCGACACGCCGGCGCGCACCAAGCGAGCGGCGACACCCGTGGCGATATCGCCGGCGCCGCGAACATAAACGAGCATTCCCGGGGCACCTCCCTGTGCTACGGTTTGAGCAGAGCAAAAGCGGTTCGACCGCTACTCTGATGATTATTTATTATCACAGTATTATACGGCGGTGAACAGATGGAAACGGTTAGCGGCAATCTTGCCTCGGCGCTCAGGATCGAGCCGGGCATTACCGCGATTATCGGCAGCGGCGGCAAGTCGACGTTGCTCAAAACGCTGGGTCTTGAGCTCATGCGCGCTGGCGGCCGCGTGCTCCTCTGCACCACCACGCATATGCTTCCCGTTGCCGGCGTGCCATGGGACGGGTCGAATCGTCGCCTGGACGCCGCGCCTTGGAAGCCAGGTGCCCCACACGCCCCAGGCTGCACCTGCGAGGCCTGCGCGGGGCTTGCACGCGGAGGCATCTGCCAGGCAGGCATCTTGGACCCGGAGACAGGCAAGCTCTCCGCCCCCGCCGAGCCACTCGGCGAGCTGGCACAGCGCTTTGACTATGTGTTGGCCGAGGCAGACGGTAGCAAGCGACTCCCGCTCAAGGCGCATGCCGCCTGGGAGCCGGTAATTCCCGCCGCCACGGCAAACGTTGTCTGGGTCGTCGGCGCCTCGGGACTGGGCAAACCCGTCGCCGAGGTTGTCCACCGCCCCGAGCTCTTTTGCGAGCGTTGCGGCTGCGAGCTCACCGACACTGCCACCCCAGAGCGCGTCGCCCAGGTGCTCAATGCCGAGCTGCGGATGCTGAACCTCAACAATGCCCGCATCATGCTCAACCAAGTCGACACGCTCAGCGACCCCACGATGGCCGACCGCTTCGAGGCAGCTCTCGACCACCCCGTCGTCGCCAGCAGCCTCAAGTAGCCGGCCCCATCTCCTCAGTTGCGGTGAAATACGGACTGTTTGGCCGCCCGACGGCCGCAAACAGTCCGTATTTCACCGCAACTGAGGAGGGGACACGGCATCTTTGCTGCTAGCGGGGGACGTAGCGGCCGGGTTGGGCTCCAGTGGGCTCGCCGTCGCGTGCCACCAGCACGCCGTTCACAAACACGACCTTGGCGCGGCCATGTGCCCCAAAACCCTCGAGCGGCGTGTAGTCCACAGCTTGATGCTGTGTCGCGGCACTGATTGTCCAGCGCGCTTTGGGATCCCACACGCACACATCGGCATCGGCGCCCTCGGCAAGACAGCCCTTGCGCGGGTACATGCCAAACACGCGCGCCGGGTTCTCGCTCATCAAGCGGCACAGATCCTCGGGTCCCAGCTGTCCCTCAAAGCTCGTGGCAATCGCGACGGGACGATGCTCCACGCCGGGCCCGCCGTTGGGAATCGCGCGGAAATCGTCGCGCCCGCGGTCCTTTTGCCCGTGCAGGTTAAAGCTGCAATGATCGGTCGCAATCGTATCGATCTCGCCGGCCACAAGCGCCTCGCGCAGCGCGGCACGGTCGCCGGCATGGCGCAGCGGCGGGCTCATCACGTACTTGGCGCCCGCAAAGCCGTCCTCGCCCTGCTCCAGATAGCAGGTGTCGTCGAGCATCAGATACTGAGGGCAGGTCTCGACATAGATATTCTTCTGCCCGCGCGCCTTGGCCGCACGAATGGCCTCGAGCCCCAACTTGGTCGAAAGGTGCACCACGTTGACTGGGGCGTCGCCGGCCAGGTGCGCCAGATACAGCAGGCGGCTCACGGCTTCGGCCTCACACACGTCCGGGCGGCTGAGCGCATGCCCCTCGGGCCCATGAATCCCCTGCTCGTACACGCGCTTCTGCAGCTCATTCACCAGCGTACCGTTCTCGCAATGCACGCACAGTATGCCGCCAATACGCTTGAGCTCCTCGAGCACCTCGAGCGTCTCGGCATCGTCCAGGCGCAAATGATCGTAGGCAAAGTAGGTCTTAAACGACGATACGCCCGCCTCGCGCATAGCCGAAAGATCGGCGCGGTTGCGTTCATTCCACTCGGCGAGTGCCATATGAAAGGCGTAGTTGGCCGTGCAGGTTCCGTCGGCACGGCGATGCCACTCGGCCAAGGCATCGGGCATGGTCACGCCGCGATCAGCCGTCGCGTAGTCCACGATGGTCGTCGTACCGCCGCAGGCAGCCGCACGCGTGCCGGTCTCAAAGCTATCGGCCGTCCAGTCCATGCCGGTCCAGCACTGCATGTGCGTGTGCCCATCGATAAAGCCCGGGAACACCCAACAGTCCGTGGCGTCCTGGACGGTATCGTCCTCACCCGGCTCAATCGCCGCGGCAATCCGCACAATCTTGTCGCCCTCCATGGCAAGATCGGCGCGGCGAAGCCCCTGGGGCGTCACGAGCGCGCCGTTTTTGATGATGATCATGTTGCTCCTTATTGATTAATACAGTTGGCCACGCGATCAAAATACGAGCAGGCGGCGATATGCTCCGTTATGCGTTGCTGCCCCTTGGCGGTATCGACGTCCCACAGCTCGTAGGCACGCGCCTCGACCAGCACCACATCGGTACGGTCCTTGAGGATCGAACCGCCGCCGTCCTTGCCCTCAAGACGTATGAGCGCATCGAACAATTCCGCCGGAAAGAGCACCGGACTCGAAGGCTCACCGTTGCACGCAAGACGCGCCGGATGTTTGCGGCCACGCTCGTCAAATGCACGAACCATAGCCTCAAAAGAATCCAAACTCACGAGCGGCTGGTCGCCCGGCAAAAAGAGGCAACCTTTCCAGTTGCGTTCTGCCCCCCACGAAAGGCCGGCCTTAATGCTTTGACTGCGCAGCTCGCCATCGTGCAGCACGCACGGGCAATGCTTGTCCTCGCAAATCTGAGCGACCTCGGGCCAACGCGTCGAAACCACGACGTCAAAGCCCCGGGGAACCGAATCGATGGTCCGGGCAATCAGCGGCTCGCCATAGATATCGGCAAGCATCTTGTTAGAGCCAAACCGCTTGCCCTCGCCCGAAGCCATAATGACGCATCCAAGTTTCATGGTGATACCTCCCCTGAAACCATCGTACCCATAACTCGCGCCGCGGGCATCCACATCGAAAGCGCTTATCCCGCACGCCCGCGATGCAAAAAAGGGGCACCCCGCCGGTTGGCAGAGCGCCCCCTTTACATGGCTTACCTCAACCCGGCTTTAAGCCTGGAGCCAACGGGCGGTGTTGCGCTCGTCGAGGGCCTTGAGGGTAGCGGCGGGATCGGCAACCTTCTGCAGGAATATCATTGCAGCGATGGCGTACGGCTTGTAGCTGGCCTCCTTGTACATGCCCACGCGGTGCATGTCGAAGACGTCGGCGTTAACCTCGCCGTGCTCGCAGGAGACACCGGAGATGTCGGCGGGCAGCGGGTGCATAAAGATGGTGTCCTGGCCGTTGGCAGTCTTCTCCATGAGCTCGGTCGTGGAGCACCAGTCCTGATGGGTGGCGTTCTGGGCGAGCAGCTCCTTCTCGAGCGCAGCGATGCCGGCGTCGTCGCCCTCGGCGTACAGATTGGTACGCTTCTCCATTGCGGCAAACGGAGCCCAGCTCTTGGGGATCACGATGTCGGCGCCCTCGAAGGCCTCGGCCATGGTGTTGACCTGCTTAAAGGTGGTGCCGGACTCGGCGGCATAGCCCTTGGCGCGCTCGACGACCTCGGGCATGAGGTCGTAGCCCTCGGGGTGGGCCAGGGTGACGTCCATGCCAAAGCGGGGCAGCAGGCTGATCAGCGACTGCGGGCAGGACAGCGGCTTGCCGTAAGAGGGCGAATAGGCCCAGGTGACGGCAACCTTCTTGCCCTTGAGGTTCTCGAGGCCGCCAAACTCGTTGATGAGGTAGAGCATGTCGGCAGAGGACTGCGTGGGGTGATCGGAATCGGACTGCAAGGAGATGAGCGTGGGACGGTGATCCAGAACGCCGTCCTCGTAGGCCTGCTGGACAGACTCGGAGACCTCGGCCATATAGGCGTCGCCCTTGCCGATGTACATGTCGTCGCGGATGCCGATGACGTCGGCCATAAAGGAGATCATGGTAGCGGTCTCGCGGACGGTCTCGCCGTGGGCGATCTGGGACTTCTTCTCGTCCAGGTCCTGCAGCTCAAGGCC
>NZ_JBDMHA010000079.1:0-7833 GCF_039752985.1 Collinsella aerofaciens
GGTGCCTCCTTGGCGCAACTGGTTAGACAGTAAGACATGCGACTTGTATATTCCCAGACTTTGCGTGCATAAACCAGTCGAAAACGCCGAGCGCCCTCGCATCATCGGCTAACGGTGGACCGTATAGCGTAACGGTCACAACTTCCGCAGCTCTACAAATCGAGGCGCCCTTTCCGGAGCGCCTCGATTGCGCGTATCAAATTGTCGCCACGCCCTACAGCGCGCCGGAACCGGCTTGCATCATGCCGCCGGGGCCCGAGGTCACGCCGCCGCTCACGGGCGCGGCGTTGCCGGTGTGCGGTACCGCCGGGGCGGTATCGCCACCAAGCGTGCCCGCCGGACGCGGTGCCGGGATCTCGCCCGTGCCGCGGCTAAAGACAAACTTGCCATCGGCCACGTCGCACAGGACGGTATCGCCCTCGCCCCACTCGCCAGCCAGCAGTTCCTCGGACAGCGGATCCTCGATGAGCTTTTGGATGGCACGACGCAGCGGACGCGCGCCGTTGGTGAGGTCGGTACCCTCCGCCACAATCTTGTCGTAGGCCGCATCGGTAAGCTTGATGTTCATGCCGTTTGCGATCAGGCGCTGGCGCAGATCGTCCACCAGCAGGTGCGCAATCTTGGTCAGGTTCTCGCCCGAGAGCTTCTGGAACACCACGATGTCGTCGATACGGTTGAGCAGCTCGGGGCGGAACAGGCGCTTGAGCTCGCCCATCGCGCGGCCGCGGATCTCACTCGAGGTGAGGCCCTGCTCGCCGGTGGTGCCAAAGCCAACGCTCGCATCCTGCGCGATCTCGCGGGCGCCCACGTTTGACGTCATGATGATCACCGTATTGCGGAAGTCGACCGTCTTGCCCTGGCTATCGGTCAGACGGCCCTCCTCCAACACCTGCAGCAGGATATTGAAGATGTCGGGGTGCGCCTTCTCGATCTCGTCGAACAGCACGACCGAGTACGGGTGACGGCGAACAGCCTTGGTGAGCTGGCCGCCCTCGTCGTGGCCCACATAGCCCGGGGGGCTACCGATGAGCTTGGAGACCTCGAACTCACTGCCAAACTCCGACATATCGAAGCTGATGAGCGCGTCCTTGCTGCCAAAGAGATACTCGGCGAGCGTCTTGGCGAGCTCGGTCTTGCCTGTGCCGGTGGGACCAAGGAAGATAAAGCTGCCACCGGGACGACGCGGGTCCTTGAGCGGCGAGCGGCTGCGGCGCACGGCCTTGGCGACGGCCTCGACTGCCTCATCCTGGCCGATGATGCGCGTCTTGAGCACGCTTTCGGTCTGCAGCAGGCGCCGGCTCTCGCTCTCGGTGAGCGAGGAAACCGGCACGCCCGAGGTCACGGACACGATGTCGGCAATCTGGGAGACATCGATGGTGAGCGGGCTGGCGTCGAGCTCGGTCGTCCAGGCAGCCTTGGCCTCGGCGAGCTCAATCTCGGCAGCCTTTTGCTGCTCGGTGATCTCGGCGGCCTTGTTCATGTCGTCGCTCTCGGTGGCCTCCTGCGCGGCGGCCTTAAGCTCCTCCACGCGATGCTCGGCCTCGCGCACCGGCTCGGGCGCGCGGTTGGCGGCGATGCGGGCGCGGGCGCCGGCCTCGTCAATGAGGTCGATGGCCTTATCGGGCAGGAAGCGATCCTGGATGTAGCGGTCGGAGAGGTTCGCGGCGGCCTCGATAGCACCCTGCGTATAGCGCACATGGTGGTGCTCCTCGTAGCGCGGCTTGAGCGCGGTCAGGATCTTGACCGTGTCCTCGACGCTCGGCTCCTCGACATCGATGGTCTGGAAGCGACGCTCGAAGGCCGGGTCCTTGGTGAGGTACTTGCGGAATTCCTCGGCCGTGGTGGCGCCGATAATCTGGAAGGCACCGCGCGCGAGCACGGGCTTGAGCATGGAGCTCGCGTCGATGGAGCCCTCGGCAGAGCCGGCACCGATGATGGTGTGCATCTCGTCAATAAACAGGATGACGTCGTCAGCTTCGGTGGCCTCCTGGATCACGTTCTTGAGGCGCTCCTCAAACTCACCGCGATACTTGGCGCCCGCAACGAGGCCCGGCAGGTCGAGCGTCCAGATGTTCTGGTTCATGAGATTCTCGGGCACGTTGCCGGCAGCGATCTGCTGCGCCAGGCCCTCGACGATGGCCGTCTTGCCCACGCCGGGGTCGCCCAGGATAAGCGGGTTGTTCTTGGTGCGGCGCGAAAGGATCTCCATCATGCGCTGGACTTCCTTTTCGCGGCCAATCACGGGATCGAGCTCGCCGTCGCGCGCCTTTTGAGTGAGGTTGGTGGCGAACTGCTTGAGCGTGTCGGTGCCGCTCCCCTTTTGCTGAGAGGCATCCGAGCCGCTAAAGAACGGCAGGCCCGCACCGGGACGACCAGCACCGGCGCCGGCGAGCGGACGCTTCTTGTCCTGGTCCTTGGCGGTGAGTTTCTCGATAGCCTTTTTGATGGAGGCGGACGACACACCCAGGCGCATGAGGATGTCCATGGCCATGCCGTTGCCCTCTTCGACGATACCGATGAGCAGGTGCTCGGTCGACACGTAGGTCTGGTTGTTCTCACGCGCCACGCGGAATGAACGCTCCATCACGCTAATGACGAGCGGCGTAAAGGCGAGCTTGGCCGCCTCGGTCTCCTCACTGGGCTCGGGAACCGTGGTCTGGACCTCCTTGAGGGTGTCCATGATGTCGTCGTAGGAGATATCAAGCGAGCGCAGCGTCTCGGCAGCGATGCCCTCGTCCTCCTTGGCGAGTGCGAGCAGCAGGTGCTCGGTGCCCACCTTATTTGAGTGCAGATCGAGCGCCTCCTGTTTGGCCATCGACATGACCTTGCGCGCTCGATCGGTAAATCTATCTAACATGCTCGTTTCCTTACATGAGTTCATCGAAATCAAAACGCCCGCCCGTCGGCGGCGCTTTTGTCTCTTTACCCACAGGTTGTCTATGTTAACAGCTGGAGGAATATCTATAAACCCGGCTCACATGAATGCAGGTTATGACCGCATCGCGGGACTCACCGCGCGATGCGCGACAGGCGCCCCGCAAGAGAAACCCTAGGCGTCTTTCACCACGTCGGGACTCGTCGCACGCGATGCGCGATAGGCATCGGCCTCCTTGGAGACGCGTTCGAGCAGCTCGGATGTATCGACGCCCTCGACTTGCGCGACCGTTTCCACCGTCTGCATGGCGACCGCCCTCAGGTACGCGCACGCGCTGTCCCCCGGCTGCTCGAGGTCTATCTCCTCGCCGCCCTCCCGGGCAAAGCCGACCGCCATCACAAAGCCCATGATGCCCGAGACCAGAAAGCCCACCGCAAAGCTCGAATCTGCCTTGAGCTCTTCTCCGTCGGGGTGGACGATCTCTCTCACGCGGTCGATGATGATCGTATGGATGCCCTGCACGACCTGCTCGGCGGCACCCGCCCTCATGGTGATGACGATGCGCCGCAGCAGGCAGCGGACGTCGCGCCGGTCGAACGCCGAAAGGTCGCCCTCGCTCGAAAAATGCCAGAGGGCATCGGTGATGAGCTCGTTATCCTGCAGCAGCTGGGCTATGGCGATGGCGACGAGTTCATCGAAATCGTGAAAATAGTAGTAAAACGTTCCGCGATTGCACTGGGCGGCGCGGGTCACCTCGCCAACCGACAGCTCGAAGATGCTGTTGTTCTCGATGAGCTCCCAAAACGCCTCGATGATACGGGTGCGTGCATCGGGCGCATCGGCGTCCTTACGCGGTCTCGCCATGCGCCTCACCGCACCTCTGCGCCTTGGCGTTCATGATGAGCATCTGAAGACGGTTCTCCACGTTGGCGAAGCTCACGTCGGGATCGTAGTCGAGCGGCAGGAACTGCGCCGTGGGATACTGCTCCTTGAGCGCATGGATGAGCCCGCGCCCCACGACATGGTTGGGCAGACACCCGAACGGCTGCAGGATCACGAAGTTGCGGCAGCCGCGCTTGGCGTGCTCGAGAATCTCCGCCGGAATCAGCACGCCCTCGCCCGCATCGAACGTATGGTGCAGGATCTTATCGCTCGCGCGCACGAGCTCGGGCATGCGCGTCGGCGGCTCGTAGAGCGGGCTCGCCGCGCCCAGGCGGTCGCAACGGTCGTGCGCGAGCTCGAACAGGTTGTCCGCCGTGGCGTACCAGGCCTTTTCGGGCAGCGACAGGTCGACGTGGAACTCGCGCGACTGCGCATGCTTGTAGAAATAGGTCTTGCGGATCACGTCGGTCATGCGCGCCTCGATGACCTCGAGCCCGTTGTCCTCGAGGTAGCGCTCGATCTCGTGGTTGGCGCCGAGATGGAAATTGAGCAGGTACTCGCCCACGATGAGAACGGTCGGATGCGGGTTCGAGCGGTCGTACGGAACGGCGTCCATGATCGCAAGCGCGCGTTTGAAGCCCGTCGCCTGGCCTCTCAGCCCGGAGCGCTCCATGCCCTCGATAACCTCATCGAGCGCGCGGTCGAACGCAGCGTCCGCCGCGCCCTTCTCGAGCTCGTAGGGACGGATGCGCCTAAGCATGGCCTCGAGGGCATCGATCATGGGAAGACCGTAGGCGATCTGGATGCTCGGGCCAAGGCCGAGCTTGAAGCCCGGATGCGCATTGTGGGCATCGACGTCGTCGTTGGTGAGCACCGGGACATAGTCGTATCCCGCGTCGTCGAGCGCGCGGCGCAGCAGGGGCATGTAGTGCGTCAGGCGGCAGTCGCCGATATACTTGCCAGTCACCACGGCGACGTCGTGCGGGTCGTACTTACCGCTCTCGAGTGCCGCGAGCGCCTCGCCGATCACGATTTGCGCGGGGAAGCAGATGTCGTTGTGCACATAGCGTTTGCCCAGGCGGATGGCATCCTCGCGCCCGATATCAAGGGCCTCGGCGCGCACGCCCTGATTGCGCATCGCCGCGGTCATGAGCCTGCAGAACGCATGGGAGGTGTTGGGGACCAGCGCGATCTTGTCGTGCCGGTCGCGCTTGGTGTACTTGACCTTATACGGGTCGTCGAGCGGATGGACCGCGTGCACCCGGGCGCCCTCGGCACGCTCCTCCGCGCGACGACGGTTGACCGACTCGATAAACGAACGCACGCGAATGCCCATGGGACCGGCGACGTCGCTCTCATCGAGCTTGATCATCATCGGAACCTTGGAGCCCATCTCGCCCATCATGCGCGCGATCTCGTCGGTGAGATACGCATCGTGGCCGCAGCCGAAGCTGCCCATCTGCACGAGCTCGAGCTCGGGCGTCGATGCGACGATGACCGCGCACGACAGCATGCGCGCATGGTAGTTGTTCACGATGTCGATGCGGCTGTTGGAAAGATCGACGTTGCAGACCCCCGGCACCGCATCGGGCGTCAGCACGGGGATGCCGCGCTCAGAGAAGAGCTTGGGCAGCCCGTGGTTGACCAGCGGGTCGTTGTGGTACGGGCGCGAAGCGATCACCACCGCGTAGCCGCCGTCCTCGTGCACGTTCTCGAGCACCTGCCTGCCGCGCAGCTGCAGCTGGTTCTCAAACGTCTCCTGCGCGCGGTCCGCCTGCTCGGTCGCCTTGGCAACCAGGTCGGCATCGATATCGAAGGTCTCCTTGCACCACGCCTTGAGCTGGCGGTTTCGGTCGCCCTCGTCGTACCAGTGGAACAGCGGCGTATCGAACGGAACGCCGAAACGCTCCTCCGGGTTATCGGAATTGCGCATCACGTAGGGGTATCCCTTTACGACGGCGCACATCCACTCGCTGGTAGAGGCGGTGTTTTCGGTGGGCACCGTCGTGATGACGGGCATGAAGATGCGGTCGACGCCGGCGTCGACGAGATTGCGGATGTGCCCGTGGACGAGCTTGGCCGGGAAGCACACGGTGTCGGATGTGACGTGCGCCAGACCGCGCTCGTACATCGCCTTGGTGCTGCGTCCCGAGACGCGCACCTTAAAGCCGAGCGTGCTGAAGAACGTCGACCAGAACGGCATGGTGTCCCAGAACTCGAGCACACGGGGAATGCCGATCGTGACATCGCGCCCCCCGCTGACGGGAACCGTGGGGTACGACTCGAACAGCAGCTTCTCGCGGTCGACAAAGAGATTGGGGGCAGCCGCGGTCCGGTCGCGCCCCGTGCCGGGTGCCTGTGCCTCGCAAGCACCCTGCGGACGCAGCTCCTCCGCCGCGGGAACCTCGCGCACGAGCTCATCCCATGAGATGGCGCCGCCGCGCGGGCAGCGATTGCCCGTGACGTAAAGCGAGCCGTCGCCAAATGCCACGACCGCGCGCTGGCAGCGGTTGTTGCACCGACGGCAGGTAACGCCGCCGAACTCGCGATGCTCGAAGCGCTCCACGGCATCGAGCCCGATAAACGACGTGCCGGCGTCGCCCTTGCGGCATTCCTCGCGCGCGAGCAGGGCGATACCGATAGCGCCCATCAGCCCCGGGTGGGGCGCACGCGTGACGGGTTTGCCCAGATACTGCTCGAATGCGCGCAGCACCGCGTCGTTTCGGAACGTGCCGCCCTGGACGACGACTTTGTCGCCCAGACGGTTGAGATTTGAAACGCGAATGACCTTGGTGAACACGTTCTCGATAATCGAACGGCAGAGACCGGCCATGATGTCGCCCGGACCCTTACCGCGCCGCTGCTCGGAAACGACGCTGCTGTTCATGAACACCGTGCAGCGGCTGCCGAGAACGGCGGGGGCTTTGGACGAAAATGCCTCGGTCGCGATATCCTCAACGGCTATTCCGAGGTTTTTGGCAAAACCCTCGAGGAACGAGCCGCAGCCCGCAGAGCACGCCTCGTTGACGACGATATCGGTCAGCACGCCGTGGTTGAGCCAGATGGCCTTCATATCCTGTCCGCCGATGTCGAGCACGAAGGTCGCATCGGGAACGCATGCGCACGCGGCGCGGGCGTGCGCGACCGTCTCGACCGTATGGTAGTCGGCGTGGAACGCGCGCGCGAAAAGCTCCTCGCCGTATCCCGTGGTGCCCACGGCATCGATCGCAAGCGTGACTCCCGCTGTCTCCCAGCGGTTCTTCAAGCTGACAAGACCCTGTTGGGCGACGTCGAGCGGTCTGCCGTTATTAGACGCGTAGAACGAATCGACAAGCTCACCCGCCTCATCGACCAGGGCGAACTTGGTCGTCGTGCTCCCCGAATCGATACCGAGCGCCACACGCACCGTCTCTCCGGGCGCATACGCATCCGGACCCTTTGCCGGCGTCTCTTTGCCATGGCGTGCCGTAAAATCCGCCTGCTCGGCAGGTGTGGCAAAAAAGGGCTGGGCAAGACGTCCCTCCCCGCTTGCGGGCGCGACCGTCTCGAGCTTATCCAGCCGGACAAAAGCGTCGGGAAGGTCGATCGGTTGGGACGATGCGAACATGTCGGTCAGCGACAGGGCGGCACCGCGCGCGACCATGATCTGCGGATCGCGCGGGACGATAACCTGATCGTCCGATAGATTCAGTTGCTCCCGGAACACGCGGACCAGCATGGGGTTGTAGGCGAGCGTACCGCCCTCGAAGATTACCGGCGGCTCGATGTCGATACCCTGGGCCAGACCGCCGATCGTTTGGCGGGCGACCGCGTGAAGCGCCGAAAGCGCCAGGTCGGTGGTAGGAATGCCCTCGTTGAGCAGCGGCTGGATATCGGTCTTTGCGTACACGCCGCAGCGGCCCGAGACCTCGTGGACGGTCGTTCCCCGGCTTGCGAGCTGCTCGAACTCGCCCGATTCGGTGCCGACCCCCATGAGCTTTGCCATCTCGTCGATAAATGCACCGGTACCGCCTGCGCACGAGCCGTTCATGCGCATGTCGGCAACCTCGATGTCTCCCTTATCGTTGGTGCGGAAG
>NZ_JBDMHA010000080.1:0-7768 GCF_039752985.1 Collinsella aerofaciens
GGGCGACAGCGATGTGCGAACGATAACGCTTGAGGCGCACGGTGACCGCGCAATGGAGCTTTCCCATTTGATTGATAGGGCTGTACAAGATGAGCTTGCATAACGACAACGCGCTGGTGGTGGCGCTCGATACCTCGACCGACATGCTTGCCTGCGCGGCAAGCTGGATTGATGGGCAGACGGGCGAGACGAAGCTCGTGAGTGGCGACCACATGTGTCGCCGTCACGCCAACGTTGAGCTCGTGAATACCGTTGATGGCGTGCTGGCTCAAGCCGGTCTGGATCGCAGCGATGTTGGTTGCTATGTGGTCGGCCGCGGCCCGGGGTCGTTTACGGGTGTGCGTATCGGCATCTCCACTGCCAAGGGCCTCGCGCGTGGTGCCAATGTTCCGCTGCTGGGCGTGTCGACGCTCGACGCTTGCGCTTGGACGGCGTGGAAGGCTGGCGTGCGCGGCAAGCTTGGTATCTTGGCCGATGCTATGCGCGGTGAGGTATATCCGGCGCTGTATATGCTGGTCGATGAGGGTCCCGAGCGTCAATTTGAGCGCGAACACGTGGTCAAGGCCGCCGTTGCGCTCGATGAGTGGCGCCAAGCAGCGGACTGGGACCAGGTTCAGCTGACCGGTGACGGTCTCGTGCGCTATGGCAAGCTGCTGGGCGAGGACGAGACCGCCCGCTGCGTGGAGCGCGACCTGTGGTGGCCTTCGGGCGAGGGCTTGCTGCTCGCGCACGCTGCGGGTGACGGCGATCCGGCCCGCGTCTTGCCGATTTACACGCGCCTTTCGGATGCCGAGGAAAACGAGCGCAAGCGTCTTGGTCTTGCCGAGAGTGCGCAGAGCGAAATTACGGGTGTTGCCGATGAGCTCGCCGGTCGTCATCTGCAGTTCCGTCCCATGGGCGCGGCGGATGCCGAGGGCGCGAGCGCGCTGGAGGCTGCCTGCTTTGAAGGTGCCGGACACGAGGCGTGGACGCCGGGCATGTTCCTGTCCGAACTGGGCGAGGACGTCGCTGCGCCGCGTAGTTGGTGGGTGGCACACGACGACGGCAAGCTGCTGGGCCTTGCCGGCGGTATGGTCGTGGACGGTGATGTGCAGATTCTGGATGTCGCCGTCGACCCGGCACATCGCCGTGAGGGCATTGCCCGCAAGCTGCTGTCGCATGTGAGCTATGATGCCCAGATGCTCGGCTGCACCACGGCTTCGCTCGAGGTCGAGGACGGCAACGAGGGAGCGATCGCGCTTTATAACGCTCTGGGCTTTACCGAGGCAGGACGGCGCCGCGGTTACTACGGTGTTGGCAAAGATGCCATCGTCATGACGGCGCCGCTGCCCTTGGTGCTCCCGGTCGACAACGCTTCGCCCGAGCCGACGGCGGCTGAGCAGCGTGTATGGCCGCTACCTGCACCCGAGCGCACCGTCGAGGAACGCGCCGAAATTGAGCGCCGCCACCTAGTGCTCGCTATCGAGAGTTCCTGCGACGAGACGGCCGTGGCGATAATCGATGCAGATGGCAATATGCTGGCCAACCAGGTGTCGACACAGATTGATTTTCACGCCCGCTTTGGCGGCGTGGTGCCCGAGATCGCCTCGCGCAAGCACGTTGAGGTGATTGTGAGTGTCGTGGATGCGGCGCTCGAGGATGCCGCAGCATCGCTGGGCCTTACGGGCGGAGCCATTGCACCAAGTGAGCTTGCCGCCGTGGGCGTGACGCAGGGTCCGGGCCTGGTGGGCGCGCTCGTGGTTGGCGTCGCCTTCGCCAAGGGCTTTGCCTACGCTGCTGGCAAGCCGCTCGTGTGCGTCAACCATCTGGAGGGGCACCTGTTTGCCAACCTGCTGGCGCAGCCCGACCTCAAGCCGCCGTTCATCTTCACGCTTGTCTCGGGCGGGCACACCATGCTCGTGCACGTGAAGGCATGGGGCGACTACGAGGTGCTCGGTGAGACACTCGACGATGCTGTGGGCGAGGCCTTCGACAAGGTAGCCAAGGCGTTGGGTCTGGGCTATCCCGGTGGCCCCATCATTTCCAAGCTGGCCGAGACGGGCAACCCCAAGGCGATCGATTTCCCCCGTGCGCTTAACAGCAGGGGGGACTACCGCTTCTCGCTTTCGGGCCTCAAGACGGCTGTGACGCTCTACATTGAACAGGAGACCAAGGCCGGGCGCACGATTCACCTGCCCGATCTGGCAGCTTCGTTTGAGGCGGCTGTCTTTGACGTGCAGTACAAGAAGGCCAAAAACGCACTGCACGCTACCGGATGCAAGGAATACTGCATCGGTGGCGGCGTCTCGGCCAACCCGCATCTGCGCGAGATGATGATCAAGAAGCTTGGGCGTCAGGGGATTCGCGTAACGGTGCCGCCCTTGTCTGCCTGTACCGATAACGCAGCCATGATCGCGGAGGTCGCTCGCCGTAAATTCGACCGAGGTGAAATCTCGCCGTTCGATGTCGACGCCGATCCGAACATGACGCTGTAGCTGGTACGGCGCGGTCCCCGGACGGAGGGGCCGGATATAAGGTTTCCTGCTCTACAGTCCTGCGCAAGACGAAGGCCACATTAAGTGGCCTTCTTTGCGTGCGGAACTCGCGATAAACCTTATATCCGGCCCCTCCGTCCGGGGACCTTTCTGTATCGATATAGCTTCTGGGCTGGTTTGGCGCCGACAACGTCCAGCAAGGTTAACAAGCCAGCGTCGAATTTCCGGCGTTCTTTAGCTGAAAGAAAAAGCTGGCGTGCGGAGCTTTGCTCCGCATTTGGGATGAGAGCCCCTGAGAGCCGCGGGAGCCGGGCGGCGCATATGAACTTTATCGCGAGCTCCGCACGCAAAGGAAAGCACTTAATGTGCTTTCCGTCTTGCGCAGGACTGTAGAGCAGGAAAGTTCATATGCGCCGCCCGGCTCCCGCGGCTCTCAGGGGCATCTCTCATGCAAAAACTGTCGTGGGGTAAAGTCCGAGGTCAGTGGCGTTTTATACCGAGAAATCCAAAAAAGTTGAAAATTCATTACAAATTTGCGTTGACTTTAGGTAACTAAAGTTTCATACTCCTTTTCAACCACTGGGGGATGTGAACACGCACGGATCGTTCGCATCATGATTGAAGAGGATTTCTTAGACATGTTCACGCATCAGCTAAACATTATCAGCGTAGTAATTATCTGATGCGGGTTAGCACATACAGCTAGCCCGTACGATAACGGGCGGCTGATGAAGATGAGGGCCGTCGAGCGCAACCGACGGCCCTCATTTTTTATGTCTGAGAAGTTCTTTTTAGAGGAGGAAATGACATGAACGGAGTTTTGCTCATGGTTGTGACCGCGGCGGTGCTCGCCTGCGGCTATCTGGGCTATGGCCGCTGGCTGGCCAACAAGTGGGGTGTTGACAAAGAGGCCCTCACGCCGGCCAAACGCATGAAGGACGGCAAGAGCTTCTCGCCTGTCTCTGCCTTCACCGCGTTTTCGCACCAGTTTAGCTCGATCTGCGGTGCCGGCCCTGTCACGGGTACGATCGTCGCCATGGCCTTTGGCTGGCTGCCCGTTGTGCTTTGGGTTCTCGTCGGCGGCATCTTTTTTGGCGCCGTCCACGACTTTGGTGCCCTGTACGCTTCGATGAAGAACAACGGCAAGTCGCTCGCTCAGCTCATCGAGAAGTACATCGGCAAGACCGGCCGTCGCCTGTTCCTGCTGTTCTGCTGGCTGTTCTGCATCATCGTCATCGCCGCCTTCACCGACATGGTCTGCAAGACGTTCATGTTCACCCCGGCCGTTGACGCTTCTGGTGCTGCTACCGGTGCCATCGACTTCACCAAGTCCTATGCCGCCGGCTGCGCTGGTACCATCTCCATCCTGTTCACCTTCGTCGCTATCGCCTTTGGTTGGGCCCAGAAGAAGTTCAACCTCACCGGCGCTGCCGAGTTCGTCACCGGCGTTGTCCTCATGGTTCTCATGTTCGCCGTCGGTATGCAGTTCCCGGTCTACCTGGATAAGTTCCAGTGGTTCGCCGTCGTCATGGTCTACCTGGTCTTCGCTGGCGCTATGCCCATCCAGATGCTCAAGACCCCGCGTGACTACCTCACTTCCATCATGATGATCGTCATGATCGTCTGCGCTGTCCTCGGCATCGTCGTCCTGGGCGTCAACGGTCAGGCCACTATCACCGCTCCGGTCTTCACCGGCTTCTCCACTGCCTCCGGCATGATGTTCCCGGTCCTGTTCGTCTCCGTCGCTTGCGGTGCTCTCTCCGGTTTCCACAGCCTCGTTTCTTCCGGCACCTCTTCTAAGCAGGTCGAGAAGGAGCAGGACGCCGTCAAGGTCGGTTACGGCGCCATGATCGTCGAGTCCTTCGTCGGCATCCTTGCCATCATCGTCGCCGGCATCATGTTCTCCGACATGAACACCGCCGGTACCGGCGCCCTCAACGCCGGTGTCGCTTCCACCCCGTTCCAGATCTTCGCCGCTGGCATCTCCCGCGGTATGCAGGCCTTCGGTGTTGACGGCACGCTCGCTACCGTCTTCATGACCATGAATGTTTCCGCTCTGGCCCTGACCTCGCTCGACGCCGTCGCCCGCATCGCCCGCACTTCGTTCTCCGAGTTCTTTGCCCAGACCAACGATGCCCTGGCCATCGAGTCCAAGGCCGGCTACATGAAGGTCCTCGGCAACCCCTGGTTCGCCACGGTCGTTACCCTGCTTCCCGGTCTCGCCCTCGCTTTTGGTGGCTATGCCAACATCTGGCCGCTCTTTGGTGCTTCCAACCAGCTGCTCGGCGGCATGACCATGATCACCCTCGCCGTGTTCTGCAAGTGCACCGGCCGCAAGGGCTGGATGCTCTATGTGCCCGTCGCCTTCCTGCTCTGCTGCACCTTCACCTCGCTGGTCCAGAGCGCCATGGGCTGCATGGCCGCTGTCCAGGCTTACGGCTTCTTCGGCACCATCCCGGCTACCGCCACCACGGCCGCCGTCTCCGTCGCCGCCACCAAGGGCCTGCAGCTTGTCTTCGCCGTCCTGCTGATGGTCCTGGGCCTCATCGTTGCCGTTAACTGCCTCAAGGAGTTCTTCGGCAAGGAGGCCGGTTCCATGCCCGACGAGGAGCCCGAGTGGTCCGAGATGGGCAAGGCCGAGTATGGCCGCGCTGCTGCTGCCGAGGCTCCTGTCGACGCCGAGGCCGCCAAGGCTTAGTCGACCTGACGCGTTGAACGTCACATCTATATGACTCGGAAAGACCGGATCCGCGACTTCGCGGGCTCGGTCTTTTTTTCATGCAAAAGCTGGTGACGCTCGAGTGTTCTCGCAGATGTTTTGCGTGGATAAGGGCGTGCGTTGTACCATATAGACGTATATGTGTACATATGAAAGGGGCCCCGTGGCCAAGACGGTATATTCCGATAACCAAAATAATGTCGATGCCCTGGCTGAACGTCTGAGCAGCCAGACGTCGCTTTCTGCCGAGCGTGCCAAGCTGGTTGCCTACGACCTGCTCTGCCGCAAGGCGCTCAAGATTAAGTCGAGTGCGCTGGCGCAGATTTTCCGCTCCGTCGATAAGGAATGTGACACCAAGGCGATGCGCGATGAGCTTATCGCGGCAAAAATCGTGACAAAGATCGAGGGTAGCGGCATTAACGGGCGCCCGGCGTTCTATACCATCAATGCCGAGATCAGCGATGTCCAGGAACAACCTACCGAGTCCGTCGAAGACTTTGTCGTCGAGGATTCTGCTGACGTGCCTGCTGTGGAAGAAGTTGCTCCGCGCGAGCATGTCGATACCGATGAGTTGCTCGATGAGAACGTCGTGCGTGCCTTTACGGCCAAGGCAGGACGCGGCGGTTTTGGTGGGGGTGGCAAGCGCGATGCGCAGCGCCGCGCCCAGCAGGAGCGCTTCCGTCGCGCCGTTGCTCAAAAGGGTGAGACGGATGCTGAGGCCGTCGAGGAAAAGCCCGTCGGGATGCAGGAGCCGACTCTCGCTCAAGAGCATGCTGAGATCCAGGAGCCCAAGCGTCGCCGCGGTGCCCACTTTAAGGCCGAGCAGCGAGGTGCCGCATGCGAGGTCCAGGATTCCGTCGAGGCTGCTGACGCGTCCGATGAACCGGCCAAGAAGGCTCCGGGTTCATGCCGTCCCGGACGTGGTTTTGAGGGGCGCGCGTATCCCGTAAGGCGTCAGGAGAAGAGCGAACCGGCTTCGACCACTCAGGGCGAGAAGGACGAGAAGGCCGTTGAGCCGGTGGCTCGCGAGCAAAAGCCTGTTGAGCCGCAGCTTGAGGTTGATGCCGAGGCCAAGGGCCAGCAGCCTACTGATGAGCAGACGGAGCAGGGCGCGTCGAGCAAGCCTCGCCGCCGTCGCCATCGTGGGGGCCGCAGTTCCCATGCCGAGACTGCAACCGAGAAGACCACGCCGCAGAACGAGGATGCGAAGGCCGAGGTTTCTTCGGGGCAGCCTAAGCGCCAGTCAGCGAAGGAGAGCAAGTCCGATCGTCCGCAGAAGCAGGCGTCTATGCCGAAGCGCGAGCGCAATCCCCAAGGCGATTCTAAGCGCAAGTCTCAGAAGAAGCCGGAGTCTGCCGCAGTAGATACTGCTGCCCAGCAGCCCGAGTCGGCCGCCCACGGCGAGGTCTCGGCGCTTGCCCTTGCCCGCGTTTTAGGCAGGCAGCTGTTCAAGGTTGTCCCTACGCCTACGGCGCTCTCTAAGATCAAGGAGCAGCAGACACAGATCGTAAAGGTCGAGGGCAAGGACGGCAAAAAGGCTCCGCAGCGCACTCAGCACAACGAGATGTCCAACCGCAAGATTGCCGAGGAAATCGCAATCATCCAGGCTTGGATCGAGCAGAACCGAGGTGCCGATACGCCGGTTGCCTCGCGCCGTCAGCGTGCCTACCAGATCTTTAACGACGAGAAGGCTTTTGACGGCAAGCACGGTGAGCGCTTGATCAGGCGTATGACCGAAAAGGGCATCAGCATGCAGGCGATCAAGGTCGCCCCCAATCGCCCCGTGCACTTTACGGGCTTCTTTACGCTGGGCGCCGACAAGCCGTTCATTATGGTCGAGAACCTGGACACCTACGACGAGATCGTCAAGCTGCTGCGTGGCCGCAAGCACGCCAAGCTCTTTGGCATCAAGGTGGGCGGCGTGATTTTTGGCGGCGGATGCAAGGCGAGCGTCTCGCATGCCTTGGACGATTATCTGGCCGAGATTGGCTATCGCTTTAACTACGTCTACTACGTAGGCGATATCGATCGCGAGGGCGCGCGCATTGTCGAGCAGACTCGCAATGCCAATGTGGTTGAGATTCGCCTGCATGCCGGCATGTACCGCGCCATGCTCGCCGAGCATAAGCGTCGCGTGAAGGCCGGCGGCGAGTGCGAGCCCGCGGCTGCCAACCAGGGCGTGCCGCAGAACCTGGCGGCGACGATCAAGGATCTGCCCATGGTTACGCGCGTGCAGTTCCGCAACGTGCTACGTGAAGGCGGGCGCATTCCGCAGGAGATTCTGATGACCGCCGACTATCGGGATGGCGACTCGGGAAGCTTCGACCGCATGCTCAACAACTAGGGCGTTCGGCCCCGGGAGAGCGGGGACACCGGCTTAGGTTTCCTGCTCTACAGTCCTGCTCACGACGGAGGCCACATTAAGTGGCCTCCTGTTCGTGCGGAACTCGCGATAAACCTAAGCCGGTGTCCCCGCTCTCCCGGGGCCTGCGGCTACTTGGTTGTCGCATGCGGCTCGCTTTTCGGAACAGGGCTGATAATTCTAGATGCAAGGCGCTCTTGGTCGTTATGGGCC
>NZ_JBDMHA010000081.1:0-7742 GCF_039752985.1 Collinsella aerofaciens
GCCATTAAGGTGCTCGGCGACGTCTTTGTCCCCATCATCCCCGCCATCGTGGCTTCGGGTCTGCTGCTGGGCATTATGAGCGCCCTCAACTTTATGGCCTCCAACGGCTTTATCGCGCTCGACACCAATAACTTTATCTACAAGATTGCCGACCTGGTCTCGGGTACGTCCTTTGGCATCCTGCAGATCCTGATTGGCTACTCCGCGGCCAAGGCTTTCGGCGCTAATCCGTACCTGGGCGCCGTCGTCGGCGGCGCGTTCATCAACTCCTCGCTGCAGAGCGCCTACACGGTCGCCTCCGAGGGCGTGCAGACCATGGTCACCGTCATCCCCGGCGTGTACAGCTTTGAGTGGGTTGGCTATCAGGGCCACGTCATCCCCATCGTCATCGCTTGCGCGATCCTTGCCTTCCTCGAGAAGCGTCTGCACAAGATCGTTCCCGAGATGTTCGACCTCTTTGTAACCCCGCTTGTCTCCGTGTTCGTGACCGTGCTCGTGACGCTTATCGCCGTCGGTCCCGTCTTTGTGTGGGCCGAGAATGCCGTCCTCGGTCTGATCCAGGCTCTGCTCACCCTGCCCTTTGGCATCGGTTCCTTTATCGTCGGCCTGTTCTATGCCCCCACGGTCGTCACCGGTATTCACCAGATGTACACCGCCATCGACCTGGGCCAGCTTGCCCAGTACGGCGTGACCTATTGGCTGCCCATTGCCAGTGCCGCCAACATCGCCCAGGGCGGCGCCGCGCTTGCAGTTGCCTTTAAGACCCACGATGCCAAGATCAAGGGCCTAGCGCTTCCTTCGGCTCTGTCCGCCTTCATGGGTATTACCGAGCCTGCCATCTTTGGTGTGAACCTGCGCTTCTTTAAGCCCTTCATCGCTGGCTGCATCGGCGGCGGCTGCGGCGCCCTGGTCTGCGCGCTCACCTCGCTCGCCGCTTCCGGTACGGGCGTTACGGGTATCTTCGGTATCCTGCTGTGCCTGGCCCAGCCCGTGCAGTACGCGATCATGTTTGCGGTCGCCGCGCTGGTTTCCTTTGGCGTCTCGTTTGTCCTGTACAAGGACGAGCCCAAGGCTTCCGAGCAGGCCTAAGAGCTTTTGATTGAAGGGTGCCCGCGGGTTGTATGCTCGCGGGCGTTTCCCGTATCCGGTGTCGATCTCTGGCGCCTTGTTACTTTCGATCCGTTAGGACTTTGATATGTCTAATGCACTTGGCCGCGACCTTGCAAAGCTGGTTGCCGCTGTTGACGCTGCCGCCTCTGAGTGCGGCCATGGCGCGTATGGCCAGCGCTTCCATATTATGCCGCCGGCGGGCTGGCTCAACGACCCCAACGGTCTTTGCCAAGCGGGCGGCGTGTTTCACGCGTACTTCCAGTATGCCCCGTTTGATGTGAACGGTGGCGTAAAGATGTGGGGCCATGCCACAAGCCGCGACCTTATGAACTGGGAATATGTTGGCGCCCCGCTGCTGCCCGACGAGCCGTTCGATTGCCATGGCGTGTATTCAGGCTCCGCGCTTGCCGAGGACGGCTGCATTCGCGTGCTCTATACGGGCAACGTTAAGCTTTCCGATGCGGACGGCACGTACGACTACGTCAATACCGGCCGTCGCGCCGATACTGTTTATGTCGAGAGCGTTGATGGCCTTGCCGGTCGGGAGTTCAGCCAAAAGCGCGTGGTGCTGGCGTCCGATGATTATCCCGAGGATTTGACCTGCCACGTGCGTGACCCCAAGGTGTGGCGCGATGATGACGGGCGTTACCACATGGTGCTGGGCGCGCGTCGTCGCGTGGATGGGCCGCATGTCGATAGTCGATTTTGCGCCATGCACGGCGAGGGTGCCGGGCGCGATGTGGGCGAGATCCTGGTGTATGGCTCGGCCGATATGCTGAGTTGGGAGCTCGAGAGTCGTGTGTCTACGCCCGAGCGCTTTGGCTTTATGTGGGAGTGCCCGGGATACCTTGAGCTTGAGCCGGATGGCGGTGTACCGGCGAAGTGGCTGTCCTTCTCTCCCCAGGGTCTTGAGGGCGGTCGTTGGGACCGCGGCAATGTGTATGCAGCGGGCTACATGCCTGTAACGGGCGACATTACGGGTGGCAATGACGCTTATGAGCTGGGCGAGTTCCGCCTGTGGGATGCCGGCTTTGATTTCTACGCGCCGCAGGAGTTTACGTCCGAGGATGGTCGCCACATTCTGATCGGCTGGATGGGCATGCCCGATGAGCCGACCTATGACAACGCACCGACTCTGGTGGCGGGCTGGCAGCACTGCATGACGGTGCCGCGCGAGCTTACGGCCGGTGACGGCGGCGTGGTGCTGCAACAACCGGCTCGCGAGATCGAGCACCATTATGCCTCGGTGCGTGTGGGGGAGGGCTCGTTGGAGGTTGCAGGCGATACCTGCTTTGACGTTGTTGCCGACGGTGTCGACGGCGCGTTTACCGCGACCGTTGATAGCGAGCTTAAGCTGGCGTTTATTCCCGCCGAGGGCGAACTGCCCTCGCGCTTTGAGATGCGATTTACCGATGAGGGTCGCGCTTCTGCCGGCTGCGGTCGTACCGTGCGCTGGGAGCCCGTCAACGAGGTTCGTAACGTGCGCATTGTTGGCGATGTCTCGTCGGTCGAGGTGTTTGTGAACGATGGCGCGCTCGTGTTTTCGACGCGCATCTATCCCGAGACCTATGGCGTGTCCGTTGATGCTCCGGGTGCGAGCGTGACCTACCACGCGCTCAACATCTAGGCGATTCGTCGCATATCGGCGCTATACTGCAGCCGTTGCCCACGATGCGGGGAACATCCGTATCGTGGGTTTTTGTTTCTGAAGGGACGGTACCGTATGGGCGTACAGCAGCTAGAAGATACCTGGGCTTTGAGAGCCGGCGCGCGTGAGGCGCGTCTTGTTGCGGCCTCGCATGTACCGGCGGCGCTGTCGCTGCTGGGAATCGTGCGTCCCGGTGACCGCCTGGTGGCCTTTGCGGACGACTTTGCCGATGCGTTTGCTCGTGGCTTTGATGGCCGCGATGTTGTGCTGGTGGGGGAGCCATCGGCTGCAGCGTTTTCTGCTGCGTCCGAGGGATTTGATGCTTCGTTTGATGCTGAGGGACCGCACCTGTGGTGGTTTGTGAACTCAATCGGTGGCTTTGGCCTGCGTGTGCCCGATCTGCGTGCGCTGGGTCGGGCGGCGCGTGAGGCCCATGCGCTGCTGGTTGTGGACAACACCGTGGCTGACGTCTTTGGCTGCGATCCGCTGCGGCTGGGTGCTGTGCTGTCCCTTGAGGCGCTCGACCGTGTGTGTGCCGGTGAGGCTCCACGCAAGCTCGTTGCCGCTTCGGTCGCGCGCTCGCAGCTCAAGCGCCATCGCGTGGACGCTGCGGCCGAGTGCGCGCATGCGCTGCTCGAGTGGTGCGGATTGGCCGCGCTCGACTTGTCCTCCGATGAGGCCGAGGTTCTAGAGCACGGGCTCGACACGCTCGACACCCGCATGCAGGCACATTTCGATCGCGCCCGTGCGCTGGCTGAATATTTGGCCGCGAACGAGATGGTGCGCAACGTGCGCTATCCCGGGCTGACCTCGCATCCCGACCATGTGGCTGCAACGGGAATTCTCGAGCACGGCTTTGGCCCGGCAGTAGAGTTCGATCTTATCGAACGTAGCGCGGGCGAGCTGTTCGATGCTTTGCCTGGGGAGTTTCGCACATCGCCCGCAGGCGGCGCAACAACGCGCCTTTCGGCTCCACGCAGCAAGCAGGGGGGCACCATCCGCCTCTTCGCCGGCACCGACAACCCCCTGGTTGTAGCGTCCGCCCTAGACAACGCCCTCCGCAAGTAGCTAAATCATCCTCGACTCCATAAGTTGCGGTGAAATAGGGATTGATTTACGACTTTAGCGGCATAAACAGCCCCTATTTCACCGCAACTTATGAGAAGGGGTTGTGTGGCTATAAGGCCCCGTCCCAAATGGGCTACTCTTTGATGCTGGCGATGAGATCGTTGGCTTTGGTGGCGATGACGTTGTTGATGTCGGTCTGCAGCTCCTCGTAGACCGCTATGGCTCGCTCGCCGGCGGGGGTGAGGGTGGATCCGCGGGCGCCGTCGCGCTCGATGAGCTTGCAACCCAGCTGACCTTCGGCCTCGTTCACAATGCGCCAGGCCTTGGAATACGCCATGCCCATGCTCTTGGCGGCGCGGTTGAGCGAGTGCTCGCGGGCAATACCCTGCAGCAGCAAGACGCAGCCGTGGCCGAAGACGCCCGGTAGATCTTTGTCGCACGCTTGAATGACCAACTTTGCCGTCGTCTTGTACTCCATGTGCTCCACGTCTCCCCGCTAAAGTGTTTGCTGGGCAAACGCAAAGCCTGCGTCAAACCCTCGTGTGCTCTTCTTAAATCATGCATTGTAGCAGTCAAAGTGCGTTAAGATACTTCCCCAGTATTGGGCGCCCAAGGTTGGGCTGGGTCCTACGAGGCCTGCAGCCGACCGGTCGCATGGAAAAAGGAGAAACATGGCTACGTTCTTTCCCGGTGAGTCCCACACGTTTTCGGAGTATCTGCTGGTCCCTGGCTACTCGTCCTCGCAGTGCATCCCCAACAACGTCTCTCTTAAGACGCCGCTGACCCGCTTCAAGCGCGGTGAGAAGCCGGCAATCACCCTGAACATCCCCATGGTTTCCGCCATCATGCAGTCCGTCTCGGGCGTCGACATGGGTGTCGCGCTCGCTACCGAGGGTGGCCTGTCCTTCATTTACGGTTCCCAGAGCGCCGAGTCCGAGGCCGCTATGGTCAAGGCCGTCAAGGATCACAAGGCTGGTTTCGTTCAGTCCGATTCCACGCTGACCCCCGACATGACCATGGAGCAGGTCATCGAGCTCAAGGAGAAGACCGGTCACTCCACCATGCCGGTTACCGACGACGGCACTCCCAAGGGTAAGCTCCTGGGCATCGTCACCAGCCGTGACTATCGCCCCAGTCGCGATGACCACCAGACGAAGGTCTCCGAGTTCATGACCCCGCGTGAGCAGCTCATCGTGGGCGACAAGAACATCAGCCTTAAGGTTGCCAACGACGTCATCTGGGACAATAAGCTCAACGCCCTGCCCATCGTCGACGACTACGATCACCTCATGGGCATCGTCTTCCGCAAGGACTATGACAGCCACAAGACCAACCCCAACGAGCTGCTCGACGGCGACAAGCGCTACATGGTCGGTGCCGGTATCAACACCCGCGACTATGCCGAGCGCGTGCCGCTGCTCATCGAGGCCGGTGCCGATGTCCTGTGCATCGACTCTTCCGAGGGCTTCAGCGAGTGGCAGAAGCGCACCATCGAGTGGATCCGCGCCAACTACGGCGAGGACGTCAAGGTCGGTGCCGGCAACGTCGTCGACGCCGAGGGCTTCCGCTTCCTGGCCGACTGCGGTGCCGACTTCATCAAGGTTGGTATCGGCGGCGGCTCCATCTGCATCACCCGTGAGACCAAGGGCATCGGCCGTGGCCAGGCCACCGCGCTGATCGACGTCTGCCGCGCTCGCGACGAGTACTACGAGGAGACCGGCGTCTACGTGCCCGTGTGCTCCGATGGCGGCATCGTCTACGATTACCACATGACGCTCGCCCTTGCCATGGGTGCAGACTTTATGATGCTGGGTCGTTACTTCGCCCGCTTTGACGAGAGCCCGACCGAGCGCGTCAACGTGAACGGTCAGTACATGAAGGAGTACTGGGGCGAGGGTTCTGCGCGTGCTCGCAACTGGCAGCGCTACGACCTGGGCGGCGCCGCGAAGCTTAGCTTCGTCGAGGGCGTCGACTCCTACGTTCCCTACGCCGGTTCCCTCAAGGACGGCGTGGGCGGCACGCTCTACAAGGTCAAGTCCACGATGTGCAACTGCGGCGCCCTCTCAATCCCCGAGCTCCAGGAAAAGGCGCGCCTAACGCTGGTCAGCTCCACCTCCATCGTCGAAGGCGGCGCCCACGACGTAGTCGTCAAGGATTCCCAGCAGAGCGTTTCCTATCGATAAGCGGCTTTCCCAGGCACCGCACCTTGCCGTTCAAACCGTCGCTCGCGTACCAAAGTACGCGTCGCTCCTCTTTCACGGCAATCTGCGGCACTTGGAAAACCCGACCATGCTTGGGCTGGTAACAATTAGCGGTTGATTCACAACCACGTTATTAAGATAAAGCGAGATGCCTGCAAGTTGCAGGCATCTCGCTTGTTGTATTTGCTATCATCATGCGAGTTAACGATGTGGCGGGGCGTTCTTACCTTTGCTCGCTGCAAGTTCCGCACGAGCCGAAGAGCACTTAATGTGCTCTTCGTGCGAGCAGGACTGTCCGCAGCAGCGAGTAAAGGTAAGAACGCCCCGCCCCAACCCAGCTAACAAAGGAGCTGATATGTGCGATTGCACAGATCATAAGGACGAGATCCCTGCCTACGACGCGCAGGCCATTGAGTCCAAGTGGATGAAGGCCTGGGAGGACTCCAACCTCTTTGCCGTCGACACCGACGACAGCAAGCCCAAGAAGTATGTGCTCGAGATGTTCCCGTATCCGTCGGGCGACCTGCACATGGGCCACGCGCGCAACTACACCATCGGCGATGCCATGGCCCGTCAGGCTCGTATGCGCGGCTTTGACGTGCTGCACCCCATCGGCTTTGACGCCTTTGGCCTGCCCGCCGAGAACGCCGCCATCAAGCACAACACGCAGGCTGCCGCCTGGACGTATAAGAACATGGACCAGGCGCTCGCCACGATGAAGCGCATGGGCTTCTCCTACGATCTGGATCGCATGGTCAAGACCTGCAGCCCCGACTACTACCGCTGGGGCCAGTGGATCTTTGAGAAGATGTGGGAAAAGGGCCTGGTCTACCGTAAGAAGAACCCGGTTAACTGGTGCCCCACCTGCAAGACCGTTCTGGCCAACGAGCAGGTTACCGAGGGCAAGTGCTGGCGCTGCGGCACCGAGCCCGAGAAACGCGACCTGGAGCAGTGGTACTACAAGATTACCGAGTACTCTCAGGAGCTGCTCGACGACCTGGAGAAGCTCCCCGGCTGGCCCGAGCGCGTCAAGCAGATGCAGGCCAACTGGATCGGTCGCTCCGAGGGCGCCGAGGTCGACTTTACCCTGTGCGACAAGGACGGCGAGCCCATCGAGGGCGACGAGGGTAAGATCACCGTCTTCACCACGCGTGCCGATACCCTTTTTGGCGTCTCCTTCTTTGTCCTGGCTCCCGAGTACGCCGGCTTGCACGAGCTCGTCGAGGGCACGGAGTACGAGGAGGCCGTGACAAAGATCGTCGAGGACTCCAAGCATATCTCTGCCGTCGAGCGTGCCCAGGGCACCCTCGAGAAGCATGGTGCCTTCACGGGCCGCTATGTGGTAAACCCCGTCAACGGCGAGAAGGTCCCTGTGTGGGTTGCCGACTACGTCGTGGCCGACTACGGCACCGGCGCCGTCATGGCCGTTCCCTGTGGCGACCAGCGCGACTTTGAGTTTGCCCGTAAGTACGACCTGCCGATCGTGCCGATCATCCTGGACGATGACGATCGCGCTGCCGTCGAGGCCAGCGGCGAGACCATCGATACCTTCCATGCCGAGACCGTCGACTGGGATTGCGCCCATGCTGCCGAGGGCACGCTCGTCCAGTCCGGCAAGTACACCGGCATGCGCGGCGGTAAGCACTCCGAGGGCGAGGCTGCGATCGTGGCCGACCTCGAGGCCATGGGCTGCGGCCGTCGCAAGGTCGAGTTCC
>NZ_JBDMHA010000082.1:0-7408 GCF_039752985.1 Collinsella aerofaciens
GGTGTAGAGCCACTTGGGCTTCTTGGGATCATCGCCCAGCTTGGCGCGAAGATTCTTCACGTGGCTATCGATGGTGCGCTCATAGCCCTCAAAGTCATACCCGAGCACTTTCTCGACCAGCTCCATGCGGTTATACACACGGCCGGGATGGCGGGCAAGCGTGGTGAGCAGCTTAAACTCGGAAGCCGTCAGATCGACTTCCTTGCCCTCGACCAAGATCTTGTGGCCCGAGATATCGATGACCAGATCGCCGAAGTCGAGTACCTCGACGGCGGGCTCGTCGGCCTGATGGGCACGGCGGAACAGAGCGCGAACGCGGGCGACGAGCTCGCGCGGCGAGAACGGCTTAATCAGATAGTCGTCGGCGCCGAGCTCAAGACCGATAATACGGTCCTCGATCTCGCCCTTAGCCGTCAGCATGATGATGGGGACATCCGAGGTATCGCGAATGGTGCGGCAAACGCGCTCGCCGGGAATCTTGGGGAGCATAAGGTCGAGCACGACCAGGTCGAACTGATGCTTCTCGAACTCCTCGATCGCGGACTGGCCGTCGCCGACGCCCACAACCCAGTAGCCTTCGCGCTCGAGATAGGCAGCGACGGCGTCACGGATTGCCTTCTCATCCTCGACCAGCAGAATCTTTTTTGCATCTGAAGCCATAACACGGCCCCCCCTGTCTCAATTAGCTAAGAACAAGCCCATTTTAACGCACCTGAGCCCGCCGGATGCCGCTATGACGCGGCAGCTCGGCGGGCGGTACTCACAATTACAACGCGTTTATTCCCCTGTTGGCGCCTTTTTAACCCCTCTAAGCTTAAAGAGAGAATAGGCGTGCAGTGACCGTCTCTGGTATACCCTGGCTGTTGCGCACCGTGGCGTACGTAAGGAATGAGTCCGATTTTCCCGCCGTAGCTGGATAATCGCCATACTCCAAAGCGCGGTCGGGCGACAGCAGCGAGCCATAGGTCTTGGCAGAGGTGTCGATCAGGAAATGCGACGCCTGTACCTTAACAAGGTATTTATTCTTCTTGCCAGCCGCACATGCGAGCGGCTCGCGTGACAGGAAGAGGTACGGCCCTCCCTCATTACCGATATACGTGCCCATATTGCCCAGGCTGCCCACGCCACTATAGGCCGCCTCGATAGAAAACACGAAGGTATCGCCCATATATACGGCCTCGAAAGGCGAAACTGACGAAGGGAGGACCAACTGGGCACGCTTGGTGTTGTTGCCGTCGGTCAGATCGATTGCCGTTATGCCGTAGTAGACGCCCTCGTCGTTGCGGACACGCGGCGAGATGGTCAAAATGCCGTCGCTCGCGCGCGGGGCCGATGCAAAGCGGCCCGTCGATTTCCAAATTACCTCGGCCTTGGATTCATCAAGCGAGCGACGATAGCAAAACGAATCACTACTCGTTTTATTGCCGCCTGCCGAAGGCATTTTATACCAGATGACCGATGACCCGAACGCCGTAAACAGGGGCGGATCATAGTCCTTGCCACCTCGATCGAGCTCAACCACGTCGCCAGAGAGCGAAGCGCCCGACAGATTTTGAGCGTAGAGCTTCCACGATGAATTGGCAAAGTTCATCTCAACCCACGCGAATACGCCGTCGCCGGCACGGACATCGTAGAATGCATATCCCGTGCCCTCGATAGGATCCTCGATTAATGTGGTAAGCGAGCCATCACCCAGGTTGAGCACACCGAGTGTGTTGGCGTGCAGCGCCGATGCGGGCGCCATCATCGCCGCGGCGTAATCGCCGTCGCAGTAGTACAGCAGCGTACCCAGAGGCAGCGTCCACGACGCCGCCGGCTCAAGATCGATGTCGACTGCCTCGTACTCATCCGTAATCGAGATGATCTTGGAATCGTCCTTGATAACCTGCGGCTCGCCGGCGGCATCATCGCTGGTGCCCGTTTTTTTCGAGCATCCGGCAAGCACCGTGGCAGCGCCCGCGGCAGCCCCACCGAGTACAAAGCCGCGACGCGATATTCCGTTCTTGATGTGATCGGCGATACCCATTAGGCGATCTCGGTGCGAGCGGCCTCGATAGCGCGTGTAAGCTGGTCGGCGCAGGAGGTCTTTTTCATACCGCAGGTATTACCGGCGAGAACCTCGATTACGCGATCGGCAGGAGCGCCCTCGACCAGCTTGGAGATAGCCTTGAGATTGCCGTCGCAGCCGCCGGTAAACTCAACGCCCATCACCTTGTTGCCGTCATCGGAAAGATCAAGGTGAATATTGCGAGCACACACGCCCTGAGGCTTGTAATCAAACGAAATCATGCGATCCCCTCTCAGAATGTTATTCGAGACGACTATTATCCCCGTCTTTCCCTAAATGCAACGAGGCGCTTTGCCGGCAACACACATTACCAGCAAAGCGCCCTAAAAAGCTAACGTTATGCCCGAACCTACTCGAAGCTCAGCTGCTCCAGACGATCAAAGACCGTGTCGATACGGGTGAGGAAGTCCCACGGATCAAAGATCTCGTCGAGCTTCTCCTGACTGACGGTGCAGCGCGGGTCGGCCTCGAGACGCTCCTTAAAGGTGGGGCCGGAGACACAATCCTGTACCTCGTGCCAAGTTGCCATGGCGTTCTCCTGCACAATGGCGTACGCGTCCTCGCGGGTGATGCCCGTGTCGACGAGGGCGAGCAGCACCTTGGAGGAGAAGATGAGACCGCGGGTCTTATTGAGGTTGGCCATCATGCGGGCAGGGTACAGCTGCAGGCCGTCGATAACGCGGATGAGGCACTGGAACATGTGGTCGAGGGCGATGAAGCTATCGGCCTGGGCGACGCGCTCGGCAGAGGAGTGCGAAATGTCACGCTCGTGCCACAGGGCGACGTTATCGAAGGCAACCTGGGCGTTGGACTTCACGACGCGCGACAGACCGCAGACTTTCTCCATGGTGATGGGGTTGCGCTTGTGCGGCATGGCTGAGCTGCCCTTTTGGCCCTTACGGAACGGCTCCTCGGCCTCGAGCGTATCAGTCTTCTGCAGATTGCGGACCTCGGTAGCGATGCGCTCGCAGGTGGCTGCGGTGGTGGCGAGAACGCCGGCGAGATAGGCGTGATGGTCGCGGCTGATAACCTGCGTGGACAGCGGGTCGTGAACCAGGCCCAGGTGCTCGCAGACATACTCCTCGACGAACGGCTCGATGGAGCTGTACGTGCCGACAGCGCCCGAGATGGCACCAAAGGCAACATTCTTGCGGGCGTCCTCAAGACGATCCAGATCGCGCTTGAGCTCCCAGGCCCAAGAGCCAAACTTCATGCCGAAGGTCATCGGCTCGGCGTGGATGCCATGAGTGCGGCCGGCACAGAGCGTGTTGCGCTCCTCAAAGGCACGACGCTTGCAAATCTCGCCGAGCTTCTTGACGTCCTCGATGATCAGGTCGCAGGCCTGGGTGAGCTGGTAGCACAGGGCCGTGTCGCCCAGATCCGAGCTGGTCATGCCATAGTGAACCCAGCGGCTGGGCTTGGGGTCGCCCTCGGGAACATCGGCATCGATGTATTCCTTCATGTTGGTCAGGAAGGCAATGACGTCGTGGCGCGTGACTTCCTCGATCTCATCGACCTTCGCCTTCTCAAAGTTGGCATGGTCGCGGATCCACTGGGCCTCGTCTTTGGAAATACCGATCTTGCCGAGCTCCGCCTGGGCCTCGCAGGCCAGAACCTCGATCTCCTGCCAAATGGCGTACTTGTTCTCGAGGGAGAAGATGTGTCCCATCTCCGGGCGGGTATAGCGATCGATCATAGCGGCTCCTTTTTGGTTATTGGCACGTTGGTCGTAACCCATCCATTGTACCGTGCGCAGGTGCAAGTATGGGCAGCAGGCATTAACCTAACATTTTGGAATTGGAGCGAGCAACGGAACGTCCGCGTATTTGCTTCGCAAATCCGCACCGGCTTCAGGCGAGCCCCTCAGCTTCACGAAGCCGAAGGGGAAGACTTTGTTGAATTAGCCGTCCCCATGTCTCCCGCGCCCGGTAGAGCGGGCAACGGGACGTCTGCGCATTTGCTTCGCAAATACGCACCGGCTGCGGTCGCCTATCGGCGACCTTGCCTGCTCGCTATAAACGCTTCGCGTTTATTTAACGCTCGCACCCTGGCGGGTTCGAGTCCCGGCACTTTATTGAAAAAAGCACGACACCGAAGCGGTGTCGTGCTTTTACTTTTTTTGGAGCGGGCAACGGGACTCGAACCCGCGAGTGTCAGCTTGGGAAGCTGATGCCTTACCACTTGGCGATGCCCGCATATGTGGGGGATAGTATAACGCGGTTGTCTTGTTCGATACAAGGGTGTCGATGCTTGTTTTAGCTGTGGAGAATCATTTGAAAACCGCGCCAATTGTGGAGATGAGGACCTTTGTCTTTCTTTTCTTACCATCTTCTACCTGCACTTTTATCTGATTGTTGTATTTGAGCTCGATTTGTCAGAAATCGGGCAAGCTTTTGGTCAGGCTCCGGTACTTACCCGCATGAACCTCGGGGGTAGCCTCATCCTACGCGTCGCAACCTCCCCATGCGGCGCACGAGGGATAAGGAGCAGCCATGTCCAACGCACCCACGCACTCTGTCCACAGCGCAATCGCAACAGGTCCGCTGCTCCTGCTCCTCTTCCTGCTTTTCGGCTGCCTGACACCGGGAGCCGCATTTGCCGTCGATGGCTACGACCAGCTCGGCTTCCGCACTATTAGCGATGATTGTGGGCCCTTCCTCATCGGCAAGTATGAAGCTCAAGACGCCTCGATTGCCTACTGCATGAACCAGGAGCGCCCCGGCCCCACCAAGCCGGGCGACCCATGGCTCAACTTTGATCAAGGCTGGGTGTGGCTCGACGACGAGTTCGCGGCAATCGTTTGTCACGGATATCCTACCGCCACGTCGTTTGGCGGTTACCATCTTTCACCCGATCGTGCCCGCGCCGCAACCCAGCTTGCCGTATGGATGCTCAACGGCACTACCCATGTCGACGGTACCTACTCTTACACGACCGCTCAGGGCAAAACCAAGAGTGGGCACTTTATCACTGACAATGAAGTCGTGGCGGCGGCGCGGTGGCTCCACGACAGCGCAAAATCAGGAAGCATCAAAGCCGCTCCGCACCGCGCGCGGCGCTATCTAGGAGCCGTATCGGGCGGCAGCAAACGTCAGGACATGCTCTATGTACTGCCGGCGGTCTCTGTTTCCTTCCAAAAGCAGTCTGCAAACGCTGCCATTACCAGCGGAAACAATACTTATCAGTTTGACGGGGCAACATTCGATGTTTTTGAGAGCACCAGCGGCGCGCGTGTCGGCACCGTCCAGATGGACAGCAACGGTCGAGCGCAGGCAACACTTCTGCCCAACACGGCATACTACCTAGTTGAAACGAAGGCGCCGGCCGGCTATGTCCCCCGCCACGATCGTATTGCCTTTACCACGGGGAATGACGGCGGGCGGGTCGCCATTGAAGAACAGCCCGGCACCATCAACCTGCGTATCGTAAAACTCGATGCCGCGACGAATGCCGGCCCCCAGGTGGGATCTTCACTCGCAGGAGCAGAGTTCACGTGTGTGTCGCAATCAACCCCTGGATGGGCACAAATCCTCACGACCGACGAAAGCGGTCGGGCCGCCCTCGCCGATGTCCCCTTAGGAACCTTTACCATCTACGAATCAAAAGCCCCCGAGGGCTACCTGCCATCCAACGACAGCTGGACCTATACCGTTGGAGCCGACCAGCTCGGCGATTCAGGCGTGGTCGAGATCGAATCTCGCGTTTCCGATATCCCCGTTGCGTTTAACCTTGAGATTTCCAAATTCAAGGATTACGGCAATAGCGACCAATCCGGCCTGGAGCAGCCGGCGGGTGGTGTTGTCTTTGAGGTTGTCAGCAACAGCTCTCAGCAGGTTGTTGGCACACTGATCACAAACATCTATGGCTTTGCCTCCACCAAAGATCAGCCCGAAGCATGGTTCGGCACAGGCAAGCGACCCGCCGGTGTCCACGGAGCCGTCCCATACGACCGTGCCGGCTACACGGTTCGCGAGGTTCCGGAAACCGTCCCCGAGGGTTTTAAACGTGCAGGGGAATGGACCGTCGGGGCCAATCAGATTTCCGACGGCGCCGAGCTTCAATATATCGTGGACAACCACGCTCTGTCGACGCATCTCCAGATTGTAAAACGCGATGCCCAAACAGGCGCTTCTGTTCCCCTAGCCGGATTCACCTTCCAACTCCTCGACAGCAATCACGAACCTGTCTCACAAACTTGCTGGTATCCAGCACATAACGTAATGGACACCTTTACGACTGACGCGACCGGGACCGTCACACTGCCCGAATCGCTCGTGCCGGGCACCTATTATGTACGCGAAACCTCGGCCAAAGAGCCCTATCTTGTCGGCGAAGAGATCGAGGTAAACATACCCGCCGACATGAACCTAACGCCCGTTGCAATCGCCTCATATTATGACCACGCCGCGACCGGAAACATCAGGATCGTTAAAACCGATGCCATAGACGGCAGCAGCCTCGCGGGCGCCGTCTTTGAGATCCGTGCCTCGGGTGATATCGTGCGCCCCGACGGTAGCATTGCCGCGCTCGACGGTGAGACTGTCGCGACCGTCACGACGGATGAAACTGGAGAAGCACGCGCGGGCAACCTCCCACTGGGATCTGGCACCGCACGCTACGAGGTTGTCGAGACTCAAGCGCCGGCAGGCTTCTTGCTCGATCAGACAACCCATATTGTCGACCTTACTTATGCCGACCAGAAAACACCCGTTGTAGAAGCACGGCTTAACGTATCCGACGATTACACCAAGGTTGATATCTCCAAGGTCGATGCAAGCGGTGAGCAGGAAGTGGAAGGCGCACAGCTCGCCTTATATGGTCCCGATAAAACCGAAATAGACTCCTGGACCTCATCCGACAAGCCACACCGCGTCGAACATCTTGCACCCGGCACCTACTCGTTGCGCGAAATGATGTCTCCGCGGACCTATGACCTTGCCGAGGAGATAACGTTTGAAATAAAGGATACGGGAGAAGTCCAATCCGTCGCGATGAAGGATGCGCCCATCGAGATCAAGGGGCAGGTCGACAAGCGTCAGGAACTTGTCCAACCTATCGAAAAGGGCCTGTTGACTAACGGCGATGGTAAAAACCGTGCCGCGATGCAAACCAATACGGATGGGCTTTTCTCCTATACCATCGACGCTCGAAACGATTCAACTACCTGGGTTGATGAGTTCACAATTACCGATGATCTTGAGTGTGCCGAGGACGATACGGCGAGATTCGTCTCAATCGAAACCCCCGTCGCCATCGGCGACCTCAATGGTCTGTGCAACGTGTGGTATCGCACGACGCCGTTGGACTCGACAGACGTCGATGAGCCGGCAAACGCGACAC
>NZ_JBDMHA010000083.1:0-6704 GCF_039752985.1 Collinsella aerofaciens
CTGTTGGCCGTGCTCACGTCCTCATCCGAGGCCGACTGTTCGTCGGTCAGCGAGGTAATGACCAGCACTTCCTCGTTGTTCTCGGCCGTCGTCTGAGCGCGCACCACAATGGTGTAGTACACATCGTTTGCCGATTTCTCAACCGACGAGACGGTGCCGAGCGGTAGACCCTTGGGGAACACGCCACCGATGCCCGAGGTCACGATGATGTCGCCAACCTTAACATCGGAGTCGACGCTCACGTACTCAAGACGCAGCGTGCCGTCAGCCTGACCCTGCAGCATGCCCTGGGCGCGCGTGTCCTGCACCATGGCGGACACGCCCGAGTTCTCGTCGCTAATCAAGCGCACGGTAGAGCTCTTGGCCGATACCTCGATAATCTGGCCGATAACACCGGCAGAACTCGTCACGGGCATGTTGATGGTAAGGCTGTCGGCAGAGCCCTTGTCGATGGTAACGGTCGAAGTCCAGGCATCGCCGGAGGCACCAACAATACGAGCAGCGGTCGATTTGAGGTTATAGGTCGACTGCAGGCCGACCAGCCCTTCCAGACGCTCAGCAGTCTTTTGAGCCTCGGAGAGCTCGGCAACCTTAGAGGTCAGCTCCTCATTTTGCTTCTTAAGCTCGTCAAGCGTGTCCTGCGACGCCGTAAGGTTAGAGAACACGTTGCCGATCGCATTGAAGGGAGCCGCCACAGCCGAACCCACAAAGCGCACCGGCGAGGTAATCGTCGTTACGCCCGAACGCACGGCATGAATCGGTCCTGCCTCGCCCTCGCGGATGTAAAACGTGAGCAGCAACACCGAAATCAGGCTGAAAACAATCAACGGGCGCATACCCGTTGATTGTCGCTTGGTATTCAGATTTGTGGAGAAACCCGAAGATCGTGCCAAATGGAATCCACCTTTTGGAAATTAAGCATTGGTCTGGACGAAGCCACCATCAAACGCATTGGCCTCGAGCACGCGGGCGCAGCCGTTAACGACGTTATCGAGCGCCGTAGGACTGACGTTGACCGAAACGCCGGTCTCATCGCGCAGGCGCACGTCGAGACCGCGCAGCAGCGCGCCGCCACCGGTCAGCAAAATGCCGTAGTACATAAGGTCCGAGGCAAGATCGGGCGGCGTGGCATCGAGTGCGTCCTTGACGGCCTTGGCCATCTCGTCAAGCGGCTTGTTGAGTGCGCGACGGATCTCCTCGCTCTCGATGCGCACGGTCTTGGGCAGACCGGTGATCACGTCGCGGCCGTTGACCTCGACGTCGAGCTCGTCCTTGAGCGGCACGGCGGAGCCGACCTTGATCTTGATGTCCTCTGCCGTACGCTCGCCGATGGCCAGGTTGTAGGCATCGCGAACGTGCGTGAGGATGGCCTGATCGAACTCGTCACCGGCAATACGGATGGACTGCGAGACGACGATGCCGCCCATAGCGATAACAGCGACCTCGGTGGTACCGCCACCGATGTCGATGACCATGGAGCCGGTGGGCTCCTCGACGGGCAGGTCGGCGCCGATAGCGGCGGCCATAGGCTCTTCGATCAGATAGGCCTGGCGAGCGCCGGCCTGAATCGTGGCCTCAAAGACGGCACGCTTCTCGACCGACGTGACGCCGGAGGGAACGCAGACGACAACGCGCGGACGCGGGGTCCACGGATAGCGCTTCTCGGAAGCCTTGTCGATAAAGTAGCGGAGCATGGCCTCGGTAACATCGAAGTCGGCGATGACGCCGTCCTTCAGGGGACGAACGGCCACGATGTTGCCGGGCGTACGGCCGAGCATGCGCTTTGCCTCGATACCGACCGCCAGGATGCGCTCGTCGTTCTTGTCGATGGCGACAACAGAGGGCTCGCGAATGACGATGCCCTTGCCGCGCACGGAGACAAGCGTATTTGCGGTGCCGAGGTCGATGGCAAGATCGCCCGCATAGCTACCGAAGAACATATCCATCAAAGAAAACAACGCAACTCCTGATGTGTTGGATGATTGCTGGAAAACTACTAGCTCATCATACTAGCGTAAGCCCGGCACCTCACTTGCGGTGAAGCGCCGGGCAAAGCTAAATCCCATAAGGTCACTACTGGTTGTCAGCAGCCGAGAAATCCATATCGAGCGAGGAAACGGCCCAGCCGATATGGTTGTCGGAGCGCACGAATTTGACGGTGTACTCCTGCTCGCCGCCCTTGGACAGCGATGCCTTCACCTTGGCGGTCGTCTCGGTCATGGACTGATCCATGCCCTCGACAGACACGGTGGCACCCTGCGGAATCGAGGAGATGATCATCGACTTGGCGTCCTCGGACAGGCTCGAGGCCAGGCAAGACTCGGCCTTTGCGGTGTCACCGTCGCCGGCAGCCTGGAACAGATCGGTAACGACAGACTCCTGGGACGGGAAGCCAAAGCCGCGCGTGTAGGCAAAGCCCAGACCGCCCGCGGCGATCAAAATGAGCAGAAGCAGCACGATGAAGACTTTAAGACCCGTGTGGCGATGGCGACGACGGACCTTGGCCTGCTTACGATCCTGACGGTCCTGCTGGACCATCTCGGACTCGGACAGCGTAAAGAAGCCGGTGTCCGAGGGATCGGGCATAAACTGACCGGTCGCGCCCGTAGGATCGAGCGGATCGACGACAGGAGCGTCCATCGCGGGCGCCGGAGCCGTGGCCATAGCCGTCTGGGCAGACAGCGCGGCAAGCGAATCGTGCACGCGGGCAAGCTCATCGGCCTGCTCGGAGGTGAGCTGGTAGATGCCATCGGCAGTAGCGGCGTTAAAGGCGTCGAGTGCGTCGGAGGGACGGCCGGCGGCAGAAAGCGCCTGACCCATGCCAGCGTTGAGCGCGCGCGTGTCGTCGCGGGGACCGGCAAAGTCGATAGCCGTGCGGTAGGTCTCCACGGCATCCGCCGGACGGCCGAGCTTAATGAAGCAACGACCGAGCTCGCCGAGCGCGGCGGCAGGGGCCGGATTGGCGCCGTCGATGGCGGCCTGACGGAAGGCAGTACCCGCGTTGGCATAGTCGCCCGACTGGAACAGCGCGTTACCCAAGCCCAGATAGGCCTTGAACGGCGTGGCATAGGAAGCATCCTGCGTAGCAGCAGAGAACGCCTGAGCGGCCGTTGTGTAGTCGCCCACGGCGGCGAGTGCCTTGCCGCGGTTGGTGAGCAGCGCGCCGCGCTTGCCATAGGTGCCGTCGTTGAGGGCGGCGGCATAGGCCTCGGCGGCCTCGGCATACATGCCCAGGTGCATCAAGGCGTTGCCACGAAGATGATCGGCCTCGCCCATAATCTCATCGGGAGTTTTTGCCGCCCCAAGCATCTGGGCTGCAGCGGAAAAATCACCCGCGCGGTAAGCGGCGCGGCCCTGTTGGATCAGCTGGCTATTCAAGGAAGTCCCCTTTACTCGTGAACGATCTCGACATGGACGATCTCGTCGCCGGCACGCAGCTGCGAAATCACATCGAGACCCTCGACCGTGGTACCAAAGACGGTGTACCCGGAATCGAGGTTATGCTGGGCACCCAAGCAGAAGTAGAACTGCGAACCCGCGGAATCGGGGTCCATGGAGCGTGCCATGGCAAGGGCACCATCGACATGGCTGTTGCGCGGATTGGTGGCAAACTCGCCCTTGATGCAGTAGCCGGGGCCACCGGTACCGGGCATGCCGTCGGGGCCCTCAAGACCGGCAGCGACGTCAGCGCCGGACATATCGCGGGTATTGGGGTCGCCGCCCTGGATGACAAAACCGGGCACATAGCGATGGAATTTAAGGCCATCATAGAAACCCATCGTGGAAAGCTCGCAGAAGTTCGCGACATGAATGGGAGCGCCCTCACCGTCAAACTTGACCTTGATGGTACCCTTCGACGTCTCGATAACGGCGCACTCGTCGCCGGCAAGCTGATACTCGGGCGTGTAGAGCTCTTTCTTAAAACCAAACATGTGGTTCCTTCCTCGTGCGTTTAAAGCATATTTGTACGAATTGTAGCAATAAGCATGCGCTTACATCAATTGCGCACGTAGGTTATGCCGACTATGGCGAACTAATTTTAGGAACGCTGCTGCGGCTTCCAGGAGCCCACGTTGGCGTCGTACTGATTCAGCGCGCTGTTGCCGCCCTGTGCGATGGGCGCCAGGATCTCGCTTTGGTGGGAACTCATCGACTCGCCATCGGGAATGGCCAGCGAGATATCCCAGCTCTGGCAGATTACGTCGACGCGCTCATACATCCACTCGGCAAGCTGCTTTAAGTGGGCGATGTCATCCGCATAGACCGTATCGTCCTGATACTTAAGGTTGTTAAGCTCATCTTGCGTCTTTTTGATCTGGTCGCGCAGGGCGTAGGCACTCTGCGACAGCTCCTGACGGGTGGACAGCGGCGTTCGGAGATAACCGTTGTTAAAGGAATCGATGACCTCGCCGATCTGATCATTGTTGTACGACACAATGGTCTGATACAGGCTGTCGAGCTTGGTGTAGAGCTGGTCATCGGTCAGCACGGTATCTTCCTGGACCACCTCGGCAGAATCGTCCTGCTTGGTATCGTCCTCAGTCGCCTCGCCCTTTTGGCGCGTGGGGAAGGTCGTCTGCGCGGCCTGGCCAAACTGGTCATAGAAGCCAGGCATGACACCCATGGGATCGGCCGTCACGAACCAATACGCACCACCGCACACGACGGCAAGGACCGCGATGATAATAAGCGGCTTGGGGATATGACGCTTGTGCTTGTGATAGGCGTCCTCGTCGGGATGCACCTTGCGCTTGGGTTTTTGAGCATCGTCGTGCAGGGAAACCGGCGTGGGAATATCGACCTTGGGAATACCGAAATCCTTATCGAAAGCCGGCAGCACGCAGGTCTCATTGGGGTCGGCGGCGTCTGAGAGCACCGCAGCGGCAGAGGCCGGCGCATGAGGCACCTCGGTATCGATCTGCTCTTGCGTTAGGCGCGGAAAGCCCGCCGTGCGGCCCGCTGCCAGGTCGGATGCGGCCGCATCCTCGGAGAGGATACCCGGAGCGGGGCGTCCGCATTTGGGGCACGTACGATCATGTGGAGAAAGACGGGCACCGCAGCCCTCACAGAACACGAACTCGGTGTGCTCGGGACCATCGCCCGGACCCACATAGGCGTTGCAGTAGGGGCAGAACGAGGCGCCGTCCTCGATAGTCTTAAGGCAATGCGGGCAGATCACGGCATCCTCTTTTCGAAGCAATTCAAACAATCGAGGTTAGAGCATAACATCGCCACGGCCCCACAGGAACAAGGCACCAATTCAACATCGCCAGGGCGCGTAGCTACTTCTTCTTTTTGCTTGGCATCGAGACTTTGATGCCTTGGGCGGACTTGGTCACGCGAGAGCGCTTGGCTCCGGTACTCTTCTTTTTCTTGGGCTGGGCCTGGGCCACGCCCTCAAGTGCGCGGGCCTCGGCCTCGCGAGCGGTGCGATCTTCGCGGCGCTGCGCCATGTCGGCGGCGACGCGCTTGGCAAAACGCTCGGCCGTCGAACCCGTCGAGCTCACCTTGCCGCCACCGCGACCCAGGTGAACGCGCACACCACGGCCAAAACCAGTTGCGGCATGACGACGACGCGGCTTGAGCGAATCCATCATCGTGGCGAGCTTAAAGAACACCGAGCAGGTAAAGATCACGATGACAGCCAAGATAACCATCTGGCCTATCGACAGGTTGGCAATAGACAGCAGCTCCGGGAATCCGATAACGCCCACCAGGATGCCGGCGACTACAAACACAAAGAGCACCACACGTAAGGGCGTGAGAGGCTGCGAGATGTGCCAGATCAGGCTGACGCTCGCCGCGCACGACGTAAGCAGGCACATCGTAGACAGCGTGAGCTGGCTAAAGCCAAACACGCGCGCCACAAAGATATCGAGCGCCGCAGCCAAAATGACTGCAATCGACGCCGGCAGCGCACGCTTGAGTACGTTCGTCAAAAATGACCCCTTCACGCGAGCATTGTTGGGCTCCAAACCCAGCACAAAGCCCGGCGCGCCGATGCAGAAGAAGTTGATGAGTGTCATCTGGATGGGCTCGAAGGGGTACGGCGGCAGTGCAATGCACAGCGCCGCCAGGCCCATCGAGAACAGCGTCTTGGTCAGGAACAGCGAGGCCGAACGCTGCAGGTTGTTGATGGAGCGACGGCCCTCGGCCACCACGGCGGGCATCGAGGCAAAGTCGTTGTCGACGAGTACGATCTCGGCCACGTTACGTGCGGCATCGGAGCCAGCCGCCATGGCCACGGAGCAGTCGGCCTCCTTGAGCGCCAGCACGTCGTTGACGCCGTCGCCCGTCATGGCCACGGTGTGCTCGCGGCGCTTGAGCGCCTGCACGAGCTCGCGCTTCTGCTGCGGGGTCACACGACCAAAGACATGGTAGCGGTCCACTGCGGCATCGAGCTTGGCCGGCGTATCGAGCGTCGTGGCGTCCACATAAGCGTCCGCCCCCGGCACGCCCACCACGCGCGCGATCGACGACACTGTACGCGGGTCGTCGCCGCTGATCACGTTGAGGGTCACGCCCTGCTCGTTAAAGTAGCCGATGGTCTCGGCCGCCGAGGTACGAATCTCGTCGCGGATGGTCACAAAGCCCACGGGCTCGGCCTCGCCCACCATATCGCCATCGGGCGTAAAGCCGTCCACGCGCGCCACCACGAGCACGCGGCAGGTATCGGCAAGCTCGGCGACACGGTTCTCGACCTG
>NZ_JBDMHA010000084.1:0-6496 GCF_039752985.1 Collinsella aerofaciens
AATGGTTCGATGTCTGCCCGGATGCGACACTGAAGTAAGTGTCCATCCTCGCAGTATCCGGTTCTCAAGGTGCACGCTTAGCGGCTCATCCGGTTCGACCGGGCCGCGCGGCAAGGAGATATATTGCCAGACCGGAGGGCCCCCGGGGGCGGGAATCCAGCACTCCATATTTTGTTCACAAATGAATAGAACCCTCAGTTGCTTCACTGAGGCCGTATTCGAAGCAGCAGCTTCTGATATTGGCGATGACCAGCTGGTTTATAGGTGTTAAGGCATCGGTCATCTCTGGAGCGCCACTTTACTCCAAAAGCATCAGCTATTTGTTTCCCGTCGGTAAAAGGCAGGTTTTGTTCGCCAAGCGTTCTTATATATAGAGAAGTTCGGGTTCGAACCCGTGGCGCGGCAACAAAAAAAGCGACCAACCGGAGTCGATCGCTTTCTTTTCTATGCTGGAGCATCCAGAGGGCGCTTCCGAACTCATTTTCTCGCTGCCATTCATGCTTTCGAAGCACCGTTCGACCTCCGCGGCCTCATGTTTTGAAGATCTGCCGTGTTTATCACTGTTATTAATGAGTGTGTGCAAGTGATCCTCATACAGATACGTGCGATCCGCCAGAGAACTGAGAAGCATCTTTCTGCAGCCCTCGTTGTCTATCCTCGCATCTCTCAGGTCTTCCGGAAATTCACAAGCAGTCTTAGGGCCAATTTGTTTCTGCTTTCAGAGACTTGTTTGAGAGTTATTAAAGACAGTTCAAAACAATAAGTGAGACACCATAAAGCAGAGCAAGATGTGCCGGATAGAAAATGTAGAAGAAGTATTTCAGCTTCAGCCCTCGCTTGCCATTATAAAGATTGATAAGCAGCAACGAAACGACCGCGGCAGCAACATCAGGATTAAATACATTAGCTGTAGCAAACTCAAATCCGCCGCCAACTATATGGCATGACGAAAGGAGCACTGCGCATACTGCAGCAAAGAACATCTTGGCCTTGCTGTCGTGGAATAAATAGAATGCACCCACAAGCAGAATGCCATACACGCCGCCATCTAGTTTAGTGTATTCAGCTGCCAGTGCTGTCAAAACAATCAGAGCAATTTCTGCGATGTGCCTCTTCCATTTTGAAAGACTTTGTATCTTTTCCAGAATAATCAAAAAGACCAAGGAAAGCAGGAGCTCGCACATAACATTTTGTTGCCGAAGGTCAAAGAGTTGCCCGGTTTGAACGAAATCGTATATGGGCTCCGCAATGATTGCGAAGACAAGCATATTTCGCAGGTACTTCTTTATGTCATGAGTATGCAAAAATCCCTCAACTATCAAAAAGCAAAATAAGGGAAATGCAATTCTGCCAAGAACATGAAGCACATCCGAAGCCTCGCTTAGAATCGCCCACTGCTCGTCTGATATCTGATTGTACGATGCGTGAGTCATGATTCCATTGGTCAGGACGATCCTGCTTACATGATCGAGAACCATCGAAATGGCCGCTATTATCTTTAACGTGCTGCCGCTAATTCCGTATCTATCTGTTTTCATTTCGTTTTCCTTTCTTTGGGTGGGCCGTCAGGGGTTCAGCCCGCTTCGCAGGCGGCCGCTGCGTTGCTTTCGTGCCTTGCGCGCTGCGCTGGCAAACGCTCACGCGTTTACTCAGCTCCGCGCCCCGACGGGTTCGAACCCGTGCACCGGCAACAAAAAAAGCGACCAACCGGAGTCGATCGCTTTCTTTTCTATGGTGGGCCGTCAGGGGTTCGAACCCTGGACCTTGGGATTAAAAGTCCCCTGCTCTGCCAGCTGAGCTAACGGCCCGCGGGTGGCATTGTACCACGGTCTGGGACTATTCCCAACTCCATTGGCCGTTCTGGAAAATCACAACTTCACGTCCATCAGGCGTAATTCCCGTAATATCGATGTCGTCCGTACCGATCATGAAGTCGACATGCGTGCTCGAAACGTTAACGCCATGCTCCAGGAGCTCCTCTTTGGACATGTCGTACCCGCCTTCGATGCATTCAGGGAATCCAACACCCAACGCAAGGTGACAGCTGGCGTTCTCGTCATAGAGTGTGTCATAGAACAGAACACCACTTTCGCGAATTGGCGTGTTCTTGGAAATAAGCGCGACCTCACCCAGATGAGCAGCACCTTCATCGGTGTCAATAATGCTCGCAAGTGTTGCCTTGCCCACGCGAGCGTCGTAGTCCACCACGCGGCCACCCTCGAACTTAATCCAAAAATCGTCGACCTTATTGCCGTGGTGGATGAGCGGCATGGCCGAGTACACGATACCGTCGGCGCGCATGCGATCGGGCGAAGTGAAGACTTCCTCGGTGGGAATGTTGGGGAAGAAGGGGTGCCCATCGGGCGTCTTGCCCTTGCCACCGGCCCACTCGTGACCCTTCGTCATGCCAATCGTCAGATCGGTTCCATTTGCCGAGGTGTAATGCAGCCGGTCAAAACGATTGTCGTTCAGGAAGCGCAAGTTCTTTTCGAACGCTGCGTCATGAAGCTCCCAGTCGCTCTCCGGGTCCTGGCCATCGGCACGAGCGGTGTGCAGAATCGCATTCCACAGCTTATAGATTGCAACCTCATCGGCGTCTCCCGGGAACACCTCGCGCGCCCATGCCACGACCGGAGCGCCAGCGATGCACCACGGGTTGATGTTGTAGTCCAGTCCACGGCGGAAAACTTTGCACTGCGTATTCCTCGCCTTGGATGCCGCGGCCGGCTTGGCTGGATCGATGCCCTTGAGGGCCGCAGGATCCGCACCCTCGATAAAGATAAAGCAGGCACCGTCCTGGGCCAGGGAATCCAGTTGCAGGCGCTTCCACTCGGGCGTCTGCTCAAAATAGCTTTTCTCGACATGCTCGTACGTGAGCCTCGTCACGGCATCATCGGCCCAAATGACCGTCACGTGGCCAGCGCCGGCGGCATAAGCCTCCGCAACCACCACGCGGGCAAAGGGCGCGCACTCGACCGGAGACTGAACGACAACCTCCTGGCCGGGCTTGACGTTTACGCCCTTGCGGACAACCAGGCGCGCATAGTTTTTAATCTTGGGCTCCAGGGCCTTCATGCCCTCCAGAGCTTCTTCGACCGTCAGGGCAGCTCGAATCATGTGCCACTCCATCTATCTATAGAACAGTAAAAAGGCGCGCCGCTAAAACGACGCGCCTTATATCTTAGCGATATGTATGAATACAAACGCTACTTCTTCTTGGAGTCCTTCTTGTCCTCCTCGGCAGCCGCGCGCTCGATAAGAGCGTTGAGCTTGTTCTCGGACATGCCCTCGGCCTGCGTGCGGTACATGTTGCGCAGGGGACGAATACGAACGAAGTCGTAGATAAAGTCACCCAGAATGATGACATAGGACAAAACGATGCCGACCATCTGGACGGGACTGGACACCGTGCCGCCGGGAGCGAAGTAGAGCGAAGCCCAAATTGCCACGACGAGTACCATGCCGATGGCGAGCACGGCCCACCAGATACGGCGGCGCTTGGTGTAGTCCTCATCCTGCTTAAGGAGGATATTCGACACCGTATAGATACGATCCTCGCGAGCACGCTGCTTGGCCTTGCGGGCGCGCTTCTCCTCCTTGGAAAGGCCTTCCAGGTTTTCACCCTTCTCGAGCTCTTTGCGGCGTGCCTTAGACGAAGCCGGCACGACGCGAACGGAGCTCGCTGCCTGGCGAGCGGGCTTAGCAGATGCGGCAGACTTGCGCGCAACCCCGGTAACTTCGTGCGATTGCGTGCGCTTGTTCGTGGCGCTACGGGTACTCACTTATGCGTTCTCCTTCATGCTTGTGAACTGGAAGCCCGTGATGATCTGGAAGGCCTCGCGATAGCGCTCGGACGTGCCATCGATGACCTCGGCGGGCAGGTGCGGGGTCTCCCCCGTCATATCCCAGTTGGCCTTGAGCCAATTGCGGACGAATTGCTTGTCGTAGCTAGGCTGGATCTTGCCCTCCTCGTAGCTGGCAGCAGGCCAGAAACGGCTGGAGTCGGGCGTGAGGCACTCGTCGATCAGCGTGACCTTGCCATCGATGACACCAAACTCGAACTTGGTGTCGGCAATGATGATGCCACGGGTCGCGGCGTACTCGGCAGCGGCCTTGTAGATCTTGAGGGAAAGGTCACGAATCTGCGTGGCGATGTCCTCGCCCACGATCTCGCAGCAACGCTCGAACGAGATGTTCTCGTCGTGGTCACCGATCTCGGCCTTCGTGGACGGCGTGAACAACGGCTCGGGAAGCTTGGAAGCCTCGGTCAGGCCCTCAGGCAGCTGGATGCCGCAGACGGTGCCGTTCTCGTCGTAGGTCTTCTTGCCCGAACCGGTCAGATAGCCGCGGACGATGCACTCGATAGGAATCGTCTGGGCCTTCTTAACCAGCATGGCGCGGCCAGCGAGGTAGTCACGATACTCAGCAAACTCCTCGGGGAAATCCGCCGGGTCGATGGAAACGAGATGGTTGGGGACGATGTCGGCAAACTTATCGAACCAGAATGCCGAGATGCGATTGAGCACCTCTCCCTTAAACGGAATCTCGTCGGGAAGAATGAAGTCGAACGCAGAAATGCGGTCGGTGGCGACCATCAGCAGGTTTTCACCGGCATCGTAAATATCACGAACCTTGCCACGGGAATCCGGACGACGCTCCATCGTTGTCACGTGAGTCACTCCTTACCTAAATACGACAGAAATGCGGGTTCTTTCCCGCATGTTTTCGCAAACTCGGAGCGGCAGGGACACGGCCCCTCCTTCACCGAATAGCGAAAAGCTAGTGCTCCATTGTAGTAGATGCCGCGTCCGCCATGTGCTCGCGGGGCAGATGAATTGTAAAAGTCGTACCCTTTCCAAGCTCCGACTCCACGGATATGTAGCCATGGTGACGCTCGACGATCTGCTTGGTCACGGCGAGGCCGACGCCCAGGCCGCCAGCTTCGCGGGCGCGGCTGGCATCGGCGCGCCAAAACCGCCCGAAAATGCGCGACAGATCGTCCTTGGCAATACCGATGCCGGTATCAGAAACGGCAATGCTGACGTGCCTGCGGTCACTGAGCACCGACACCACGACCCAACCGCCCTCGGGGGTGTAGCGCATGGCGTTGCTCATGAGGTTGATAACACATTGCGTGATCATGTCGGGATCGGCCTCGACGACATCGTCGTGCCCTTGGGTTTCATCTGCAAAGCGAAGACGAAGGTCACGGTCGGCAAACAGACGCTCCTGGCCGTTCACAATCGATCGCACGAACGGAACCATGTCCACCGGTTCTAGATTGAGCGGAGCCGTGCTGTTTTCCATACGCGATAGGTCGAGCATCTGCTGCACCAGACGAGCCAGGCGACGCGTCTCGGAAGCAACGGTCTCCAAATGCTCATCGTCGGTGGGATACACGCCATCCTGCATGGCCTCGACCGTTGCGAGCATGGCCATAAGCGGCGTGCGAAGCTCGTGTGCAACGTCTGAGGTCAGGCGCTTCTCGTGTTTCATATCCTTCTCGAGCGAGGTGGCCATCTCATCGAAGGTCTCACCCAGCTGATCGATCTCGTCATCACCGCGCAGCCCCGTGCGAGCCGACAGGTCGCCGTCACGGATTTGCTTTGCGGTACTGGTGATGCGATGAATCGGTTTGGTGAGCATGCGCGACACGAGCGATCCGATAACGACCGAAATGCAGATTGCAACAACCGCGGCGAGGGCCATGGCGTTAAAGGTCTTCTCCCTAAACGCAGAGTCCGCCTTGGTGAGCAGAGCGTCGGAGCCGATGGCCCACAGCTTTACCTGTCCGGCATGCTCGCCGGAAGACGTTACAATCTCGACGTTAGCAACGCTATCGGAGTCGGTTGGAGCAGACGAGACCGGGCTATGCGATGCCCTCTTGCCGCTCGTGTCGTCGGTCGTAGCCTGGTTTTCGCGTACATCGGCGGTGGCGCTTGCCGAGGGCCAGGAATCGTCATAAACGATCACACCCTTTTTATTGACGACCTGCATGCCCAGATCGTCGGAAACCAAACTCGACGTTGCGACCGTGCGCAGTTCTCCCGCGGTCCAAGAGCCGTTTTCCTCATATGAGGTCGCCAACTTCTCGGCAGCGGAATTTGCGATTTCGACGATATTGGAGCGTGTGTAATCCGAAAAGACCGTGCCCCACACAACAGAGACAACGCCCACCAGCACCAATACCGTCATGAGCGATGTCAGAGCAAAAGCAAGTGCCATGCGCGAGGGATAGCTCATCGTTGGCCGTGAATCGGAACGAGGCGTGTTCCAACTAGCCTTGGAACCCGCCTCGCTCTCCTGCTTGTGCTTTTGTCCGATTTCAAAGCGCGCAGGTGTCATATGTGATTTCCCTATTTCTCGTCCGACTTATCGGTCTTGGCCGGAGCCTCGAAGCGATAGCCGACACCATGGACGGTGTAGAGCCACTTGGGCTTCTTGGGATCATCGCCCAGCTTGGCGCGAAGATTCTTCACGTGGCTATCGATGGTGC
>NZ_JBDMHA010000085.1:0-6438 GCF_039752985.1 Collinsella aerofaciens
AGGTGTTGGAAAGGTCGACCGTCACAGTTTCCTCGACGCCGCCGTCTGCCGCATAGCAGGTGGCGGTGCCGGTGTAGGCGAACAGGTTGAGGAAGCGCCGCGCCTGCTTGGCGTGCTCGCGCACCAGGTTGCGGGTGACGCGGTGGTCCAGGAAGATACCCACATCCAGGTAGTCGTCAAAGTTGACGGCAAAGGTGAGCCCGCCCTCTTCGATGAGCGGCAGGCGACGGCGCGCGATGTTGGCGCGCTCGCCCAATGCGCCCTTGCCGGCGCCCTGTTTGCCGTACTGCGAGCCGCCGCGCGAACGCATGCGGGCCTTGGCGTGCACGTGCTCGGCCGGAACATCCAGGATGCGCGGCGCGATGGCCAAGATGTCGAGCATACGGGCCTGGGCCAGTGCGGGGTCGATGGTCTTGGGCGCGGCGTATTCGGCGATGACGAGCCAGCGGCCCGGCGTCTGCGGGCAACCCTCGTACAGGTCGATGGCAGCGGAGTAGTCGGGCAGGTCGGCATCGTAGACGCGGTAGCAGCTCACGCCCTCGCGCTTTGCCCACTTTCGACGCAGACGGGCGTTCTTGCGCAGGCGGTTGGCGAACTGCTCGGACTCCGGGATGAGCACGGGCAGCGGCTTGCCGTCGCCCAGGTCGAGCGTGGCGGTAGGTTCGGGCATGAGGGTGTCGGCGGCTTCGCCTTGGGCATCTGCGGTCTGCTTCTCGGCATCTGCGCTGGTCGCAGCTTCGAATGCCGCGGCGGCGTGGTCGAGCGAGGGCCAAACCTCAAGAGCCGCCTCCTCGTTATTGGGCATGACGGCGATGGAGCGCGCGGGCTCGGCATGGAGCGCGCGGGCCATAAGGCCATCGCGGGTGAGTGCGGCGACCGGTGCCGAAGCGAGCTCGGGCGCGCGGCGCAGCTCGCCGACCAGCGTCATGGCGTCGTGCATGAGTGAAAGCGGTGTCTCGGTGGTGTCTGCGACTACGGCGGCTCCGGCGACGGCGCCAGCATGGTCCAGCACGGTGGCGGACTTGGCGGCGCAAAAGTCGACAAAACGCTTGTAGCCGGCGCACTTGACCATGCGCTCGGCAGTCTTGCGGGCGGCGGGGTCGATGTCTACGGCCACGATGCGCGCCTGCCGCTCGCGCGCTGCCGCCTCGCGCTCGCGCGCCTCGGCAAGCAGCTGCTCCCACAGGGCGGCATCGTGCAGCTGCCAGCCCTCAAAGCCCCAGCGCTCGCGTGCGGCGCCCGGGGCGCGGTCGGTCAGAATGTTCACGGCTTCCAGCAACAGGCCGCCGCCGGCGCACGAGGCATCGATTAGCGTGGGAAGGGCTTCATTCTCGTAATCGTCGGCCGTCAACTCGCGCTCGCACAGTGCGGTCCAGCCGACCTGCGCCAGCACCAGGGCGGCGTAGTCGGGGCGCAACACGTGCGCGCCCTCGCCGGCACGGGTCGCCGCGGGCGGCAGGCGCTTGAACAGCGGGTCGCCCGAAAGGTCCAGGCTGATGCTCGCGCGGCGCTGGCGCAGCGAAAGCAACAGGTGAACGTCGGGATCGGCGGCGTCGACATCGGCGCGACGGCCCGTGGTCTCGGCCAGACGGTCGCACAGCGCGTCCTTGGCGCGCAGGGCCGAGAAGCGCGTGTTGCGCAGCTGCTCTGTCACGCCGCGGGCGGTAATGGCGATGGTGGCACCGGGGCGGATGATGGTCTCCCAGGCGATGTCGTAAACGCCGTCGTACAGCTCATCGGCATCCTGCGCCTCAAAGCGCCCAAGCACCACAAACACGCGGCTCGCCAGGCGCGACCATAGACAGGCGCGGTAGCCTTCTTCGAGCTCGCCCTCAAATGTAGCGCGGCCTTTCAGGCGGCGGACATGCGAAAGTCCGAGGCGTTTAAGCTCATCGGCGAGTGCGGACTCAAAGCCCTCGGGGCAGCTTGCGTAAAATTCCATGGGTGACCTCTCTGGTTGCGTCGCTCCATTATATGATGGATGCTTCGTTTGCCCTTATCCTCGAAAGGAACCCATATGATTGATGCGTGCCCCGATTCCGCCGTGCTCTTTTTTGACGTGGACGGCACGCTGACGTCGTTCGATCCCGACGATATGACCGATAAGGACTTTTCGGCGGTTCGTCCCTCGCAGACGGTGGTTGAGGCGTTCCGTGCACTGCGCGATGCAGGGCACGAGGCATTTATCTGCACGGGCCGCCCCCTGTGGCTTATCGCCGATAGCCTGCGTGCGCTCGACCCCGCGGGCATCGTTGCCATGGCGGGAGCCACGCTCGAGGTCGAGGGACGCGTGGTACACGAGGACTGCTTTGGCGAGGACGTTATCGAGGAGCTTGCACGCCGTATGGCCGCGGCAGGGATTGAGGCCTTTTTCGAGACCAACGTGGCTACTTTTGCCCTGGAACCCGCGGGTGTTGAGCAGTCGTCTCTGATCGGCACTTCTGTGGCGCACAGCACCGAGGAGATGCGCGTCGACGGCAGTCTGCGCGTGGGCAAGGTAGGCCTCACTGCGCCCAGTTTGGCTCGCGTAGCCAACGATGACGGCTTTATCGATCGCGAGTTTGAGCTGTGCAACACCGGTGGTCAGAATCGCGAGCTGAGCCCCAAGGGCATTGACAAGGGCGTGGGCGTGGCGCGAGCGCTGGCGTATCTGGGCCGCGAGGGAAATGCGCGCACCTTTGGCTTTGGCGATTCGGGCAACGACCTGGGCATGCTCGCCGCCGTCGAGACAGCCGTGGCCATGGGCAACGCTATGCCCGAGGTCAAGGCGGTCGCCGACTACGTGACCGATGACGTCGCACACGACGGTACCGTCACGGCTATGCGCCACTTTGGCTTGATTTAATACATGGCCGGGTCGCCTGCATTGGGGGCGACCCGGCCATGTGAGCTATTTTGCAATATAGAGTTTGGGATGACTGTGGCTGCTCTCGATTGCCGCTGTCATGATACCTTCGCTGTCCCCATCGATGATGATGCCGTCGAGGTCATCGATCTGTGCGGACTGATAAAAGCTCGTCTTATTGAACTTACCCTGGTCGACCATCATGTAGCTCAGGTTCGAGTTGGTTAGATACATGCGCTTGATCATGGCAGAGAAGTCGTGCTCAACGGTAAAGCCGTGGTCGGGATGGAATCCGTCGGCGCTGACAAATGCCTTGTCGGCATGAAGCTTGCTCATGCAGTCGAACGTCAGCGCGCCCGCGAGATAAAGGTGGCCCTTTCGCACGGAACCACCTAACAGCACTACCGAAGCGTTGGGCAGATTGAAGCTGGCATAGTTTGCGATGGCAAGATCGCCGGTGATGATGGTGATGTCGCGCTTGTCTATGAGGGCTTTAGTGAAGTAAAAGCCCGTGGTGCCGATGTCGATCACCAAAACGTCACCATCGTCAACAAGAGTTGCTGCGGTCGCGGCGATAGCCTCCTTGGCTTCGACTTGGACATTGATGCGCTCTTCGGGATACGAGATTGCAGTGGAACGTGAAAGCGATACTGCTCCGCCGCGTACACGACGCAATTTGCCTTCCGATTCCAGTGAGACGAGGTCGTGTCGTGCGGTGACTTCCGAAACCGAAAAGCGACGGACGATGTCGGATACCGAGATATTCGGCTTTTCCGCCAGCCAGTTCATGATAAATCGCTGACGCTCGGCGGGTGAAAGGTCTGAAGTAGATGCCATGTGTCGCTCCTTATGAACGAAAGGCGAAAGAAATGCCTTTCGTAATCGAAATATAACGTATCGATATGAAAAGAACAAGGCAAAATCGAGTGAACGAGATGAATGACACGCTTTGCTTTTATTTGTGTTAGTAGTTGGCCTGACATGCAGAATGCCTGTAATAGCCAGTAAAGAGTCTTGCCTGGAAGGTGTTCACAAAAAGTGAGGTACGCTCGCGCCCGATAATCGACCGTTCGCGGAAAGTTGGCAATTGAGCTTTCGATATCTTTTGAAATAGTTTATAAAAGAAAACCGAAAAGCTTTTGAAACAAAGAAAAAGGCTTTCGATAGCAATAGTGCTAGATGAGAAAGGACCGAACATGGCAATCAAGGTGTTTGCCGACGGCGCTAACCTCGAGGGTATGCTTGACATGCACGACAACGGCAACGTTCAGGGCTTCACGACCAATCCTTCCCTTATGAAGGCCGGCGGCGTGACCGACTACCGCGCTTTTGCCAAGACGGTTCTTGAGCACATCACCGATGTGTCAGTCTCGTTCGAGGTGTTTGCCGACGACGAGGCGGGTATGGAGGCCGAGGCTCGCGAGATCGCAACCTGGGCGGACAACGTCTACGTTAAGATCCCGGCGCTCAACACCAAGGGCGAGTCCACCGCAGCGTTGGTCAAGCGCCTTTCTGCCGATAGTATCAAGGTGAATGTCACCACCATCTTCACGCCCGAGCAGGTCGACGAGTTCGTCGATGCCGTCTCTGCCGAGACCCCCTCTATTCTGTCCATCTTCGCCGGCCGTATCGCCGATACCGGCGTCGATCCGCTGCCCCTCATGGCAGAGTCCGTAAAGAAGGCTGCCGTCAAGCCCGCCGCCGAGGTTCTCTGGGCATCCACGCGTGAGGTACTCAACATCTTCCAGGCAGAGTCTGTTGGCTGCCAGATCATCACGGTCCCCAATGCCCTTCTCGCCAAGCGCAAGAATTTCGGGAAAGATTTGCTCGAGTACTCGCTTGATACGGTCAAGGGCTTTGCCCGCGACATTCAGGCGCTTGGTTTTCATATCCTGCCCGAGGAGTAGGGAGCTGTCATGCTGACCGATCTTCTTAAACCCGAGCTTGTTGCCTGCCATGTCCAGGCCTCCGATTGGGAGGAAGCGATTAGGGCATGTGGCAAGCTGCTCGTTGACGCGGGCAAATGCGACCAGAGCTATGTCGACGCCATGATTTCATCGGTTCACAAATTTGGCCCCTATATGGTTCTGGAAGAGGGTATCGCCATGCCCCACGCCCAGGCCGATGGCAATGTGAGCGAAGCGGGAATCTGCATCGTCACGCTTGATCCTGCGGTTGCATTTGGACACGAGGATTTCGATCCGGTTCACGTACTCGTGGGCATTTGCGCGCCCGACCCCAAGGCTCATCTTGGTTGCTTGGCGGAGCTTTCGCAGATGTTCGAGGACGAGGACTGCGTTGCCAAGCTCAGCGCGTGCGGTACGCCCGAGCAGGTTTTGGAGACCATGCGTTCATTCTTTTAGGCCTTAATGGCACGGCGATGCGTCGCCGCTTTTGGATAGACGGAAAATCCGTCACGTGTAGGAGAGGAAGGTTGCCATGCATATCATCACCGTATGCGGAAACGGCATCGGGTCCAGCCTGATGCTCGCTGGCAAAGTCGAGGAGCTTTGTGAGGAGGAGGGCATCAAGGCCGACGTTGAGTCTATGGACCTGAACGGTGCTTCTTCCGCAAATCCGGATCTGTTCATTACCGTTAAGGAGCTCGCTCCCGAGCTTCACGGTAACGTCGTGATCGTTCGCAGCTACGTGAACAAGAAGAAGATCCGCGAAGACGCCCTCGAGGCAATCAAGGCGGCCGCCGCTAACGCCTAAAGCGGCACAAAAAGGGGCGGTTCCCTGTGGAAGAGGGAAACGCGCCCACGTTAAAAAGAAAGGAAGCCCAGATGCAAGTCATCCTTCCCATACTTGAGTTTATCCAATCGATTCTGACCAAGCCAGCATGGATTATGGGTCTGTTCGCTTTTGTGGGCCTTGTCGCGCTTAAGCGTCCCGCCCACAAGGTGATGACAGGCACCCTGAAGCCGATCCTTGGCTACATCATGCTGTCTGCCGGCGCCGCTGTTGTTCAGGAGAACCTTGCTCCGCTGGGTACCTTCATCGAGACCGGTTTCCACATCACCGGCGTCGTGCCCAACAACGAGGTTGTCGTTTCGATGGCTCAGAGCGTCCTCGGCGTTCAGACCATGATGATCCTGATTCTCGGCTACGTCGTGAACATTATCATTGCCCGCTTTACCAAGTTTAAGTACATCTTCCTGACGGGCCATCACAGCATGTTCATGGCTTGCCTGCTGTCTGCCGTTCTGCAGGCATCTGGCTTCCAGGATGTCCAGCTTGTCATCGTGGGCGGCATGTTCCTGGGCCTCGTGAGCGCTATGCTTCCCGCCGTTGGTCAGCGTTTCACCGAGAAGGTTACCGATGGCGATGAAATCGCCATGGGCCACTTCGGTTCACTCGCCTATTACATCTCCGCTGCAGTCGGTACGCTTTTTGCTAAGGACGCCGAGGAGAACAGCACCGAGAAGATCGAGGTTCCCGAGAAGTTCTCCTTCCTGCGCGACACCACCATCTCCACGGCTCTTACCATGGCCTTCTTCTACCTGGTTACCGCTTTCGCCGCTTACATCGCAGATCCTGCGGTCGTTACCAAGACCGCTGGCGGCGACAATGTAATCGTCTACGCCCTGACC
>NZ_JBDMHA010000086.1:0-6408 GCF_039752985.1 Collinsella aerofaciens
CGGGCACCAGGTTGTAGAACTGGAAGACAAAGCCCAGCTCACGGCGGCGATACTCGCCCAGGTCGGTAGGTTTGAGCACCGTGAGGTCACAGCCGTCCACCAGAATGGAGCCGGCATCGGCATCCTCCAGGCCGCCGATCAGGTTGAGAAAGGTCGACTTACCCGAGCCCGAGGGCCCCAGCATGACGCAGATCTCGCCGCGGTTGATGGACGTGTCGATGCCATCGAGTACCGTCAGGCGCGCATCACCGTCGCCGTAATGCTTTTTGAGATCCTTCACCTGGACATAGGCTTCCTGCGTTGCCATGGTATCCCCCGTTGTTAGCCTCGTACTACTTTATGAGCGTAATAGTAAACCATGGCGAACTATTTTGGAGCGAGGCCGGGGATTTATTTCAGACCAGTCATTGGGGACGTTCTTAAATGACTAGGTGGCTAGGCGTGGGATTTGGTGCGTGCGAGGGCGAGGCCTGCGGCGGCGATGGCCACGGCGAAGAGTGCCGTGACGCCCAGGTCGCAGGCGATGTCGCCCAGCACGGTGGACGTTAAATCCGAGGCGAGTGCCTTGCTGATCGCGTCGTTCACCCAATATGTCGGCACAAAATGCGCCACGGTCTGCACGGCCGAGCCCATGAGCGACAGCGGCATCCAGGCGCCGCCCAAAAACGTCATGAGCATGCCAAGCAGGTTGCCCACGCCGTTGAGCAGTTCCTCGCGCGCGCCCAAGCTCGACAACGTAAAGCCAACGGCCAGAGGCGTGCACGCCAGGGCAAACGTCGCCGCCAGCGCCAGACACACACGACCCACGCCGACCTCAGCGACCGCGCCGGCAAAGCCCACGACACCCATCATGCTCGACACAAACCAGATGCAGACGGTGAGCACGGCGGCGGCAAACACGGCAAGCGAACGTTGGCGCTCGGAGATTGGGCCGGCATCCATACGACGCACGCGCTCGGGCTCGTTCATGCCCGAGAACACCAACCCCACCGATACGATGACCGACGAGATAATCGCGTACGCGCCAAAGTTGAAGTACGACTCGAGCGTGGCGGCAGCAGCCGAGTCGACCTTGACCCGCTCGATCTGGACCTCCGCGCGCTTTGCAGCGGCATGTTCGGCGGCCTTGGCAACGTCGCCGTTGGAGGCAGTGGGCTCAAGTGCGGCCGCAGCGCCCGCGAGCGAGATCCAGCGCGAGGCCTCGGCAGACGAAAGCGCCGCCGCCATGGTGCCGGCACCGTAGGTCACATCGAGCTTGGGCAGGGACTCCCCCGCGCGGGCAGCCGCGACCAGGTCGTCCTCGAACCCCTCCGGGATAAAGAACACGCAGTCGGCGCTGCCCTTGGCGCTGTTGCTCTTGGAGAGCGCGTCCGCAAGGTCGTACGTGTCATCGCCGACGCCCGTGACCAGGTCAAACCGCGAACCTAGGTGCTTGGTGAGCGCACGTGAAAGATCACTGCCATCGCGGTCGACCACGATCACGTTGGCGTCGTAGGGCTTGTACTCGGTGAGCTGCGACGAGTTCCAGCTCACCGATGCCGCGATGAATACGCCCATCAGCGAAATGAACACCGTGTAGATGAGCAGGTAGAACGGGTGAGCGAGCGCCATGCGAAGCGCGGTCTTAAAGGTGCTCATAGCGGCTCCTTCCAAAGATCAGCGTGGCGGCGGCAACGAACAGCAGTGCCATGAGGACCAGTGCGCCGGCGCGAACGGCAAAAGGATCCAGGTCCTCAAAGAAATACAGGCGGTTGAACATGTCGCAGATGAGCTTGACGGGGTTGAGCCAGCACTCGGCCGGACAGGCGCGGGCGACGTCATCGGCAAGCGCCATCGCCGGTTCGCCGTAGAGCCCAGCGAACAAAGCGCACGTGGTGGCAAAGCCTGTGAGGATGCCCGACTTGGATGCCTTGCCGCCCTTAACGGGAAGCGTGCCCACAAAGAGTCCCAAGCCCGTGGCGGCAAGCGCGGAAGCGGCACCGCCCACCAGACACAGCCCCTCGCGCCCGCCAAAGTCGACGCCCACAACCAGGCGCACGTAGCCGATCGCGATCGCCATCGAGGCAAAGGAGACCAGCCACGAGCCCACAAAGATACCGGCCAGCGACGCCGTTTTGGAAAGACCGCCCGCGCAGCGGCGCGCGCCAAGGCCCGACAGATTGGGCTGCAGATCGACGACGCTCAAGGCGGCAAACTCCGCAGACATCATCGCGACCAGGCCAAAGAGCGCGTAATAGTAGATGACCGTGCCATCGGGCGTGGTGCGTGTCAGGCTTACGCGGCGGGTGCCGCCCTCGAGCGACAGGGCGCGCGCAACCGCCTCCGGGTCGGCGAGCGCCGCCGGGTTGTCCTGGGCAATCTGAGACATGAGCTCGGCATTTTGTGTATACGAGCTTGCCACCGTCTCCAGAATGCTGCGGTCGGTGAGCACCGTTGAGGCACGCGAGCTGTCGTAGCTCGACAGCAACGTGAGCTTGGGTGCGCCCGCGTCGTCGACCGTATAGATGCCCGCGACCTCGCCGGCCTTAAGCACACGGTTCGCATCGGCTGCGTCGTCGCACTCGTGGATCTCGAGCAGCTGATTGTCGCTCTCCTTGGCAAGCGACGTCGCCACGTCCTTAAAGGTCGAGGCGTCCCAGGCCTCGTCCGCTATGACGGCAACCGGTACCGGGTCGACCGTGCCGTCAGAGCTCAGATTCGCAAACATAAACATGAACATCGTGGAAAGTGCGATGGGAAAGAGAGCGCCCCAGACCCACGTGCTCGGCCGGCGCAGCAGCGTCTTGACCGTAGTGATGATGGTGTTGAACATGACTGCCCCCTAGTCGCGCAGCTCGCGGCCGGTGATCTCGAGGAACACGTCGTTGAGGGTCGGCGGCTCGCTCCACACGCGGCCGAGCGCCACATCGGCGGCGCGCAGCGTGTCGAGGATGTCGACCAAATTGTGCGGGCTCGCTTCGCAGGTGCAGACGAGCTCGCCGCCGGACAGCTCAACCGAAAGCACGTGCTCGAGGGCGCGCAGCCGCTCGACCGTGGCGGTCTCGGCGGCGCCGACCTCGACAGTCACGCGCTCGCCCATTTGAATCATGCGTTTGAGCTCGTCATTGGTGCCCTGCGCCAGCACACGTCCGCCGTCCATGATCATGATGCGGCTGCAAATCTGCTCGACTTCCTCCATGTAATGGCTGGTATACACCACCGTGGCGCCCTCGTCGCGCAAGCGGCAGATGCCCTCCAGGATGGCGTTGCGGCTCTGCGGGTCGACCGCCACCGTGGGCTCGTCAAAGAAGATGAGCTCGGGCTTGTGCGCGATACCGCAGGCGATGTTGAGGCGACGCGCCAGGCCGCCCGAGAGCTTGCCGGGGCGAAACTTGGTAAAGTCGCCCAGCCCGACAAAGTCGATCGCCTCGTCCACCAGCGCGCGGCGGCGCTTGCGGTCGTTGACGTAAAGGCTGCAGAAATAGTCGATGTTCTCGCGCACCGTAAGCTCGTCAAACACCGCCACCTGCTGCGGCACCACACCGATGCGGCGCTTGAGGTCGTAGCGGGCGGGCGTCATGGGCTCGCCGAACAGCTCGATGGTGCCTTTGTCGTAGGCGAGCAGCTGCAGAATGCAGTTGATGGACGTGGTCTTGCCCGAGCCGTTGGGGCCCAGCAGGCCAAAGATCTCGCCGGGGCGATGCTCAGGCTAAAGTGGTCGAGCGCGATAAGGTCGTCGTAGCGCTTGACGAGGTTTTCGACGTGGACGATGTCTGTCATGAGGCGGCCCTTCTGTTGATTGCGGCCCGGTACGATTGCATCATCGCAGGAGCGAGCGGCGCGCACCAGTGAGCTTTGTCACGAGTGCGGAGCTTGGCCGTGCGGCCTGCCGACGTCCCCGCTTTGCCGCGTGGGAGGAATGTCACGGTTGCGCAGGCGGTCCCTCCACCACGCGCGGCTTCGCGTACAATACCCGTATGAACAGGCTTTTCGACAAATCGATCGTGCTGGCGTGCTGTATTGCGGCCGCCATGGGTCTTGCTGTGGACGCTCGCCTGGTCGCGGCGTTTTGCCTTGGCGTTATTGCCACCTCGCTGGCCGAGGTCGTACAGGGAAACCGCGCCCGCCGTGTGAGCGAGGCCGCGAGCTACGCCTGCATCATCGCGGCTGTCTTCGTGCCGCCGTTTGTGCCGTTTGCGCCTCTCGCTCTCTATGACATCGCGCGACGCGTTCGCCGTGAACGAATCTGGCCCGCGCTGGCGATTGGCGCCGTGTTTGTCTGCGCGCTTGTCGCGGACCTTCGTGGTGGCGTGCTCACCACCCGAACGCTGCTGTTAACCGCCATCCTTTCGGTTGCCGCCACCTTGCTATCGCTACGCACCGCCCAGTTGGAGCGCGAGCAGCGGCGCATGCGCCGCACCCGCGACGAGCTGCAGGAACGAGCCCTCGCGCTCGAGGCGCGCAACCGCGATCTTGCCGATCGCCAGGACTACGAAGTCGAGCTCGCGACGCTCGCCGAACGCGCCCGCATCGCGCGCGAGATCCACGATAACGTCGGGCACCAGCTCACGCGCGCCTCACTGCAGGCCGAAGCCCTACGCGTGGTCCACGCCGACGAGCCTGGCGTCGCCGCCGATTTCGCCGACGTTAAACGCACGGTTGACGAGGCGCTCCAGCTTGTGCGCACCAGCGTCCACGCGCTCAACGACAACGCCGTCGACCTTTCCGTGCAGCTCGAACGCATTGTCGAAGGCACACGCTCGGACGGCGACCCGCAGATTGAGCTTGAAGTTATGGCCGAACATGCGCCCGCAAACGTCGCCAACTGCTTTGCAGCGGTCCTGCGCGAAGCGCTCTCCAATACCATGCGCCACGCTTGCGCCCAGACCGTCACCGTACGGTGCATGGAGCATCCGTCGTTTTACCAGCTCATTGTTACCGACGATGGCGTGGGTGAGGTCCAAGCAAGCGGCCGCGGCACCGCGGAGGGCATGGGGCTCGCCTCCATGCGCGAGCGCATCGAGGCGCTTGGCGGCACCTTCACCGCCGGCCCGCGTGCCGGCGCCGGCGGCTGGCGTGTGTTTGCCACCGTTCCCAAACAGCAAGGAGATGAGGGCCGATGAGGCTCATCGTTGTCGACGACGACCGCTTGGTGGTCGATTCGCTCAAGATTATCTTGGGCGCCCAGCCGCAGATCGAAGTGGTGGGCACCGGTGCCAACGGCAACGATGCGGTGGCGCTCTACGCCGAGCACGCACCCGATATTGCGCTGCTCGACATCCAGATGCCGGGACGCGACGGCCTTTCGGCCGCGCGCGAGATCCTTGAGCACGACCCTGCGGCGCGCGTGGTGTTTCTGACGACGTTCTCGGATGACGAGTACATTGTGTCGGCGCTCAAGCTGGGCGCCCGCGGCTACCTGATCAAGACCGATGTCGCTGCCATTCCGCCGGCGTTGGCGCAGGTCATGGACGGCAAACGCGTGCTCGAGGGCAAGGCGATCGAAGATATCAACTTTGATGGGGCGGACGTCGAGGCCGGCGCGACCCGCCGGCCCGCCGCCTTTGCCGGTCTGACCGACCGCGAGTTCGAAGTCGCCGAGCTCATCGCCCGCGGCCTCGACAACAAGAAGATCGCTGCCACCGCCTATATGGGCGAAGGCACCGTGCGCAACCACATCAGCTCAATCCTAGCCAAAATGGGGCTACGCAACCGCACCCAAATCACCATCGCCTATCTGCGAGGCTAGCCGCTGGCTGCCGCCAATTCGATGCCATTTCAAAACTATGCCGGTTTACTACGATGAACCGCATATCTCCGACCACGGCAAATTGCGCACTTACAAAACCGCAGGTAGAACACTTGCGATATTTGCAAAAATGCTGGTGTGGTCAGGAATCTCGGATTCATCGTAGTAAACCGGCATAGTTTTGTTCGGGCGGCCCTGCACGAGTGTCTCCGCCAGCCTCGCGGGACCAAAATGAGCCGTTTTCCTCCGTCCCCAAGGGATCAGCCGAAACCGCTCGCCACGAAACCTGCCCATCTACTACGTTTGACTCGATACCCTTGACCATACCCGCTTTTCATGAAAAACCGCAGGCGTTCTACCTGCAGTTTTTATTTCGCATTACTTGCCATGGTTGAGGGTAGCGGCTTAAACGTAGTAGATGAGCCCATTTCGTGGCAGACGGGTCACGCGGCAGCCCTCGCAAGGCCAAAATGGTCCGTTTTCCTCCGTCCACGGGAGTTAAAGGGCTGTTACGGATATGGTGCTATTTCAAAACTATGCCGGTTTACGGGGCTAAAGTCGGGACCCTCATCCATACCTTCATTTTTTGGAAAACGGCAGGCTATCTACCTGCACTGATAATTGTTCTCGGGGGAAGCGGGCACTGCGGGGCGCGGCAACGGCGCGCGATTTCCGCGTCG
>NZ_JBDMHA010000087.1:0-6200 GCF_039752985.1 Collinsella aerofaciens
CGATCAGCCAAATACAACGGAATGTTGAGCACCCCGTCGTCGAGCTTTAGGTTCTTAAGTGAGTAGCGGACCCTCAATGGAGTCGTCTCCGCATGCTTGTCGGCATAGTACTTAAGGCTCTTGGAATGAACGACCTCTCCCGATTTGACCTCGACGGGAACGATTTCGTTTCCGACTTGAATCAAAAAATCGACTTCGTGCTTCGGCTTCTCGTTTGTCCAATAACGCGGAGCAGCATCTAACTGTGAAAGTAATGCCTGAAGCACATAGTTCTCGGCGAACGAACCTTTGAACTCCGAAAATAGCGCATCCGAGATGGCAAAAGCGGACGCATCCAGCCTTGCCATGCGGCGCAGCAAGCCGACATCAAGACAGTAGACCTTAAATGCCTTGAGGTCATCGTACGCAGAGAGCGGCACACCACCAGCAGCATTAAGGCGAACCGCCGTGATGAGCCCAGCATCGGCAAGCCATTCCAGAGCATCCTCGTATTCTCGAGCACGAGCCCCCTCGCGCACCGCACCCCAAACGAACTTTTTGTTCTCGCGCGCCAACTGAGCTGGAATCGAGTTCCATATTTGCGAAAGCTTGGCGAACTGCGCACGGCCACCATGCTTGGCAAAATCGCGCTCGTAGGAATCCAAGAGATCAGACAACACCTTATCGACCTGAACGATATCGCCCGTCTCCACCCACCGGCCAAGAGCCTCTGGCATGCCGCCGCATGCAAAATAACGACGAAGATGCTCGACGAGACGGACATGGAAGAAATCGGGCACTGTCTCGATCTGATCCAGGCCGCCAAGGTATTCGTCGTAGTTTGCAGCGCCCTCGGCTTTCAGAAACTCGGAAAAGCTCATGGGGCGCATCTCCATGAACTCGACCTTTCCCACCGGAAAAGCGCTGGTCTCACGGGACAAGCGAACGCCCAACAAAGACCCTGCGCATGCGACGTGATACTCGGGGGCCTCGTCACAGAAGTATTTAAGGGCACCGACTGCAGAAGGACAATCCTGGATCTCATCAATAATAAGCAGCGTCTCGCCAGGATCGATAGGCTGTCCAAGCGCCAGGGAAAGATTTGAGATGATCCGTCGAGGATCGCGCGTACCTTCGAAAAACTGAGCGTACTCGCTCTGTACCCCAGGTGACGGCTCCTCGAGCGTCAGATACACATAATTGATGTACGAGGTTCGGCCGAACTCCTTAAGCGCCCACGTCTTTCCAACCTGGCGCGCCCCCTTAAGGATAAGCGGCTTACGATATTCTGACGCTTTCCAAGCGTTAAGCTTGGCAATGATATCTCGCTGCATGGCCGAACCTCCCGCAAAGAAACTTCCGTAAACGTGATATTTCCCACATTTTACCCTAGGTAAAACGTGACATTTATCACATTTACAGAAGTTTTAAGCTCATTTCGCCACACTTTCATCACATTGAAAAGGCGGAGGCGCATTTTGCGCCTCCGCCACCATCTTTCCTATCAGCCCGCCTGACCCGAACGGCCGAGTCGTCACGGAACCGAGGGGCCGGGCGCAGGGCCTTGCCTCTCAATGAGTTCCCCTCAAAACAATGGGCGTGCCAACGGCGCGCCCATTCACTCTATTCAATTCAGCTCGCCTGACCCGAACGGCCGAGTCGTCACGGAACCCGGGAGCCCCGGCAGGGCGGGTGCTTGCTCAAAATGAGTTCCGCACGCAAAGAAGGCCACTTAATGTGGCCTTCGTCTTGCGCAGGACTGTTCGAAATTTTGAGGAAGCACCCGCCCTGCCGGGGCTCCCGGGTTCCCGTTTACGAGAGCGACGTTCTCAGCAACTCGTTGAAGAGCTTCGGGTTGCCCTTGCCGCGGCTCGCCTTCATGCACTGGCCCACCAAAAAGCCGATGACCTTCTGGTTGCCGTCACGATACTGCTGCGCCTGATCGGCACAGTTTGCCAGCACCTCTTCCACAATCGGCTGCAGCGCGCCGGCATCGCTCACCTGACGCATGCCGCGCTCGTCGACGATCTTGTTGGGGTCGTCGCCGGTCTGGGCCATGGCCTCAAAGACCTCGTGCGCCTGGTTGGAGCTGATGGCGTCGGTCGCCAGCAGCTTGGCAAGGGCTGCCACCTGAGCCGGCGCGATGCCGGACTCGGCGAGCGACACGCCTGCGCCCTTAAGGTAGGCGATCATCTCGTTCACCAGCAGGTTAGCGACCGTCTGGGCCTCCTTGCCGGCCATACCGGCAGCAGCGGCCTCAAAGAAGTCGGCAAACTCCGGGTCGCCGGCAATCTGCTCGGCGTCGGCCGCCTTAATGCCAAAGTCGGCCTCAAAACGGGCGCGCTTGGCATCGGGCAGCTCGGGGATCTCGCCACGGCAGCGGTCGATGAACTCGTCGTCCAGATCGAACGGCGCCAGGTCGGGATCGGGGAACAGACGATAGTCGTCGGCCGTCTCCTTCACACGCATGACCACGGTGCGCTTGCGGCTGGGCTCCCAGTGGCGGGTCTCCTGATAGATGATGCCGCCCTCCTCGAGCACCTCGGCCTGACGGCAGATCTCGTAGGCAAGGCCGTCGTGCAGGCTCTTAAACGAGTTGAGGTTCTTAAGCTCGGTCTTGGTGCCCAGCTTGGTCTCGCCGCGGCGGCGCAGCGACACGTTACCGTCGCAGCGCATGGAACCCTTCTCCATGGAGCAGTCGGAAATGCCCAGCGTCACAAAGATGCGACGGAGCTTTTCCATAAACAGGCGAGCCTCCTCGGGCGTACGCAAGTCGGGCTCAGTCACGAGCTCAATCAAAGGCGTGCCGCAGCGGTTGTAGTCGACGAGCGACTCGGCCGCGGCGGTAATGCGGCCCTCGGCGCCGCCCACGTGGACCATCTTGGCAGCGTCCTCCTCCATGTGGATGCGCAGTATGCGAATGGGCACCGTGTAGGAACCGTCCTCGCGGCGCTCGGGCATCTGCAGGTTGGACGCATCGTAGCTGGCCAGATGGCCGGCGCGCTGGTTACCCTCGCGCATGGTCGACGTCATGGACGTGGACAGGCCCTCGGCATTGGCCGAGGCGCTCGCCAGGCTCTGGGCCTCGGCCTCGCCAAACGCGCAGTCGGGGCGCTCGGCGGCACCGCGACCGGTCACATCCAGGTCCAGGTGACCGTACATGGCAAAGGCGACCGGACCCTGCGTGGTCTGGAAGTTCTTGGCCATGTCGGGATAGAAGTAGTGCTTGCGGTAGAACATCGAGTGGCGCTGGATCTCGCAGTTGGTGGCGAGACCGGCCTTGACGATGCTCTCGATGGCGCGCTTGTTGGGCACCGGCAGAGCGCCGGGCAGGCCCAGGCACACCGGGCACACGTTGGCGTTGGGCTCGTCATCGTGGCTGAGCTTGCAGTTGCAGAACATCTTGGTATCGAGCGCGGTGAGCTCGGTATGGATCTCCAGGCCAATCACGGCCTCCCAATCCTGCAGGACCTCGGAAAGCTCCTTCATTACAGCTCGCCCCCCTTCCCGGCAAAGTCGGGCGCGACGGAAAGCGCGGGCGCACCCGTGGCGGCATCGGCAAAGCCGCGCTCCAGGGCGCGGGCAAACGTGAGCAGCTGACGGTCCTTAAAGGCCGGACCCACCAGCTGGGCAGAAACGGGCAGCTGAGTATCCTCGCCCAGGCCCAGCGGCACCGAGATGCCACCGTTGCCGCAAATGTTGAGCGAAATGGTGTACAGGTCGGAGAGGTACATCTGCGTGGGATCGCTGATCTCGCCAAACTTAAAGGCCGTGCGCGGCGAGGCGGGCATGAGAATGGTGTCCACCTTGGCATACGCGGCGTCGTAGTCCTGCGTGATGAGCGTGCGGGCCTTTTGCGCGGCGTAGTAATACTTGTCGTACACGCCCGAGCTCAGCAGGTAGGCGCCGAGCATCTGACGGCGCTTGGCCTCGGCGCCAAAGCCGTGGGCGCGCGAAAGCGAGCTCTGGTCGGACAGGTTGGCGCAGCCCTCCTCCTGATAGCCGTAGCGAATGCCGTCGAAACGGGCCAGGTTGGAGAATGCCTCGGCCGGGCCGATGACGTAGTAGGCGGCGATGGCGGCGTCCAGGTGCGGCAGGTCGACCTCGACCAGCTCGGCACCCTGGTTCTGCAGCTCCTGGGCGGCGCGCTGAACAGCGGCCTTGACCTCGGGCGTCAGACCCTCGGCCTCCATAAACGCGGGGATGATGCCCACGCGCTTGCCCTCGATGCTGTCGTTGAGATGCTCGGTAAAGTCGACGGCGCAATCCTGGCTGGTGCAGTCGTACGGATCGTGGCCCGCGCCGGTAAGCGCATTCATGGCCAGTGCGACATCCTCGACCGTGCGGCCGAAGGGGCCCACCTGGTCGAGCGACGAGCCAAAGGCAACTACGCCGTAACGGCTCACGGCGCCATACGTGGGCTTAAAGCCCACCACGCCGCACAGCGACGCCGGCTGACGAATGGAACCACCGGTATCCGAGCCCAGCGAGAGCGCGACCTCGCCCGCGGCGACGGCGGCAGCGGAGCCGCCTGAGGAGCCGCCGGGCACGCGCTCGGTATCCCAGGGGTTGTTGGTGCGGTGGAACGCTGAGCTCTCGGTGGAGCTGCCAAAGGCAAACTCGTCCATGTTGGCCTTGCCGATGGGCAGGCAGCCGGCATCGAGCATGCGCTGGACGCAGGTGGCGGTGTAGACGCTCTGGTAGTCCTCGAGCATGCGGGAAGCACAGGTGGTGCGCGTGCCCACGAGGTTCATGTTGTCCTTAATGGCCAGCGGCACGCCCGCGAGCGGGGGCAGCGGCTTGCCTGCGGCACGGTCGGCATCCACGCGCGCGGCGGCCTCGAGCGCCAGCTCGGGCGCTACCTGCAGGAATGCCTGGACCCCGCCCTCGCGCGCCTCGATGGCGGCAAGGGAGGCCTGGGCCACCTCGGTAGCGGTAAAGTCGCCGGCGGCAACGCCCGCGGCGATCTGGGCGGCGGTAAGGGAATCGAAGCTCTGCGCCATTACTCGCTCTCCCCCTCTCCCAAAATGGACGGCACGCGGAAGTAGCGGTCGCGCGCGCTGCCGGCGTTTTCGAGCGCGACGTCGAGCGGCAAATCGCGCTCGGGCTCGCGCAGGTCATCGCCCATCACGTTGGACAGGCTTCCGATAGGATGGAACGTGGGCTCCACGTCGGGCAAGTCATATTGCAAGACGGGCTCGAGCATCTGGACGGCGTCGTTCAGGTAGGACGTCATCTGGGTGAGCTCGTCATCGGTCAGTGCGATCTTTGCGTACTCGGCGATGCCGCGCACGTCTTTCTCGCTGAGTGCCATAGGCGCTCCCTTCCGCATAACAGATAAACCGCTCTAGTATACAAGGCTACGCCGCTTGGAGCAGGCGCTTTACCCAAATGCAGCGAAAACGTAACGAGGACGGCGCCAGCACAAAGAGGACAGGCACCTTTGTGATGGTTTTGGCCGGCACGCTTGTCTGGCCCGATACTTTGTCTCGATCTGTAACATCTAGGCCGTCAAAAGCCGGTTTACTGTTACAGATCGAGATTCACGGTCCGCTCCCTGCGTTTTGTCTCGATCTGTAACAGGTGGAGCCGATTTTCCCGTCCAGATGTTACAGATTGAGATGTTTGAAGATCGGAATGGGAGAATCCACCCTGTGTGGCGGGGACATAAGCCCGTATTTGAGTTTTCAAAATATCCCGGATCGGCGGGGCGATTCGGGATAGAATAGCTACAGGAAACGATGCATCCCGCGTAAGTGTTCGAAAGCGCGGGCGGCCTAGTTTTCAGCTTTTGTTAAATGCCCGGGATCCGACCCCCGGGCATTCTTATTTGCGCTTGCGGCACAACTGCCTTCTACCGTCCGCACCGCGCGTGCGCCTACGAAGCAAGAACGTCGATGGACGAGAAAAGTGTCCGCAAGTCTCATGGCTATCACACCCCACCTGCCAAAGTGATGGGCGAGCGAGCGTTACTCCTGCTCGGACTCCTCAGCCTGCTTACGGCTGCGGATGAGGTGTGCCACGCCGATGCACAGCACTGCGCTGCCAGCGATCCAAGTGAAGGTCACGCCGTTAAGACCGGTCAGCGGGAGGTCGGAGCCTTTCTTGTTCTTGACGGTAAGGGTAACGGTGCCGCCACCAGAAGAGGAATTGGTGACGAGACCAGAGCCATTCTTGGATGTGGTCACCGTCAACGTATTCTCGCCCTCGTTCTGATTAAG
>NZ_JBDMHA010000088.1:0-6222 GCF_039752985.1 Collinsella aerofaciens
ATTCTGCCTCTTCGTTTGCGCTCGGCGGCGCATCTTACGCCAATGGAGCGGAGGTATCTCTCGTTCCTGAAGCCAGTGCATCGCACTGCCTCTTTGCCGTGATGGGCGCGTTTGCTGTTTGCGCGTTGGGGGTCATTTCGTTTTCGTGTCTAAAAAGCAAGAATCGCTGGGCCTGGAACCATATTCGCCCGGATAGTTTGGGCGAGAAAAGCTTGCTCTCTCTGTCGCTGGATGCGTTGACGGTTGGAAAAAACCAGCTGGTAAAGGGATTGCAGTTTGATATGCCCGCTGGCCAGATATGGGGTCTTGTCGCGCCAAATGGACATGGCAAGACTACGCTACTGAATACTCTTTGGGGAGATGCTGGGCCATCAGTGCGCGTGTCAGGTTCTCTCTGTTTTCATGCAAAAGTATGCGTCGACCGTGAGGAAATGAGAAAGGTATTCTTTTTGGTTCCGAATAGGCCGTCGCTATTGATTCCATACATGACCGTCGCTTTTCATCTCGACCGATGCAGGAGAATTTGGCATTCACCTCGCACTTTGGACCAAGTGCTTGATCGCTTTGACTTGACTGGGTTGAAGAATACGCCCGTATCTAGGCTGTCTGATGGAAATAGACAATTACTTAATGTCGCGATGGCGTATATGTCCTATTGCGAAGTCGTCCTTTTGGATGAGCCCATGAATGCACTTGATGTGAGACACGTTGCGATTGTTTCGAATGCTCTTAGAGATGAAGCGGGTAGAGGAGCACATGTCATTATCTCTTCTCATCTTATCGGAAACCTCGAATCGCTCTGCGATGCCTCCGTATTGCTCACAGGGGATGACTCGCGTGTCGTTACCAGAGAAATGGGAGGTGATTCGAAGTGGATCGGTAATGTATACGCGCAGCTTTTCAAGACGAACGACAGTAAAACTAGGAAAGGAAGATAACCATGAAACGCCATGTAACGAAGAACTTTGTGAAGGCAATGTTCGCATGTTTTATGCTTACCCTGTCGATGGTCACAATTCCCGTTTGTGCGACGGCGAAACCAGATGCAGGTTCTGTCGCGCCTTGTCGTCTTGTGACAGCGGACGTCTTGGACACTTACAAGTCGTTCTCCACTGCGAACCACCCGAGCGAGAATGTTGATTGTTTCGACCAGACATACAAGAGGCTGTCTTTCAAAACTTCGTATTCTCGTACGGGGCAAACGATTCTCTATACGGGTGCAGCGTTAAGCCCACGCGGCAACGGGATGCCCGGGTTTGAGACAAAATATCAGTGCACATATCGTACCTGGTAGACAACTCTAGGATCGGATCTCTCCGAATAACTTTGTGGCGGACTTGTTTAACGCTACCGCTCCTTCGTTTATCTCAATCTGTAACATCTGACTGGCAAAAACGCTTCTACCTGTTACAGATTGAGATTATTCGACGCGCGTTCTGTAACTCGTCTCGATCTGTAACAGTAAGACGGCGATTTGGTCTCCATATGTTACAGATTGAGACGAAAGAAAGCGTGAGCCAGAAAACCGCCGCGAGGGAAAGCAGCTCCCTTGCGGCGGTTGGCGTTTGCCCAGATAAAACCTGCCAAAATAAACCTGTCCCTTTTTAGCAGGTTATCGCTTCCAAAAGTGGAGGATGAGCGTGGTGCGGTTTTGCTGCTCGGTTTTGACCAAGATGTTGTGGATGTGGGTCTTGACGGTGTCCACGGCAAGGAACAGCTCGTCAGCAATCTCTTGGTTTGATTTGCCCAGCACAACCAGACGCAAAACCTCGGCCTCGCGGTTGGAGAGCTTGTAGTCGTTGGGGACGTTCTTAAACGACTAGTCAAACAAGAACGTCCCCAATAACTACCCCAAGGAATGTCCCTGACTGCCGGCAGAAAAGGAATGTCCCTAACTGCCGCATCCGGAGCAAGGCAACGCCGCATTCAGAGGACGGACGGCGAGCGGGTCGCATTTGAGACAAGGTGACGTGAAACGAAAGGGCGCTGACCTTCTGGTCGCGCCCTTGAAGTTGAACGTCAGATTGTACAGGTGCGGCCCGCGCAGCGTCGAGCCGTTACGGCGTTTGGTAAAACCGCGTAACTAAATCCGTTCCGCGATCTCGTGGATGAGGTAATCGGTCTTTTCCCAGCCTAGGCACGGGTCGGTGATCGACTTGCCAAAGACGCCGCCGTCGACCGGCTGGTTGCCGTCCTCCAGGTAGGACTCGATCATAAAGCCCTTGACCAGCTTGGAGATGGACTCGTTGCGGCGGCAGCTGTCGAGCACCTCCTTGCAAATGCGATACTGCTCCAGCGGACGCTTGCCCGAGTTGTCGTGGTTGCAGTCGATGACCGCCGCCGGGTTGGCGTAGCCGGCATGCTCGGTATAGCGCTCGGCCAGGCGCTCCAGGTGCTCGTAGTGGTAATTGGGGTAGGTGCGCCCATCGAGACCGATATAGCCACGCATAACGGCGTGCGCGAGCGGATTGCCGTCGCATTCAACCTCCCAATTGCGGAAGATAAAGCTCTGATGTGCCTGCGCGGCGTAGATGGAGTTGAGCATAACAGTGGTAGAGCCGGCGGTGGGATTCTTCATGCCGACGGGTACCGAAATGCCGCTCGACACCAGACGGTGCTCCTGGTTCTCGACCGAGCGTGCGCCCACGGCAACATAGCTCAGCAGGTCAACGAGGTACTGGTAGTTGGACGGATAGAGCATCTCGTCGGCGGTGAAGAAGCCCGTTTCCTTAATAACGCGCAGGTGCATATGGCGGATGGCCTTGACGCCCTCGAGCAGGTCGTCGGGAGCCTCGGGGTTGGGGTTGTGCAGAAGACCCTTGTAACCGGTGCCCTTGGTACGCGGCTTATTGGTGTAGACGCGCGGAATGATGATGAGCTTGTCCTTGACCTCCTCGGCGGTCTTGGCCAGTCGGTTCATGTACTCAAGTACCGAGTCCTCGCGGTCGGCAGAGCACGGGCCGATGATGAGCACCTTGCGTGCGTCCTCGCCGGTAAAGACTTTGGCGACCTCGGCGTCAAATGCCTGCTTTTTGGCGGTAAGCTCGGCAGAAAGCGGCATTTCCTCGCGGATCTCCATGGGGATCGGCAACTTGCGTTTGAATTCCATGGCCATAGGGGCCTCCTCAATCTATAGAAAGAGCAATAAGCGTATTGTCGAATGCTCGGCATTATCCGCTGTCGCACGCTAAAGTGCAAGTCCTTGTCACCCCAAAACCTGCCAAAAAGGGACAGGTTTATTTTGGCAGGTTTTATCTGGGCAAACGTCAGCTGGCCCTGGAATGGAATGATGCCACGTGGCTTGGAAGGGGCTGCCAATCAGGTCCCAGGGGAGGCGGTTTGAGGGTCGCAGAACAAGAAAACGGGGGCACAGGTTGTCCTGCGCCCCCGTTCTCGGGCGTTATTCGTTCCCTGCGGCAGAATTTACGCCGCTTCGTCGAACTGCGAGTTGTACAGGTCGGCGTAGAATCCGCCCTGGGCGAGCAACTCGTCGTGCGTGCCCTTCTCGACGATGTCGCCGTCGCGAATTACCAAGATCACGTCGGCGTTGCGGATCGTGGACAGGCGGTGCGCGATAACAAAGCTGGTACGGCCCTGCATCAGCGCATCCATGGCACGCTGAATAAGCTCCTCGGTACGGGTATCGACGTTGGAGGTCGCCTCGTCCAGAATCAGCGCCGGGCGGTCGGCCAAAATGGCACGGGCGATGGTCACGAGCTGGCGCTGACCCTGCGACAGGTTAGTGCCCTCCTCGTTGATCATAAAGTCGTAGCCGCCGGCGAGCGTGTGGATAAAGTGGTCGCAGCGTGCGGCACGTGCAGCGGCTTCGACCTCGGCATCGCTCGCATCGGGGCGTCCGTAGCGGATGTTTTCGCGGATGGTGCCGTTAAACAGCCAGGTATCCTGCAGCACCATGGCAAACTCGCCGCGAAGTGCCGCACGGTCCCAGTCGCGCACGTCGATGCCCTCGACGCGCAGCGAGCCGCCGTCCACATCGTAGAAGCGCTGCAGCAGCTTGATGAGCGTGGTCTTGCCGGCGCCGGTGGGACCGACGATGGCGATGGTCTGGCCGGGCTGCGCCTCGCAGCTAAAGTCGTGGATGATGGTCTTGTCGGGCGTGTAGCCAAACTTGACATGGTCAAACTCCACGTGACCGGGGCGCTTCTCGGGAATCTGCGCGTCGGCCTTCTGCTCCTCCTCGGGTGCGGCCAGGAACTCAAAGACGCGCTCGGTTGCGGCGGCCATCGACTGCATCGTGTTGCTCACGTTGCCCAGCTGCTGCACCGGCTGCGTAAAGTTGCGCACGTACTGGATAAAGCTCTGGATGTCGCCGGGCGTGGCATTGCCGGTCAGCGCGAGCTGCGCACCCACGACGACGACGCCCACGTAGCCCATGTTACCCACCAAGCTCATAAGCGGCATCATCAGGCCCGACAGGAACTGCGAGCGCCAGCCGCTAATAAAGAGGCGGTCGTTTTGGCGGTCGAACTCCTCGATCGAAGCCTCGGCGCGGTCGAACACCTGAATGACGTTCTGGCCGGCAAAATCCTCCTCGATAATGCCGTTGACGGTGCCCAGGACCTGCTGCTGCTCGCGGAAGTACGGCTGCGAGAAGTGAATCATCACCATCAAGATAATCGCGGCGGCCGGCAGCGTGAGCACGGTGACGCCGGTGAGCGGCAGGCTGATCGACAGCATCATGACGAGGACGCCGATAATCTGCGTGACGGACGTAATAAGCTGCGTCACGCTCTGGTTGAGCGACTGGCCGAGCGTATCGACGTCGTTGGTGATGCGGCTGAGCACGTCGCCCTTGCTGTGACCGTTGAAGTAGCTCATCGGCACGACGGCAATCTTGGCGGCAATCTCCTTGCGCATGCGGTAGCAGATCTTTTGCGTGACACCGGTCATGAGCCAGCCCTGGATCAGGCTGCAGGCAGAGCTCGCCAGATACAGGCAGAGCAAAAAGCCGAGCGTCTTAGCGATCCAGTTAAAGTCGACATCGCCGGTACCGTTGACTTTGGCAACCAGGCCCTCAAACAGCTTGGTCGTAACCTGACCGAGCATCTTGGGTCCCACAATATTAAAGATGACCGAGCACACGGCAAAGGCGACGGCGGCAAACACGGCAATCTTGTGCTGGCCGATATAGCCGAGCAGCTGCCTCATGGTGCCTTTAAAGTCCTTGGCCTTTTCGCCGCGACGCATGCGGCCCATGGGACCACGCTGGCGGGTGGGCTTGGGAATCTGAGTCTTGGTCTCGTCTGCCATTAGCGCTCGCCTCCTTCCATGACGGCTGCAATTTCTTCTTGGGTAAGCCCCAGCTCCTCGGCGGAAAGCTGCGACTGTGCGATCTCCAGGTACGCCGGGCAGCTGCGCAGCAGCTCCTCGTGCGTGCCGGTGCCCACTACGTGGCCGTCGTCGAGCACGATGATCTGGTCGGCGTGCATGATGGTCGCGATGCGCTGGGCCACGACCACGAGCGCGGCGTCGGTAACGTTTTTGGCCAGCTCCTCGCGTAGACGCGCGTCGGTCTTGTAGTCGAGGGCGCTAAACGAGTCGTCGAACACCACAACCTCGGGCTTTTTGGCCAATGCGCGGGCGATGGCCAAGCGCTGGCGCTGACCGCCCGAGACATTGGAGCCTCCCTGGCTGATGGGGGAGTCGTAGCCGTCCTCGCGCTCGGCGATAAAGTCCTCGGCCTGGGCGATGCGTGCCGCCCGGTGCATGTCATCATCGCTCACCATGTCGCCGGCAAACTTGAGGTTGCTCTCGACGGTGCCCGAGAACAGGCGACCCTGCTGCGGGATGTAACCAATGCGGCGGCGCAGCTCGGAAAGAGTCATGTCGCGCACGTCGATGCCGTCGAGCGAAATGCTGCCGCCCGTGACGTCGTACAGGCGCGGAATCAGCTGCACGAGCGTGGACTTGCCCGAGCCCGTGGAGCCGATGATGCCGAGCATCTGGCCGGCATGCGTGGTGAAGTTCACGCCGCTAATGACGTCGGCGCGGGCATCGGGATACTGGAAGCTCACGTCGCGGAAGGTGAGCTCACCGCGCGGCGCGCTGGCCGCGGGCAGTTTGGGCGAGGCAGGGTCGTTGATGCTCGTGGGGCAGGTGATGACCTCTTCCACGCGCTCGGCTGCGACCTCGGCGCGGGGCAGGATGACCGAAACCATGGTGAGGATCATAAACGCCATGACGATCTGCATGGTGTAGGAG
>NZ_JBDMHA010000089.1:0-2194 GCF_039752985.1 Collinsella aerofaciens
TGTCGGCACGGTGGGCCGTCACCCCGCCGTCTACCTGATGGGCCGCGGAGCCATCCCCTCCCGTCGGGGCTTTAGCCCGGGCGCCATGCGGCGCCCGGGGGTATCCGGTATTACCCGTCCTTTCGGGCGGCTATCCCGGGGGAGGGGGCAGGTTCTCCACGTGTTACTCAGCCGTTCGCCACTCGCTTCTGCCCGAAGGCAGGTGCCGTTCGACTTGCATGTGTTAGGCGCGCCGCCAGCGTTCATCCTGAGCCAGGATCGAACTCTCCGTCCAAAATAAATGGGCTTCGAGCCCGTCCGGTCCTCACAACTATTAGCTGATCGGTTCCGTTCGATTCATATGGTTCTAGTATAGGAAAAGGAATTTCTCGGGGCCGCCTCTCGGCGGCCTTGCGAAAAACAAATCCAAGTTAGACCATTTCAAATGGTTCGATGTCTGCCCGGATGCGACACTGAAGTAAGTGTCCATCCTCGCAGTATCCGGTTCTCAAGGTGCACGCCCCGCGGCTCATCCGGTTCCACCGGGCCGCGCGGCAAGGAGATATATTGCCAGACCGCGAAGCGATGTGGGACGTCAATTCCACTCTTCACAAGTCCTACACAACTTATCGCTTCCTATATAAGTAATAGAAAGGCTGGTGCAGAAACACTGCGCGTATCAGATGATGACCCTTCGGTTAAGAGATATATAAAGATCGGTCACCTGTAAGTGTCTATCTACCCGCGCTTTTGCTATATAAACCAGCGCTTTCGATAAAAAAGAGGGAGTGCCGCGCACAGTGCGACACTCCCCTAGCGATTCAACAGAATCTATTAGGCCTCGAGAGCCTTCTTGGCAATGGCAGCCAGCTCGTTGAAGGACTCGATGTCCTCATAAGCCATCTGGGCCAGGACCTTGCGGTCGAGCTCAATGCCGGCAACCTTCAGGCCGTGCATGAACTGAGAGTAAGAGATGTCGTTCAGGCGAGCAGCAGCGTTGATACGGGTGATCCAGAGAGAGCGGATCTCGCGCTTCTTGTTGCGGCGATCACGATACTGATACTGCAGGGAGTGCTGGACCTGCTCTTTAGCATGCTTGTAAGTACGCGAAGCGGCACCGTAGTAACCCTTCGCACGGTGCATAACGGTACGGCGCTTCTTCTTGGCGGCAACAGCGCGCTTAATACGTGCCATGTTCTATCAACTCCTAGACGGTAAAACGAAAAACGGGAACGCGAACTTAGGCGAGACGCGACTTGATGACCTTGCGGTCGGCAGCGGCGATCTCGGTCTCCTGACGGAAGCCACGCTTACGCTTGGTGGACTTCTTGCTCAGGATGTGGCTCTTGAAAGCCTTGGCGCGCATAAGCTTGCCGGTACCAGTCTTGCGGAAACGCTTCTTGGTGCCGCTGTGGGACTTCATCTTAGGCATGAAATACTCCTTAATCGGTTACAGAACACTAGTTACTTGGTATCGCTTGCCGCTTTATCCTCATCGAAGGCGCCCTTAATCGGGGCGAGCAGCATAAGCATGTTACGGCCTTCCATTTTAGGCTTGGACTCGACCGTAGCGTAAGGCTTGAGATCCTCGGCGAGACGCTCGAGAACGTTAAGGCCCTGCTCCGGGTGAGCCATCTCACGGCCGCGGAACATGATGGTGATCTTAACGCGTGCGCCCTTCTTGAGGAAACGCAGAACGTGGCCCTTCTTGGTCTCGTAGTCGCCAACGTCGATCTTGGGTCGGAACTTCATTTCCTTGACCTCGACCTTGGACTGGTTCTTACGAGCAGCCTTGGCCTTCATGGCCTGCTGGTACTTGAACTTACCGTAGTCCATGACCTTGCAGACCGGCGGCTCCGCGTTGGGAGCGATCTCGACCAGGTCGAGACCCTGATCGTCGGCGACGCGCTGGGCATCGCGGATGGCGAACAGGCCGAGCTGAGAGCCATCGACGCCAATCAAACGGCACGAAGATGCAGTAATCTCGTCGTTGATGCGGGTGTCATCAGACTTAGCTATTTTCCCTACCTCCATTCATAAAAAAATAACCCGGCGCTTCTCAGCAACCAGGTCGTACACATAGACATCCTCGATTTGAGGAAGAGAATCTAATTTGTATGACCAGTCAGCTGCTCATTGGCGCCAAAAGGTGGGAACCCTCGGGTTCCTCTTTAGGGCATTGCGGGAACAACGCTTTGCGAATAATAACACGTAC
>NZ_JBDMHA010000089.1:2344-5910 GCF_039752985.1 Collinsella aerofaciens
GCCACAGGCCTGTTTGCTTAACGCTTCGCGCGCTCACGCGAGTTCGGCACGAAAAAGGGGGCCGCAACCCCCTTGAACGCTCGCTTGCATGTATGGTGCCCGAGGCGAGACTCGAACTCGCACGTTGTTGCCAACGGTGGATTTTGAGTCCACTGCGTCTGCCAATTCCGCCACTCGGGCACGCAATGCGTGAGTTAGTTTATCACAGCTTTCTACCGATTAGTCCGAAAATGGAACTTCGAGCATTTCGATGAGTTCGACCGTGCGTAGCATCTCGCGCTGACGGCATCCGCGACCGTCGACCGAAGCCTCACCCATCTGGTTATCGTAAGGGTCCTCGCGCATGCAGTCGAAAGAGGGCTCAAACTCTGCCTGGAATCGATTGTTGGCCACCATACGCCATGGGTCGAGATTGCCAAAGTAGTGACGGCGGCGCCACTCCTCCCCCATCCTGTGAGCAGAAGATCCAAATGACACGTCGGCGTTGAGCCAACCGGTCTGCGGCGTATAGAACTCTGCCCAGTCGTGCGACCCCACCGAATCGGGCGCAACGTACAGGCCGCTCTGCCAACGGGCAGGCACGCCCGCGATACGGCACATGGTGATAAACGTGAGCGCCATAACGCCGCAATCGCCGCGGAGCGAATGCGCGCAGTCATCGGCAATAGATCCCAAAAGCAAGTACGGCGGCTGATAGCGATAGTCGATATGCTGCGTCAGATAATCATAGATAGCACGAGCGCGATCGAGCGGATCCTCGAGTCCGTCAACAACACCGGCCGTCAGCTGCTGCAGATACGGCGTGAATGCAATGTGCGGACGGTCCTCGGAAATATCCTCGGGCAGAGGCGCGTCCATACGCGGATGAACCGGAAGTGTGCCACCGTAGACATCACAATAAGCAGCATCGATGTGATAACGATAAGTCACCGAGAATGAGCGCTCACTCGAAGAAGACCACGAGGCGGTACGCGCCGAAGCGTTCGCGGGAGCAACAGCACCCTCCGGCGTCATGTCGAGAATCTCGACCCGAGACTGCTGACGGCAGGCAGCCGCGACGGGAAGCCAAGCGCAAACGGTCTCTCCCTCCAGAGCGCCGGGGACAGACACGGACGCTTTAAGCGTAATGACGCGAGCCAATCCGTTTTGTGACTCCATCTCCTTGAGCATCTCGTCGCGCAGTGCTATTCCGTCCGTAGAATCGGGACGCATGCCGGGGACCTCTTTGGGATATACGCGAAGCGAATCGAGGAAGTTGTCGAGAACGAACAGCTCGCCATCGATAAAGCGCCAGTCAATACGCTTACGGTCAATCAGATCGTCAAACTGCTCCTCGGTAAACTCAGGCCACTCCTCGCGAATCATCGCAATAGCTCGATCGCGCGACACCGAAAAATGAAGCGGCGTCTCAAGCATGCGATACCGCTCGGCACGAACGCAGGCAGCAAGCGAGGGATCGGGATCTTGGGCAAGTAGGCGGTCGCAAGCCTCAATAGCCTGCGAAAGATACCCCGCGTCCTTTAAACGCAGAATCTCGGGTGGCAAGCCAACATCTAGAAAACGGAAGTCATCATTGCAAACATCAACAGAGCAACCAACAGGACCCTCGTCAATAACCTTCCCATCCGAAGGCAGCACATTAATAACAGCCATACCAAACTCCAAGTCATTAGAACTCTTGAAGTCCATTGTAGCGAGATAAAAAGAAAGCCCCAATAAAGGAACCCTCAACACCGATAAACGGTACCTATAAAAAATGAATTCAGCCCAGTAACCCTGTGGCGAGTTAACGAAGGAGGCCCCGTTCACCCGAAGCTTTTCCCATTGCGCGACTTCTGGCAAAGCCAGGTGAGCGCAAGGGAAAAGCGTAGGGTGAACGGGGCCTCCGACGGGAAAGTTAAACCGCTACTTACGCCTTGTTGACGGAGCCAAACTCCTCCATGAGCTCCTTGGTGCGGGCAACGATGTTGTCGCGACCAGGCTTGAGGAGCTTGCGGGGGTCAAAGCCCTTGCCCTGCTGATCCTTGCCAGCCTCGATATACTCGCGAACGCCCTTGGCGAAGACGAGCTGCAGATCGGTGTTGACGTTGATCTTGGAGATACCCAGGGAGATGGCCTTCTTGATCTGATCCTCGGGAATGCCGGTACCACCGTGCAGAACGAGGGGCAGGTCGCCGGTCTGAGCCTTGATCTCGCCCAGACGCTCGAAGGAAAGGCCAGCCCAGTCGGCGGGATACACGCCGTGGATGTTGCCGATACCGCAGGCGAGGAAGTCGACGCCCAGGTCAGCAATCTGCTTGCACTCAGCGGGGTCAGCGAGCTCGCCGTTGGAGGTCACGCCGTCCTCGGTGCCGCCGATGCCGCCGACCTCGGCCTCGATGGACATGCCCTTGGAGTGGGCAAGCTCAACGAGTTCCTTGGTGCGGTCGAGGTTAAGCTGGAAGGTCTCCTCGTGAGAGCCGTCATACATGATGGACGTGAAGCCGGCCTTGATGCACTTGAAGCAGTCCTCGTAAGAACCGTGATCGAGGTGAAGGGCGACGGGGACGGTAACGCCCGTGGCCTCGACGGCAGCCTTGACCATGTCGGCGCAGACCTTGAAACCGCCCATCCACTTAGCGGCACCAGCGGTGCACTGAAGGATCAGCGGAGACTTGGCCTCCTCGGCGGCCTGGAGAATAGCCAGGGTCCACTCGAGGTTGTTGGTGTTGAAGGCACCGAGAGCGTACTTGCCGGCCTCGGCCTTCTTGAGCATGTCTGCTGCGTTGACGAGCATAAAAGAAACCTCCTGTAAGGTTGCTCCGATAACGCCTGAGATTTTACCACGACATACCCGAGCATAAACGTTCGTTTGTTCACGAATACCATCCGATTGGACAAATTTTGACCGTTTGCCCCACAGAATCGACCCACTGGGGAAAATAGCTTGACGATTGAGCGGTCTTCGTGATTCGAAAGACGGCTTCGAGCCTACATCTGCATAAACGGATTCTGCATAAGTTCGCGCGCCATCGTGGTCGAATCGCCATGGCCCGTCAAGCAAACGGTATCGGGCGGAAGCGTCTTGGCAAGTTTGGAGAGCGAGCGCATAATCGCCGCCTCGTCACCGCCGGAAAGATCGGTACGACCGTGGCTGCCCGGGAAAAGCGTGTCGCCCACAAAGGCGATGTTCCCCTGCTCGGTCGCGGCGAACAGGACGATGCCGCCCGGCGTATGCCCCGGCGTCTCGATCACCTGCAGGCAGATATCGCCCAATTCAATCGTATCGCCCTCGGCAAGCAGCCGCGTCGGCTCGCCCGGATCGGGCGTCTCAATACCCCACATGGCGCGCTGCTCCTCGATATTTGCGCGAGGCACCGTCACGTCCTTAGCGCACAACTCATATAGTGCGCTGTCGCCAACGACAGCTCGAACCCCGGCGACCCCGCCAACATGGTCGGCATGACCGTGCGTGCAGACAGAGCCGAGTACGCGAACTTCGGGATGCGCGGTGCGGATATGCTCCACAAGACGCTCGCCCTCCCACGCCGGATCGACGATTAAGCACTCGTCATTCGAAATCACGG
>NZ_JBDMHA010000090.1:0-5098 GCF_039752985.1 Collinsella aerofaciens
ACACGGGTGCGGTACCTCCTTGGATAATGGGTTTATCCTGCGAGTTTTATGGACATGAGGATACCGCCCCACCATGAAGGTTTGATATGGCCGCGGCGAGACGGGGGCCATGTTCCGGGGAACCATTTGGTTAAGGCTCGAATTGTCGATATGCTGTCGACTTCTCTTTGGTTTCCAAGATCTAAACGGCATGCTTCGAAGGGCGGCGGCGTTGTTGTTGCTTCGTCTTATCTAGTAAATGAGGTGGCGTGCAGCCCAAGCCCTTTGGCTGTCGATTACAGGTCGCGTGCCCGATAGACCTTGGTGCTGACGGCGCAGCTGATTGCACATAGCGCGAGGGCAAGTGCGGCGATGCCTGCACACAGACAGCCCAGAACGGCAGGGTCGGGATTCGCTCCGGCAATCGACATGAGCCAGTTGCTGATGGGGTTGGAGGAGCTCAGCGTGGCCATGGCAAGGCATCCGAGCATGGCAAACAGGCCAACGGATAGGCGCAGCGCCTCCATGTGTCCAAATCGAAAGAACAGCGGCTGTGCCAAAAACACCATCATGAGGGAGATGAGCATCGATGCTGCCGAGGCGATTGCGATTTCAAAGACCGTCTGTCCCGTCGAAGGAATGCCCGCGCCATTGAAGAGCGGGATGGAGGCGATGCTCAAAAGCGTAGCTGCACATGCCATGAGGGCGGAGAAGACAATAACGCTCAGGTAGCGTGCGCGGATGATGTCTTTGCGCGAGAAGGGCAGCGTTGCCCGGTAGCGCTCCCAACCGTTTTGATTGTCGAAACCGGCCAGTGAGTTCATGACTATGATGGGCGACATGGCACTGACGGCGCAGGCGCCGGCGCTCATACCGGAATCGCCATCCGACGCGTTGACGAGCGTCAGCACAACGAAGATGAACAAGCCGACGCCCGCAATGCTCGGGATGAGCGTGCGAACGATGGCGAGTTCGGACATAAAGGCGCGTTTCATTTCGAAGCCCCTTTCAGTATGAGGCGCAGATAGTCATCAATGGTTGCCCGATCGCAGGGAATCTCGGGAAAGGCCTCGAGCGTTTCGCGACGGTTGGGTACGAGTACGTCCACGCTGTAGGCGTGACGGGCGGCACGGGCGCCTTCGACGCAAGCCATAAGCTCGGCAGCCTGCGATTGGGTGCAGTGGGCGATGCCAGCGCGGTCGGTAATATCCTCACGCGGCAGGTCAAAAATAATCGAGCCATTATCGATGCAGATGACGCGATCAGCGGTGCGATCGAGGTCGGACGTAATGTGACTCGAGAGCAGCACGCTGCGCTGACCGTCGGCGACAAAGGCAAGCAGCTCATCGAGCAGCTCCTCGCGTGCCATGGGATCGAGGCCCGCGGTGGCTTCGTCCAAAACGAGCAGCTTGGCCTTGTGGCTGAGCGCACAGGCAAGCTGAAGTTTCATGCCCATGCCGCGGGAGAGGTCCTTGACCTTTGTCTTGGGATCGAGGCCAAATCGGTTGATGAATCCGGCGAACGTTTCGCGGTCCCACGTGGGGTACGCTGGGCCTACGAGCGACTCGATCTGGCCCACCTTGAGCGTGGAGGGGAAGGGGCACGTGTCCAGGACAAGACCGACGCGGGAGCGTAGATGGCGTTGCGACTCATCGGGCGCGTCGGCGCCACAGCGCTGCCCAAATAGGTGCACTTCGCCGGCATCGAGCTTTATAAGCCCGAGAGCAGCTCGAATCGTCGTTGTTTTGCCAGCACCGTTGGCACCAACAAAGCCGATGATCTGGCCAGGCTCCACGGCAAGCGTGACGTCGCGCAGCGAAAAGCGGTCGCTTACAGCGTGTGAGATGCCTTTGAGTTCAAGCAAGTTTTGCATGGTATAGCCTTTCTTGCAGATGGCTACTGCATGGTTTCGGGGGCTACCAGGTCGAGCATCTCGTGCAGTTTGTCGCGCGTGACGCCCAGGGTTTCGGCTTGGCTCGCCGCTTTCGCAAGTAGCTCTTCGATATGGCAGAGCTGGTTTTCGCGCAAGAGTTCCTGGTTGCCCTCGGCGACAAAGCAGCCCTTGCCCTGCACGGTGCAGATAAACCCGAGTTGCTCTAGGTCGGCGTAGGCGCGCTTGGTGGTGATGACGCTCACGCCAAGATCGCTCGCGAGCGCACGGATGCTGGGGAGTTTGGCTCCCGCAGTGAGCGTGCCCGAAAGGATTTGAGCTTTGACCTGCGAGGATATCTGTTCGTAGATGGGCTTATCGCTCGAATTGGATAGGATGATGTCCACAGCGGCTCCTTAGCTGTTGGGCTACACGTGTATATAACCGGTAAGCACAGTATATATACACTATGCACAGTTATGCAAGAGCTAAATGTGGAATAGACCATCGGCGCCGCGCTTGCTCCAAAACAATCTCAATCTGTAACATCTGGATCCGTTTTTGGTCGCCAGCTGTTACAGATTGAGATGTTATTTTCCCGCCTGCCTATTTGTCTCAATCTGTAACAGTAAGAGTCGATTTGCGCGGCTAGATGTTACAGAACGAGACATTGGCTGCCTGCCTTTCCGTTTATCTCGATTTGTAACAGCTAGACCCAATTTGGGCGGCCAGATGTTACAGATTGAGATTGTGTCGGCGGGCAAGTTTGTTTTTCTCAATCTGTAACGCCTGGGTCCGTTTTGGGTCGCCTGCTGTTACAGATTGAGACAGTCTGCTGCAGAATACTTTCGATAACTAGCCGTTCACGTTCTGACTGATGAATTTGTCCTGATAGGCGCCCTAGAGCGAGATTTCGCGGCTACAATAGTACGGTTACAACGACGTAATGCACTCAATGCAAGAAAGGATCCGCATGGCAAGCCTGTCGGATGAAATCTCGTCGCGCCGCACATTCGCGATCATCAGCCACCCGGACGCCGGTAAGACCACACTTACCGAGAAGCTGCTGCTCTATACCGGCAGCATCCAGACTGCCGGCTCGGTCAAGGGCAAGAGCTCGGCCAAGCATGCCGTCTCGGACTGGATGGACATCGAGAAGGAGCGCGGTATTTCCGTTACTTCCTCGGTGCTGCAGTTCACCTACAACGGCGCCTGCGTCAACATCCTCGATACCCCCGGCCACCAGGACTTCTCGGAGGATACCTACCGTACCCTTATGGCCGCCGACGCTGCTGTTATGGTCATCGACGGCGCCAAGGGCGTCGAGGCCCAGACCAAAAAGCTCTTTAAGGTCTGTACGCTGCGCCACATTCCCATCTTCACCTTTGTGAACAAGCTCGACCACGAGGCTCGCGATCCGTTTGAGCTCATGGAAGAGATCGAGAACGTCCTGGGCATCAATACGTATCCCATGAACTGGCCGATCGGCAGCGGCCGCAACTTCCGCGGCGTGTTCGATCGTAAGACCCGTCGCGTCATTGCCTTCGAGGGCGACGGCCACGCCAACGCCACCAAGAAGGTCGCCGAGGTCGAGGCCGAGCTGGGCGACCCTGCCATGGATGAGCTCATCGGCGAGGAGAACCATAAGAACCTGATGGACGACATCGAGCTGCTCGATGGCGCTGGCGACGAGCTCGACTTGGATGCTGTGGCCTGCGGCAAGCTGAGCCCGGCGTTCTTTGGCTCGGCGCTCACCAACTTTGGCGTGGAGCCCTTCCTCAAGGAGTTCCTGCGTCTGGCCCCGACGCCGCGCGCCTATACCGATACGCTCACCAGCGAGCCGGTCGATCCCTGCCGCGACGACTTTAGCGGCTTTGTGTTTAAGATCCAGGCCAACATGGACAAGAACCACCGCGACCGCATCGCCTTTGTGCGCATTTGCTCGGGCAAGTTCGAGCGCGGCATGGACGCCTTCCACGTGCAGGGCAACCGCAAGCTTAAGCTTGCTACTGGCACCTCGATGATGGCCGATGACCGTGCGATTGTTGACGAGGCGTACGCGGGCGATATCGTGGGCCTGTTCGATCCGGGTATCTTTAGCATCGGCGACACTGTGTGCTCTGGCAAGCGCCACGTGCAGTATCCGCAGATCCCGACGTTTGCCCCCGAGATGTTCGCTCGCATTACGCAGGTCGACACGCTCAAGCGCAAGCAGTTCGTCAAGGGCATGGAGGAGCTTGCCCAAGAGGGTGCTATCCAGATCTTCCGCGAACTGGGTGCCGGCATGGAAAGCGTCATCGTGGGCGTGGTCGGCGTGCTGCAGTTTGAGGTGCTCGAGCGCCGCCTCAAGGCCGAATACCGTGTTGAGGTTCGTCGCCAGCCGTTGCCCTATACCGATATCCGCTGGATCCAGAACGACCCCGACACTATTGATATCCCGGGCCTTTCGCTCACGCGCGACACCCTGCGTGTCGAGGACATGCGCGGCGGTAAGCTGCTGCTGTTCACGAGCCCGTGGAACGTGGATTGGGCAACCGACCACAACCCCGACCTTATCCTGTCGGAGTTTGGCAACGTAGCGTTTTAACGCATCGGCGCGGTGGCCCTGCGGGGCTGCCGCGCCGATTGCTTGCCTGATGCCGCGCGAGCGGCTATCATACCCACCGTCGTCTCAAGACCGGGGCGTCCGAGCAGTTCGGGTCCGATATCCTGCTCGTTAAACCTAAAACCAAAGGAGTACATAATGATCAAGAAGGTCATGGAGGACTACAAGGTCCTGCTGCGGAGCATTCCCGCGGCAACGGTTTCGCTGTTTTTCGTGAGCGTCATCATGATGAACCTGCTGGCCAACAAAGAGCTCATCAGCCTGCCATATCTGGCGCTCGACTGTGGCTTTGTGGTGAGCTGGGTTTCGTTTTTGTGCCAGGACATGATCTGCAAGCGCTTTGGCGCCAAGGCATCCATCAAAATCTCTATCCTCGCGCTGCTGGTCAACCTGGCCGTGAGTCTGTGCTTTTGGGCATGCTCGCTCACGCCCGGCATGTGGGGCGCCTACTACGACACGGGCATGATCGAGGTCAACACTGCCCTTAACGCCACCATCGGCGGCACCTGGTACGTGGTGCTGGGCTCTTCGCTGGCAATGCTCGTTTCTGCCGTGGTTAACTCCACGCTCAACCAGTCGCTCGGCCGCATGCTCAAAAAGAATAACTTTGCGAGCTTTGCCTTCCGCTCCTATGTGTCCACGGG
>NZ_JBDMHA010000091.1:0-4786 GCF_039752985.1 Collinsella aerofaciens
CTGTAGAGCAGGAAACTTTATCCGCGGACCCCGCCGGGAATAGCAAAAGGGCGACCCCAGTCCGGAGTCGCCCTTGTTGAGCTGCTTATGTGTAGCTGTTACTCGGCGTCGTGGTGACGGCGGGGCTTGCGGCCTCCGTTGTCGCCGGGACGGCGCGGACGGTCGCTGCGCTCGGAGCGCTCGCGACGCGGACGCTCACGGCGCTGGAAGTGCTCGCCGTCGCCCTCTGAGGCACCCTCGGCGCGAGCCGGGGCCTCGGGCTTATCCAGACGATCGAGCGAAATCTTGCCGCGGTCATCGACTTCGATGACGACGACCTTGACCTCGTCGCCCACATTGAGGACGTCCTCGACCTTCTCCACGCGGCCCTTGGCGACGCGGGAGATGTGCAGCAGGCCGTCCTTACCGGGCAGCAGGTTGACGAAGGCGCCGAAGGGCTGGATGGAGACCACGCGACCGGTGTACTCCTCGCCCGGCTCGGGAACCTTGATGATGAGCTTGATACGCTCGACGGCCTGGTCGACGGACTCGCCGGTGCCGCCGACAAAGACGGTGCCGTCCTCCTGGATGTCGACCGAGGCGCCGGTCTCGTCCTGGATACCGCGGATGACCTTACCGCCGGAACCGATGACGTCGCGGATCTTGTCGGTCGGAACCTGGATGGAAACGATGCGCGGAGCGGTGCTGCGCGTGGTGTGGCGCGGCTCGGGGATCACATCGAGCATCTTCTGCAGGATGAAGGCGCGACCCTCCTTGGCCTGCTGCAGAGCGCGGGCCAGGATGTCGAAGGTGAGGCCGGTGGCCTTGTTGTCCATCTGCAGGGCGGTGATGCCCTCGGTGGTGCCGGTGACCTTAAAGTCCATGTCGCCCAGGAAGTCCTCGAGACCCTGGATGTCGGACAGCACCACGGTCTTGCCCTCCTCCTGGATCAGGCCCATGGCGATACCGGAGACCGGGCGCTTAATGGGCACGCCGCCGTCCATAAGGGCGAGCGTGGAGCCGCAGGTCGAAGCCATCGAAGAGGAGCCGTTGGACTCCATGACCTCGGAGACGACGCGGATGGCGTAGGGGAACTCGTTCTCGTCGGGAAGCACCGGAAGCAGAGCGCGCTCGGCCAGATTGCCATGGCCGATCTCGCGGCGCTTGGGGCTGCCCATGCGGCCGGTCTCGCCGGTGCAGAAAGGCGGGAAGTTGTAGTGGTGCATGTAGCGCTTGCCCTCGGTGGGCTCGATGGTATCCAGACGCTGGCCCTCGTTGAGCATGCCGAGCGAAAGAACCGAGAGCACCTGGGTCTGGCCACGCTGGAACAAACCGGAGCCGTGAACGAGCGGCAGGTAGTTGTCCTTCACCATGATGGGACGGATCTCGTCGGCGGCACGACCGTCGACGCGCTCACCGGTCTCGACGACCATGGTGCGCATGGCCTTCTTCTCGAGCTTCTTGAGCGCCACGGGGATCTCGCGCTCCCAAGCGGCCTGCTCCTCCTCGGTGAACTCGGCACGGATGGACTCCTTCAGAGCCTCAACCTTGCCGATACGGGAGAGCTTGTCGGCGTCACGAAGGGCGGCTGCCATCTCGTCGTAGTGGGCGAAGATGCGCTCCTGGACCTCCTCGACGGGCTGGTCGAGCGGGTACTCCTTCTTGACGATGGGGCCGTTGACCTGCTCCCACTCGGCGACGAACTCGTCCTGAGCCTGGCAGAAAGCGGCAAGGGCCTCCTGGCCAAACTTCATGGCGGCGAGCATGTCGTCCTCGGAGATCTCCTCGGCGCCGGCCTCGACCATCGAGATGAAGTCGGCGGATCCGCCCAGCTCCAGGTCCAGATCGGAGTTCTCGCGCTCCTCGTAGGTGGGGTTGACGATAAACTCGCCGGTCTCCACGTTGCGGCCGATGCGCACGCAGGCAAGCGGGCCCTCGAAGGGCACGCCGCCGAGCGTCATGGCCAGGGAAGCACCCATGACGTTGATGACGTCAAAGGGGTTGACTTGGTCGGCAACAAGCGAGGTGGCGACGATGTGCACCTCGTTGCGGAAATCGTCCGGGAAGCTCGGGCGAATCGGACGGTCGATCATGCGCGCGGTGAGCGTGGCCTTCTCGCTGGGACGGCCCTCACGCTTGAGGTAGCCACCCGGGATGCGCCCTGCGGCGTACATCTTCTCGTTGAAGTCGACGGTCAGCGGGAAGAAGTCGTAGTTCTTGCGCTCCTTGGAGACGACCACGGTGTCGAGCATCGTGGTGTCGCCCTGCTTGACCAGGCAGGCGCCGGTGGCCTGCTTGGCAAGCTCGCCCGACTCGAAGGTGTAGGTCTTGCCGTACAGCTCAAAGGTCTTGGATACGAGTGTCATTGTTCTCCTTTACCCCACAGGCCCCTTGCCTGCGGGCTTCTCATGTGACGCGGGCCCCCTGCCCCCGCCACGCTTCAGAGCGTGATTGTTCGCGCCCTTACACAAAAAGAGCGCCCCGCTGCGCAGGACGCTCTTAGCATGTACAAATCCTACTGGATGTTGTCGCGGATGCCCAGAGCCTTGATGAGCTCACGGTACTCGACGATGTCGTTCTTCTTGATGTAGGAAAGAAGACGACGACGACGACCGACGAGCATGAGCAGGCCACGACGGGTGTGGAAGTCCTTCTGGTGGGACTTCATGTGCTCGGTCAGCTCCTTGATGCGCTCGGACAGGATGGCGACCTGAACCTTGGGGTTGCCGGTGTCGACCGGGGTGTTACCGAACTGGGCAGTCAGCTCCGCCTTGCGCTCTTTGGAAACAGTCATTGTTTCACCTTTCGTTTTGCGTCGCCCACGGGCGACTCGATTCGCCTCGGACTGGGAAGCCGCCGGTGGAGCGAACAACCAAGGTCGAGGTACCAACAGGTCGGTATGTTACCACAAGCAGCCCGCGCCTGCGCATCATCACCGACCCAACATGAATTCCATCGCGCGGAGGCGCTGATCGGTGTGCGTCGCAGCCCAAACATGCGAAAGCCCGAGCAGGAATGCCGCCGTATGCGGGTCGATTCGCTCGGCCATGAGCGCATCGAAGGTCATGGACATGAGGGCGCGCAGCCATGCGGTCTCACCGGTCGACACCAGTTCGGCACCTGGAACGCTCGACGCGCACGACCCGCACATGAGACCGCCCGCCTGGGCTGAAAAATACGACAGCATGGGGTCTCCGCACAGCACACAGGCCGAAAAATCGGGTCGATAGCCAACGTGCGACAGCAGCTTAAAGACATATGCCGCCACAAGTAGGTCCATATGCGCCGTGTCAAGCCCGCTGCCCACCAGGGCAAGCGCTCGCTGCGTGATGGCAAAGGTAAACGGGTCCTCGGCGTCCTCGAACGAGCACACGCGCGCAACCTCGGCGATCGCGCTTGCGGCGCAGGTCGTCTCGTAATCGGGCGCAGCGCCGAGCGGCGCCTCCATAAGCTCGGCCTGGGAAACCACGTCGAGTGACCGTCCATGTGCGAGCAGCATATCGACCGTACAGAACAGCTCGCAGCGCGCAGCCAGGCGTCCGCCGGGTTTGCGGGCGCCCTTTGCCACGGCACGAACCTGCCGCCCCCGCTCGTCAAGCATCGTCAAGATCAGGTCGGTCTCTTTGAGCTTAGTCTTATCGAGCACGACCACTTTCGTGCGATATGTCCGGGAGCCTGCCATGCGCGCCGCGCGTCCTTAGTCCTCGGCGTTATAGCCAAAGCGACGAATCTGGGCCTCGTCGTCACGCCAGCCGGCCTTGACCTTCACGTCCAGCTCCAAAAAGATCTGCGTGCCAAAGATGCGCTCAAGATCGCGACGGGCGTCGATACCGATATGCTTGATCATCTCGCCGCCCTTGCCGATGATGATGCCCTTTTGGCCCTCGCGCTCGACGTAAATGGTGGCGTGCACGCGCAGCACCTTCTTGGTCTGCTCAAGCGCATCGCAGATCACGCCAACGGAGTGCGGAATCTCATCACGGGTGCGGCGCAAGACCTTCTCGCGCACAAACTCGGCAACGAGCGTCTCATCGGAAGCGTCGGTACCCATGTCCTCGGGGAACCAACGCGGACCCTCGGGCAAAAAGTGCGCAACGGTCTCGATAAAGGCATCGACGTTGAAGTTCTTGACCGACGACGTCACGATCTCATCGTCATATTCCATGAGCTCGTGGGCAGCCTTAAGCTGCTCCATGACCTGTGCGGGGTCGGCCTCATCGGCCTTAGTGAGCACCAGAACCTTCTTGGAACGGGCGCATCTGACGCGCTCGGCAACCCAAGCGTCTCCCCTGCCGATAGGTTTGGTGGCATCAATCAAAAACGCGACGACGTCAACATCGTTCAGCTCGAACAACGCACTCTTGTTGAGCTCGGAACCCAGACCGTCCTTGGGCTTGTGGATACCCGGGGTATCGACAAAGACCAGCTGGTAGCCGGGACGGTTAACGACGGCGCGCATGCGGCGGCGGGTCGTCTGGGCCACCGGCGAGGTGATGGCGACCTTTTTGCCATAGCAGGCATTAAGCAGCGTGGACTTGCCAGCGTTGGGACGACCGACCAGGGCCACAAAGCCGCTGCGGAAACCGGGCTCCACGTCGCCAAAACCCGCGAGGTTGTCGTCCTCGTCGCACAGGGCGTCGAGTTCCTCGTCGCTCATACCCTCAAACGGGTCGAACTCCTCGACATCCTCGAGCTCCTCGGTATCCACCGCGTCCAGGGACTCGTCGTCCAAAATCTCATCGGTAGGCTGCATATTGTCGGACATGGGAATCCCTTTCTAAATAAAGCCGAGCGCGTGGGCAAATAC
>NZ_JBDMHA010000092.1:0-4728 GCF_039752985.1 Collinsella aerofaciens
GCGTGCACGCGCGCACCTAAGCCACGCGCGAGGAGGCCGCGCTGAATCTGTTCGAGTGCATCTAGGTCATCTACAACAGGGCCAGGATCCACTCGGCGCTGGGCTACCTCAGCCCGGCGGAGTTCGAGAAGGCCAATTGGCCTGCGGAAGATAGCCGCTCGAAGGCGGCGTAAAAGGTGACAATGGAATCGGGGTAGATTCAGATTCATCCCCTTTGTTAGCTTTTTGCTTGCCACAAACACCGGTCATAGACGGATAGGCACGTTCGCCGAGCGAGCCTTCGAAAACCCCTCGATGCCCGATGGGAATAGAGACTCCTCAGTGATTCCCTTTGCCGCCAGGTACCTTCTCACGGAAGGTTTCAGCTTTGGGAGAATCAAAATCGGACGAGCTTCGGAGTCGACCGTCTGACATATAAATAGGTTTGGGTCCGCCAACGAGCCGTCGAGCGATGTCATGATGAACGCACCATGCTGCACGACGATTCTCGGCTCATAGCTTCGCGGCTTCACGAGCAGGGGGCGCCCGCCGCGGCAACGATCGGTCAGATCATACCAGTCGGGGTCCTGACCGTTGGGCTGTTCTCCAATCGAGACGCGCATATCGGGATTAACCCTATAGGAATACACAACGCCAGCCACTTTGTCATGCCTGGATGACGCGAAGTAAAGCGCGACGTCGAGGCTCGAAGTTACATCAAGCAGACGCGTCGCACCGCCGAAATGCTGCATGCAGGCCATGAACTCCAAAACGGAGCCGCCGCAGCGAAGCAGCCCGTTGGCCCGCGCCTCCTCGAGAATCCTTGACTCGGCATGCCGAACCAACCCTTCGTCAATCTGCATATCGCTATACCCAGATCTTCTGATCCGCCTGTACAGCGTCGGAAAGGGCGTCCAGCAATAATTCGTCTGGCCTCTCCACATGTAATCGTCTGCTGCCGAGCCGGTAGGGAAGCAGCCAAGCAGCTCTTCCAAAGTCTACGGTACATCGGGCTGATAGACTTCGTCAATCGGATGCCCCAGATGATTAGCCGAAGCCATAGGCAACACCTCCTAGTTGTGGTTTCCTCAAATCGATTCCAACTTTGCTTCGCCTTTTCGAAGCAGCACATATCCTTCTCGAGTCAAGACCATGCGCGAGGTATGAGGTCCCCAAAGAGCATAAGGGCGAATTCGGCTTCATCAGGAGGACGCGGGGTCTTGTGCGCGTCTAAATCCGAATACTACGACTACGCGAAGAAGAGAATGCCCGACGCGCGAAGGGCTTGGCGCATGATTCAATCGCCAATAATCCGCCGAAGCCAGCGATTCGTTTTAGGCGAGTCAAGCTCACAATTTGTATCTGGTTATCTTCTTCCATTCAGCCGGAAAGCCCATGGCCCCAAGGAGACGCTCCTCACCGACGCTCTCGTCCAATAGCAGATATCCGTTAACGCACTTGACGAGCTTAGCCTTGAATGCTTTGAACTCGTCGTCGCGCAGGAGGTATCGAAGCGTGATCACTGCCGAGAAGACGTCTACCTTGCCACAAACGTAATCCGGCCCAATCTTTTCGATGCCGAGCTTGGCGTGTAAGGCCGTGTCAGGAATCTCAAAGTGGCACCTGTGGGAGAAGAGGCGCTCGCCATGCGCGCAGACGTTCCTGTAGAGGGCGAGCACACGGATAAACGAAGAGAGTTCCTTTGGGTTTCCGACCCCGAACCTCTTGGCGATCTTGGTTTTCTCGTTGTCCCTAAGTGCCGTGAGCATTTTCGAAATCTGTCCGAAGGTCATGGCGTTCACGGCGACCCATAGCGGCACGTTCTTATTTGCCCTGCGGTAGTAGGCGAGGTATTCATGGCTGGTATCCTTGTTGGCGATATATTCAAGCATGTTTAGCAGCTTTGGGAGAACACGCTTCGCGCCCTTCGATGTCGCGTAGCAGCGAGCGTCTAGATACTTACTCTGGGACTCGCCATATGCAGCGCAGAACTTGTAGGCAAGCGCCGACCTGATCTTCGCCTCGACCTTGAGCAGTGCATCGAGCATTATCTCCCTGAGCTCTACGTCGAACTCGTAAAGCGCTAGGATGTCTTCAAAAGTGGCGCCATCGCGGTATACCCGGGTGCTCGGGTCGCGGAAAAACGACTGGTAACCGTTCACGACCGGGAAATACTGTACCAAGCAGGAAAAGCGTCACGGAAGCGGCGATCCAGTTGCTGTCGCCGGTCTTAGGGAGCGCTGTTGTGTTCGCGGCGATGCTCTTGGGCTTGGACGGCGTAGACACCGTGGTCTTGGTCACCGTCGTCTTGGCCGTTATGTTTGTCTTGGGAATCGCAGCTGCGGGTTTCACTGTGGGGTCCGTCGCGGGTTCTGCACCGGGCTGCCCCGCAGCAGGATCACCAACAGTCTCACCCGTCCCGCCGCCTGGCACGCCTTCTCCACCGGTCTCCCCCGCCGGGGGCGTGGCGCTCTCGGGCTCAATCACCACGTGCGGTGCCACCGCACCGGAGGTATCCACCACGCTGCCAGCATCAAAGGCCCCGCCAGCAGGCGCCACAAACCGCGCAGACATAAGCGACCCACCCAGGCACGCAACGTCGCCGTCGGCACCGGCCGCATCAAGCCACGAGGCATCGACGGAAAGCCGACAGCCGGCCGCGCCATCGCCAAGACCCGCGTCCTGCAGATGCACGCCGTAAGCGCGCACGCCCGCCCCGGACCCGGCGCCCGCGGCAACGACGCGCCCGCCGCCGCGCACGGCCATGTCGCCGGCGATCACGCCGGCAACCGCCTCGTCAGTAATATCGGCCCCGTCCGCCCGGGCATCGACGGTGCAGCCGTCCACCACGAGCGCCTGCGAGGCGTGGATCCCGCACTGCGAGCCCATCGCCGTTAGGGTCCCGGAGCCGCGAAGCGTCAGACAGCCCCACACCTCCATGCCGCACAGCGTGATGTCCACCACGAGCGCCTGCGACTCCGTTGCTGACTTCATTGGGGAATCGTAGTCCACCGCAAGCATGTCCTTGGCCTTCATATGATTCATAGAGCCTTGAAAGAAGCTAGCAGGTAGCTATTAGCGTCCTGAAAAATGGACGAGCAGATAAGCTGCTACCCCTGAATTCAACAGAAAACGATCTTATGTTCGTAATTGCGGTACACTACTCTTATAGAAAGCGCTGCCGATTGGAACAAGATGAATAATATCGACTCGTTAACCGTTCAACGTCTTTGTGATAAATCGCAAGAAGCTTTTATATTGTCAATCGAGCTTTATAACAGGCCAACACTTAAATATAGAGTTGAAGGATGTGCTTTCTTTCTTTGCAACGCATGGGAATTGCTCCTGAAAGCCCATCTCGTACAACGTAACGGCAACAGGGCCATATACTATTCTGACAAAGCCGATCGAACCTTGTCCCTAGAAGACTGTGTTAAAAAGGTTTTCACTAACGAAAAAGATCCCTTGCGGCGAAATTTGAGCAAAGTAATAGACTTGCGAAATACTAGCACCCATTTCGTTGTTCAAGAATATGAAGGAATCTATGCTCCGATCTTGCAAGCGTGTGTTGAGAATTACGATGAAAAAGCGCGCGAGCTCATGGGGATTGAGATAAGCGACCGCATCCCGGAAAACTATCTCGTGCTTTCGGTTAGACGCTCAGATGCAACGATTGAGGAATGTCGAGCGCGCTACTCTCCGGAAGTCATAAGTCGAATGATCGATGCCAGAAGTGGCGTGTTGACCTCGGCGGACGAAGAGGGCAATCGCCGATATGCACATACCTACACAACGGAACTACGTTTAACCAAAAAGAAAGATGCGGACCTGACTGTTCGTATTGACAAAAATGGAAATACGCCAGTTTCTATCATCAAACAGCTTGTTAAGCCTGAAGATAAATATCCCTATCGAACGAATTATGTAGTTGAAGAAATCCAGCGCAGGCTAAATGCAAATAGCATCCAGCTAAAAAGAAATGGCTGTCCTCAAGAATTCAACAACTGGGTTTTTAACCTGTTTATAAAGATGTATGGGATGAAGGACGATCCTCGCTTTTCAATTAATACTTCGATGAAGGGAGAACAGCCGCGGTATGCCTATTCACAACAGACAATCGATGATATCTATGAGCTGATTAAACAGAATCCAGATGGAATCATCGAAGATCTAAGGTCAAAGGCGACGAACAAATAAAAACAGCCTTAGTAAGGGATGACCCCAGGAGCAAAGGAATTCTAAATCCAAAGGATCTACTCCCATTCGGGAACCCAGCTTTTACCCTTCCCAAGTCAACCCTTACTAAGGCTGTAACTTTATTATCCCAAATATGATTAGCATTCATACGCTAAATCTAAAAAATATCAAATAGGGGCGCTGCTGATCGGATTAAGAATCAATGCGCTTAACGGCCACACTCCCTATCAGGGCTTGAGACTTGGCCCCCTGTATGATATTCACGAATTGCTATTCTTCGAATGAGCATCTATTGGCCGAAATCTTACCCTACTGTTGAGCGAGGCCTGATTGATTTTTATAAGCCGTAATGCAGGAACTTATTTCATGTCCTAGTTAGAAGAGGAGCCACCTTCCATAGACTTCAGTTGAGCGGATACAATCCTTTAAAGGGAGAAATGATCCAAGTTGTCCATGTTCAGTTGCAGTATGTACTATGCCAACGACCTGGCCCAAACCATTAAACACCGGGCCACCACTCATTCCATGGCGAAATGAGCAATTCGTATAACA
>NZ_JBDMHA010000093.1:0-4799 GCF_039752985.1 Collinsella aerofaciens
GGCCATGGACTGCGCCAAGGGCGTGGGTGCACGCATCACGCAGCCAAGCAAGCCCATCAACAAGATGCGCGGCCTGCTGCGGATTCATCGTCGCCTGCCGCTGCTTATCGCCGTTCCCACTACGGCAGGCACGGGAAGCGAGGTCACGCTCGCGGCGGTTATCACCGATGACGAGACGCACTACAAGTACCCCATTAACGACTTTGTGCTTATCCCGCGCTTTGCGGTGCACGACCCCGAGTTTACGCGCGGTCTGCCCGCCTCCATTACGGGGCAGACGGGTATGGACGCCCTGACGCATGCCGTCGAGGCCTTTATCGGGCGAAGCACCACGCCCTATACGCGTAAGATGGCGCGACAGGCGGTGCAGCTCATCCACGACAATTTGCTCGAGGCCTATGAGCATGGCGACGACATGCGTGCGCGTCGCAATATGCTTTCGGCGGCGTATAAGGCGGGCGTTGCGTTTACCCGCTCCTATGTTGGATACGTTCACGCCATCGCACACAGCTTGGGTGGGCGTTACGGGATTCCGCACGGCTTGGCCAACGCTATCATCCTGCCGCATATGCTTCGCGCCTATGGTGACACCGCCGCCCCCAAGCTTGCCGATCTGGCTCGCATGGCGGGCATTGCGCCGGCTACCGCGCAGGACAGTCTTGCGGCCGAGGCCTTTATCGATTGGGTCGACCGCATGAACGAGGCCCTGGGAATCCCCAAATATGTCTCGGGTATTCGCCGCTCCGATATTCCGCAAATGGCGGCCCATGCCGATGCCGAGGCCAATCCCCTGTACCCCGTTCCACTTTTGATGGACCGTTTGGAGCTCGAGCGTATGTACGAGGTCGTCGCGGGTGGTATGTTTGAGGACGAGAACTAGGAGGTTGCCATGAACACCGAGGAAATTGCGCGCATCGTCGGCGATCAGCGCACCTACTTTAAGACGCACGCCACGTTTGATGTCGATGCTCGGCGTCGTGCGCTCGTGAGTTTACGCGATGCGGTACGGGCCCACGAGGCCGATATCGCCCATGCGCTCAAGACCGATTTGGGAAAGTCGCATGACGAGGCCTATATGTGCGAGATCGGCACGTCGCTTTCCGAGATTCGACATCAGATTGCGCATGTGGCTCGATGGAGTCGCCCGCGTCTGCGTCCGTGTGACCTCGCCAACGCCGTGAGTGTGTGCAAGACGCAGGCCGTGCCCTATGGCGTCACACTCATCATGGCTCCGTGGAACTACCCGTTTTTGCTGACGCTCGAGCCACTCGCCGGCGCCCTTGCCGCGGGCAATACCGTGGTCATCAAGCCGAGCGCATATGCTCCGGCATCGAGCGCGGTGCTCAAGCAAATCTGTGAAGAGGCATTTGATTCGCGCCTGGTGACGGTTGTCGAGGGCGGGCGCGCCGAGAACGAAGCGCTGCTCGATGAGCACTGGGACAAGATCTTCTTTACCGGTAGCGTTCCGGTCGGCAAGCTCGTCATGGAGCGTGCAAGTAAAAACCTTACGCCCGTGACGCTTGAGCTGGGCGGAAAGAGTCCCTGCATCGTGGATGCGACGGCAAACCTGAAGGTCGCGGCGCGGCGTATCGCCTTTGGTAAATGGCTCAACGTGGGGCAAACCTGTGTAGCGCCCGACTACCTGCTGGTCGATGCGCGCGTGCACGACGAGCTGCTGGACCTTATCAAGGAGGAGGCCCGCCGTATGTTTGGCGAGCATCCGCTCGATAACGAGGATTACGGGCATATCGTCAACGCCAAGCATTTTGCGCGCGTACGCGGGCTGATCGACCCCGATAAGGTTGTGCTTGGAGGCACGGCGCGCGAGTCGTCGCTCAAGATCGAGCCGACGATTTTGGACGGCGTGACCCCCGATGACGCCGTGATGCAGGAGGAGATCTTCGGCCCCATTTTGCCGGTGCTGACGTTTGAGAGCCTAGACGAGGCCGAGACGTTTATTACAGATCGTCCGACGCCGCTGGCTCTGTATATCTTTAGCCAGGATCGCGCAGTTCAGCAGCGCTTTGTGCGCTACGTGCCCTTTGGCGGCGGCTGCGTTAACGACACCATCATGCATCTGGCTACGAGCCATATGGGCTTTGGCGGCATGGGAGCGAGCGGTATGGGGCAGTACCATGGCCGCGAGAGTTTCGATACGTTTAGCCACAAGAAGAGCATCGTGAACAAGGCAACGTGGTTGGACGTGCCATTCCGCTATGCTCCTTACGCAAGCTGGAAGCACAAGTTCGTGCGCATGTTTGTGCATTAGAATCAGATGGTGTAGCGACAAACGGTCGAAAAGGCGCGGGTGGGGCGAATTTGTGTCCGCACGGGCCCGTAAGCTTCTCAGTAAGGTTAAACGCTGGTTTATCCAGCCGTTAGGGGAGTTGCTATGTACGAGCCTTCGCGTGTTCTTCTGTCATTTCACATTGCAGGATTTCAGTATGCCGATGGCGCCTTGGTCTTGGGCGATCTTAAAGCGGGCGATAAGCTGACGCTGTGTGACGAGCGCGATAATCCCCATGACCCTGAGGCGGTTGCGATTTATTACGGCAACACCAAGCTTGGCTATGTTCCGGGAAACGAGGTCGGCCCACTGTCCTTGATGATGTATTACGGCCACGAGGACGTATTTGAGGCCCGTGTGCAACAGGTTGCCCCCGAGCGCAGCCCGTGGCATCAGGTGCGCGTTGGGCTCTACGTGGTGGATGCTCGCTAGTCGGCAATGGAGGCTGCCATGTTTGATGACGATGACCTGTTTGATCTGGCAGATGATCCGTTTGAGTGGGATGTGCTACTCGATGACGATGAGCTGGAACAGGACCGTAAGATGCGGCAGGACAAGAAAACTCAGGGTGACGCTTCGAAAAAGCAAGACAAGCGCCGCCGCGGACTGTTCGGCGGGCTCTTTGGATAACCGCCGCATCGCTACGTCTGTATACTTAGCACGAGTTGAGCACGTTGCGAAATGAGGGCATAGACGATGATGTGGTTTACCGCCGACCTGCACCTGGGCGATACGAATATCTTGCACGACATGGACCGGCCGTTTGACTCGGTCGAGGAGATGAACCGCAAGGTCATCGATGCCATCAATGAGTGCGTGGCTGCGGACGACCGCCTCTATATTCTGGGTGACTTTACCTATCGTTTGCCCCTGGCGGAGGCGGTGCGCCTGCGCGAGCGTATCGAATGCCAGAACGTGACGCTCATCCGCGGTAACCATGACGGCGACTGGGAAGATTCCGACGTACCGCAGATTTGGGAAAACGTGCGCGATTACCTGGAGATTGCTCCCGGCTATGCCAAGGGCCATCGTCTGGTTATGAGCCACTACCCCATGCTCAGCTGGAACGGCAAGGCACGTGGCGCCATTATGCTGCATGGGCATATCCACAGCAGGGGTGACCGCGCCAACGCACGCAACCGCGATCGCGAGCGCCCTATCTTTCGCTACGATGTCGGTCTCGATGCCAACGATTACAAGCCCGTAAGCCGCGATCAGATTCTTAGCTTCTTTAGGCTGTAGCCCTCAAACCACCACAAGGGGGGGGCAGGTGGCTTTGTGGTGGTTTTGGCGCCGTTGCCATTATGGCGGCGGCGCCTTTTTTGTCCGTGCGGCGCGGTAGAGTGTAGTCGGTTGAAATTTGCGTCCATCGAGGAGCTGCTATGAACGAGATTAAGTGCCCGCATTGCGGCGAAGTTTTTAAGGTCGATGCGTCCGGCTATGCGGATATCGTCAAACAAGTGCGCGATGCTGAGTTTTCGCGCGACCTGGATGAGCGTGTGAAGGCAGTCCAGCGCGAGGGCGAGCAGGCACTGGAGCTTGAGCGCTCGCGCTCGACGGCTGCTCTGCAGGAGGCGGAGTCTCAGCGCAACGCTCAGCTCGTTGAGCAGAAAAACGCCGCGGCTCAGGAACTGGCGCAGGAGGTTGCCAGGCGCGATGCCGAGCTTGCCGAGCTGCGCGCCAAGCTCGAGGGTGCTGCCGCGGAGCGTGAGAGCGCAAGCCAGCGAGCGGCGGTTGAGGCTCGCGCCGATGCTCAGAAGGAGAACGCCGAGCTCCAGCGTGAGATTGACAGCCTGCGTGCACAGCTTGGACGCAAGGACGACGAAGCAAAGCTTGCCGAGTCGGCGGCGCGCAACGCTGCTCAAAACGATTTAGCTGCACGCGACGCTCAGATTGCCGAGCTGCAGGCCAGGCTTGCCGCGGCGGACAAGGCCCAGGAGATGGCGCTTGCCGCTGCCGCGGCAGAGTCGCAGCGTGAGCTCGATGCCGCTCGCAGCGAGGCCGAGCGCGCGCTTGCTGACTATCGCGCGAAGGTGCAAGAGAAGTTTTCCGCCGCAAAGGCTCAGTCCGAGCAAGAGGCCGAGGGCCTGCGTGCCCAGCTGCGCGAGCAGGAACTGATGGCAAAAATGAACCTGTCAGAGGCGGTCGCCGCGGCGGAACGAGAGCGCGATGAGGCACGTGCCAAGCTGACGAGCGAGCTGGCGGTGCGCGATTCTCGCGAGGAGCAAGCCAAGGCAGCACACGAGCTCGAGCTTGCGCAGGCCAAGCGCGCGAGCGATGACCTGATTCGCTACAAGGATGAAGAGATTGAGCGTCTTAAGGACATGAAGGTCCGCCTGTCTACCAAGATGGTGGGCGAGTCGCTCGAGCAGCACTGCGAGACCGAGTTTAACCGTCTGCGCATGACGGCGTTTCCCAACGCGTACTTCGAGAAAGATAACGATGCGTCCGAGGGTACCAAGGGCGACTTTATCTTCCGCGAGTGCGATGCGAGCGGTAACGAGATTATCTC
>NZ_JBDMHA010000094.1:0-4724 GCF_039752985.1 Collinsella aerofaciens
CGCGAGCGTAATGGCCGAGGCCATCGCCGCGGGCCAGCTTACAACCGACGCGCGCGTCCTTGGCATCGCCTTTGACGGCACCGGCGCCGGCACCGATGGGACCATTTGGGGCGGCGAGTTTCTTGTTGCCAGCCTTGGCGGCTTTGAGCGCGCCGCGCATTTGCGCACCTGGGCGCTTCCCGGTGGCGCCGCATCCGTACACGATGCCCGCCGCAACGCCTTTGCCCTGCTCAGCGAGCTCGACCTGCTCGAGCACCCGGGCGCTGCGGGGCTCTTGAACAGCCTTGACGAGCAAACGCGCAGCATAACGGCAACGATGATCGAGCGCGGCATCAACAGTCCGCGCACCAGCAGTATGGGTCGCCTGTTTGATGCCGCAGCCGCGATTTTGGGCATTTGCGACAAGGCAACCTACGAGGGCGAACCCGCCATCGAGCTCGAAGCCGCCGCCTGGCATGCGCTGGACGACGAAATCGCCCATTTTCCCGACGACAGCGCCGGCTATTTCGCATCTGGCCCATCGTGGTTGGACGGCCCTTATGTTCTGGACCAGAAAGCACTCTTTGAGGCACTTTTGGAGGGAATTGAAGCCGGAGCGCCCGCCGACAGGCTCGCACTCGACTTCCATGTCGCCGTCGCGCGCTCCTCGGCGCGCATCGCCACCGAAATCTGCGCGCGCGAGGGCATTGGCACCGTCGCGCTCTCGGGCGGCGTGTTCATGAACCGACTTCTGCTCCAGCTCCTCACCCGCGAGCTCAAATACGCGGGCCTTGCTGTCTTGGTCCCCCACACCGTACCCGTCAATGACGGCTGCATCGCCTACGGTCAGGCGGCGGTCGCAAGCGCTCGTCTTGCGCAGATTGCATCGCAGTAACTCGCCCTCACACGCCGCTGTGCCCAGCCGTCTCACAGGCGTAACGCGTTTGCCCGCAAACCCCGCGAGCGCTACCATCAACTGATGGATTATTGAGCGCCTATCCAGCGCAAAGCGTCTAAAAGGGGAACAATATGTGCCTTGCCGTTCCCGGTAAAGTAGTCAAACGCGACGACGACCTCAAGGCCACCGTCGACATGATGGGCATCGAGCGCCCCGTGTCGCTACGACTCGTGCCGACGGCGCAGGTTGGCGACTATATTCTCGTACACGCCGGCTTTGGCATCCAGATTGTCGACGAGCAGGAAGCACAGGAAACGCTCGAGCTTGTTAATGCCATGTCCGAGCTGGTCGAAGAAGACCAGCTGACCACCAACCCGGCGGAGGCTTACTAGTGGCGCCCGAGCAGCCGGCGCGCTCCGGTATCGATTTCTCGGCATTCCGCGATCCCAAGCTGGCTCGCGAGCTCATCGAGCGCATTCATGAGCTTGTCGGCGACCGCGCCATCAACCTTATGGAAGTCTGCGGCACGCATACCGTGAGCATCGGGCGCTATGGCTTTCGCTCCATTATGCCGGCCGGGCTCAAGCTGCTGAGCGGCCCGGGCTGCCCCGTCTGCGTCACCGCCAACCGCGACATCGACCACGCAATCGCGCTCGCCAACATAGACGGCGCCATCATCACCACCTTTGGCGACATGATGCGCGTGCCCGGATCGTCCACCTCGCTCGCTGCACAAAAGGCGGCAGGGCGTGACATTCGCATTGTGTACTCCCCGCTCGATGCACTCGACATTGCCGAGCAAAACCCCGATCGCCCGGTTATTTTTATGGGCGTGGGCTTTGAGACCACAACGCCCACCATCGCCGCCGCCATCTTGGAGGCCGAAGCGCGCGGGCTTTTGAACTTCTCGGTCTATTGCGCCCACAAGACCACGCCGCCGGCGTTGCGCGCCATCGCTAACGATCCCGAGACCGCCATCGACGGCTTTATCCTGCCGGGACACGTCGCCACCATCACGGGCTTGGCGCCCTTTAGCTTTTTGGTCGACGAATTCAATACCCCGGGCGTGGTCACGGGATTTGAACCGGTCGATATCCTGCAGGGCATCTGCATGCTGGTCCAGATGGTTGTCGAGGACAGGCCGGCGATTGACAACGCCTACCGCCGTGGCGTCAACGCAGACGGCAACCCCGTGGCGCGCCAGCTGGTCGAGCAGGTGTTTGAGCCATGCGACACCACGTGGCGCGGGCTGGGGCCGATTGCCAACTCGGGCCTTTCCATCCGCCCCGAGTTCTCGCGCTTTGATGCCCGCGTTCGCTTTGACGTGCCCGTTGAGCCGACGGTTGAGCCGCGCGGATGCCGCTGCGGCGACGTGCTGCGCGGAGCCATTACGCCGAGCAGCTGCCCGCTCTTTGGCCGCACCTGCACGCCCGAGCACCCCGTCGGCCCGTGCATGGTGAGTTCCGAAGGCAGCTGCGCGGCGTACTACCGTTACCGAGTCTAGCCCGAACGCCCCCGCGCACTGACACCTCCCACGATTGGAGTTTTGGATATGTCCCATAGCATCACCGATAGCACCGTCCTGTTGGGCCACGGCTCCGGCGGACAGATGATGAAGCGCATCATCGATGAGGTCTTTTTGGATGCCTTTGGGTCGCCCGAGCTGCTCGAAGGCAACGATGCCGGCGTCGCCGCGCTGCCCGCGAGCGGGCGCATCGCCATGTCGACCGACAGCTTTGTAGTCTCGCCGCAGTTCTTCCCCGGTGGCAACATCGGCCGCCTCGCCGTGTGCGGAACCGTCAACGACGTCGCGACCTCGGGCGCCAACGTGCGCTACCTGTCGTGCGGCTTTATCCTCGAAGAGGGCTATCCCATGGATAGGCTCCGCCAGATTGTGCAGACGATGGCCGAGACGGCGCACGAGGCGGGCGTGTCCATAATCACGGGCGACACCAAGGTGGTCGAGCGCGGCGGGGCCGACGGCGTCTATATCAATACCGCCGGCGTGGGCGAGGTGCCTGCGGGCGTGGCGCTCAGCGGCGCAAACTGCCAGCCCGGCGATGTCATCCTGGTCTCGGGTACACTGGGCGACCACGGCATCGCTATCATGAGCCAACGCGAGGGTCTGGCGTTTTCGAGCACCATCGAAAGCGACGCCGCGCCGCTCAACCACCTGATTGCCGATGTGCTTTCCGCAGCACCCGACACACGCTGCTTCCGCGACCCCACGCGCGGTGGCCTGGCCTCGACGCTCAACGAGTTTGCGCAGGCCAGCGGCGTTGCCATGGAGATCGACGAGGATGCCGTGCCCGTGCGTCCCGACGTGCAGGCCGCCTGCGAGATGCTCGGCTACGATGTGCTGCAGGTGGCAAACGAGGGCAAGATGGTTGCCGTCGTGCCGGCCGAGCAAGCCGATGCCGCGCTGAGCGCCATGCGCGCCGCCCGCTACGGCGAGAATGCCGCCATCATCGGCCGCGTGCTGCCGCTTGAGTCAGGCGCCCGTCCCGCCGTGCGCGTGCGCACCGGCTGGGGCTCGACTCGTATCCTCGACATGCTCGTGGGAGAGCAGCTGCCGAGAATTTGCTAGGGCGGAACCGCACGGTCGGCGCGATGCGGCTTGATATCCCTGGAGATGTTCAGATTCCAAGCGCGCCCAACGCGGAAGCCCAGTATTATGGGGTGCGTTTTGAAACCCAATGACGGGAGCACCCATGGCAGCAGCTTTTTACCATGTGATTTTTGATTTAGACGGCACCCTTCTCAACACGATTGAGGACCTGGCGGCCGCCGGCAACCACACCTGCGAGATGCACGGCTGGCCCACGTTTGCCGTGGACGAGTACCGCTACAAAGTGGGAAACGGCATGCTTAAGCTGGTCGAGCGCTTTATGCCCGCCGAGTATGCAGGCGACAGCCGTATGTTTGAGCAGACGCTTGCCGAGTTTAGGGCTTACTACGGCGAGCACAAGGAGGACCACACCGCTCCCTACGCCGGCACGATTGAGATGCTCGACCGTCTGCGCGCTGCGGGCGTTCAGCTTGCCGTGCTCACCAACAAGGATCATATTTCGGCAGCCCCGCTTATCGAGAAGTATTTTGGTTCCGAGCGCTTTGCACTGGTACAGGGCCGTGTCGATGCGTTTCCGCCCAAGCCCGAGGCACCCGTCACGCTGCATGTGATGAAGGAGCTGGGCGCCGATCCGGCAACCACGCTCTATGTGGGCGATTCCAATGTCGATGTTCTGACCGGCCACAACGCCGGCCTTAAGAGCGCAGGCGTCAGCTGGGGCTTCCGCGGCCGCGCAGAGCTGGAGGCCGCCGGCGCCGACTACGTGGTGGACACCCAGAACGAGCTAGCGGCGCTGATTCTGGGCGAGTAACGAGCGACACTGCTTAACGCAGCTGCGACAATTCTTCCGCGCGGAAAGCGCATCCCGTTTTGGAGCTCCGGAATGGGATGCGCTTTCCGTTTGAGGCGCATCAGGGAAACCGCATCCCGTTTCAGAGCAATATTCCGGGTCGCACTTTCCGCAACCAACCCCATCCGGAAACCGCGACCCACTATTCGGCCAAAAACCGGGTCGCGGTTTCCCAAGCACTCGATGCAACGCTGCCACAAGGAGTGTCCCCAACTGCCGCCTGGTCATTTAAGAACGTCCCCAATGACTACAAGTGCCGCACCATGGGGACGACGCAGGTAGAGGATGGACAGCGAGCGACGTCCAGGACGAACAAGTTGGCATGAAAAAGGCGAGGCATAGACCTTCTGGTCATGCCTCGCCTTTTGAATGACAAATTGTCGTCCTGGGCGGCGCGCAGCGTCAACTGGTTACGCGGTTCGTAGAAC
>NZ_JBDMHA010000095.1:0-4658 GCF_039752985.1 Collinsella aerofaciens
CATCGCGCCGAGAGTACTGCGGGGTCAGCCCGTGGGAGGCCAGGGCGCCGCTGACCGGTGGACGGCACCGAGCCGTCGCATGACTTGAAGAAGGGGGAGGCCTCGCGGCCTCCCCCTTTTTTGCGTTTACGGGCTTTTGTCTCACATAGTAGCTGTGTTTTATAACCCTCGTTTGTCGCATCTTCTGCGAACGGGCTACAATAACTTAGTCTGTGCGATATGGAGGTGAACATGGCTGAAGCTGGTATCGGCGTTGATATCGTCGAGATTTCCCGCATGAAATCAATTCTTGAAAAGACACCGTCGTTTGCTCGGCGTGTGTTTACCGAAGAAGAGCGTGCGTATTGCGATGCATCATCGCGTCCCGCTGCTCACTATGCGAGCCGCTTTGCTTCGCGCGAGGCGGTACTTAAAGCTCTCGGCACGGGTTTTAGTCAAGGCGTGGGTCGCAAGGATGTTTCGGTTACGCGTGATAAACTCGGCAAACCGAAGGCGCTGCTTTCGGGCCGTGCTCTCGAGATCGCTCAAGAACTGGGTGTTGTTGAGGTCGCTCTTTCCATTACGCTTACAGGAGACTTGGCCGTTGCGAATGCCATCGCGATTACCGAAGATGCTCGGCCTAAGCCAAAAGAGGAAAAGGTGAGCACCAAGAAACGCGTAGCGCAGACATTTAAAGAGGCTCGCTCTGTTTTAGATGAGCTTGAGCAGCTGCAGAATTCAGCATTGACGGAGCACCTGGGCGATGCTTCGCAAGATACGCTAGGAGCATAGATGAAACCGGTTTTGAGTACCGAAGAAGTCGTTCGTCTCGAGGATATCATCGAACGCGAAGGGACTTCGAAGGCCGAGCTTATGGAGCTAGCGGGTGAGTTTGCCGCCAACGAGGTCTTGAAGCTCAATCCCGATCGGGTTCTCGTTCTGGTCGGTTTTGGTAATAATGGCGGCGACGGTTGGGTTGCCGCCGATATCCTGAGCCATAAGGGTGTGGACGTGGATATCGTTTCTCCGGTTGAGCCGGATGAGATTCCTGCTGCTCTGGCACGTCATGTTGCTCGTCGTACTGCCGGCCGCGATGTGCACGTTTGCGTCGGCCCCTCGCGTGACGAACTCGAGGTTTTGATCGATAAGGCCGATGTTGTTGTCGATGCCATTTTTGGTACCGGTTTCCACGGAAATCTGCGTGCGCCGTTCTCCATCTGGATTCCTACGGTCAATGAATGCGCCGATTGTGTCGTATCCATTGATGTTCCCTCGGGCCTGAATGCCGAGACGGGCGTTGTTGATGACGACTGCATTCGTGCCGAGCATACGGTGACGATGATTGCGCCCAAGATTGGTCTGTATAGCGCTGATGGTCCTGAGTATGCTGGCGATTTGATCTGCGGCAATCTTTACGACCGTCTTGACGAGGTCATCGATGATGTCGACCACGCCGCCGAGATTGTCGAGCCCGGTGACTTAGTTGATTACTTTGCCCCACTACCTACGAATATCGATAAGTATTCCCGTGGCTCTGTGCTTATTGTCGCCGGATCTGCTCAATATCCTGGTGCTGCCATTATGGCGGCCAAGTCTGCAGCTCGCGCGGGTGCTGGTTACGTGGCAGTCGCGGCTCCTGACGCCTGCGCCAATCTTATTCGCATGGCACTTCCTTCGATTCCCGTCTTTGCTATTCCGTCTGATTCCCGCGGCTCCTTTGGCGCCGCTGCGCGCATGACTGTGTGCGAGATTGCAAAGAAGTACAGCTGTGTACTGTGCGGTCCCGGTATGACGACATCTGCCGGCGCTATGCAGGTGGTTTCGGGCTTGCTCGAGCTTGATGTGCCGCTTATCTTGGACGCCGATGCACTCAACTGCCTTGCTAAGATTGCCATTGACGGTATTGATAGTAATCCCGAGATGTATCGTCGCGAGCAGCCGTTGGTTATGACGCCGCACTATCGTGAACTTTCGCGTCTGGTTGCCGGTGACGAGGTGAACGACCTTGGTACTGCGATTGCAGCCGCGCAGAAGGTTGTCTGGGCTGCAGGCTCTGACAATCTGGTGGTCATTGCCAAGGGGCCGACGACGGCTATCTGTGGCGTTGAGCGTGTGCTGCTGCCGCTCTCGGGTCCGGCTTCTCTGGCAACTGCCGGTTCGGGTGATGTTCTCGCGGGTATTTTGGCCGGCACGCTTGCCACCATGCGCGACGAGATGGATCGTTGGGAGTTGCTGTATTCGTACGCCGTCGCACTTCACAGCTACGCCGGTTTTGCCGCGGCGACGGAGTATGGTGAGAAGAGCGTCATCGCGACCGATCTTATCGACTTGATCGGTCCTGCCATGGAACTGGCGGCAAAGGATGCGCTCGAAGATCTGGGAATCATGGACGAAGGGTCGGATGACTAATCATGAATAAAGCCGATTTGACGCGCTGGTCCTGGGTCGAGATCGACCGCGGGGCGCTCCGTCGCAACACGAGGGCCTATAAGAATTTGCTGAATCCACGTCAGCGCCTGTGCTGCGTGGTTAAGGCCGATGCTTATGGTCATGGAGCTGTTGAGTGCGCCAAGATCATGTATTCGGCCGGTGCCGACATGTTTGCCGTGGCGACGGTTAACGAGGGCGTTGAGCTCCGACAGGGCGGGATTACGAAGCCCATCCTCATCCTAAGCGAGCCGCCTATCGAGGCCATTCCGACGTTGCTCGAGTTTGATATCATGCCCTCGGTCTATACGTCTGACTTTGCTCTTGCGTATGGCGAATGTGCCGTCGCGGCGGGCAAAGTGGGCAAGTATCATCTCGCCATCGAGACGGGCATGAATCGTATCGGCGTTCACTACACGCAGGTGCTTGACTTTGTCCGCGGTATTAATTTCCATCGCGGTATTCAGTGCGACGGCGTATTTACGCACTTCGCCACGGCCGATGAACCTTCGGGCTGGGACTACAAACTGCAGTGTCAGCGCTTTACCGAGGCCGTTCAGGCCATTAAGGATGCGGGCTTTGAGTGCGGTATCGTGCACTGCGCCAACACGCCGTCCTCGATGCTCGACCCTTCGATGCATTTTGATATGATTCGCGCCGGCGTTGGCTTGTATGGAATGCAGCCGTGCGAGCTGAGTGGCCGCGTGATGCAGCTTGATCCCGTTATGAGCGTCCATGCGCGTGTGACGCGCGTGGCACACCCTGCGATGGGTGAGGGCGTGGGCTACGGTTTTACCTACCGCGTACCGCGTACGCGCGTTCAGATCTGCACGCTGCCGATCGGTTATGCCGATGGCCTATCGCGTACGCTTTCCAATCGTATGGATGTGCTGTATCGCGGCGAGCGCGTGCATCAGGTTGGCAATATCTGCATGGACCAGTTTATGGTCGCCATTCAGTCCAACCCGGCACACGAGATTCCCGAGGCCGAGTATGGTGACGAGATGATTATTGTCGGCCGCGATGGCGATGCCGAGATCACTATGGACGAGATGGCCCGACTGCGCGGAACGATTAACTACGAGGTCGCCTGCGGCTTTGGCATGCGTCTCGACAAGGTTTACGTGTAGGAGCCGCTATGGGCGTCATGCACATCCCCGGCCATACCCATCAGGCACCACGTGAGGTCGCACTCGAGGAAATTGAGGCCGTTCTGGGCGATTGTCACCTCTGCCAGCTCTATCAGTCGCGTCACAATATCGTGTTTGGCGTGGGAAACCCCCGCGCTCGTGTGATGTTTATTGGCGAGGCGCCGGGCCGCAATGAGGATTTGCAGGGCGAGCCCTTTGTGGGGGCGGCAGGCGAGGACCTCAACGGCATTTTGTCGCTGGCGGGGCTCAAACGCGAAGACGTCTACATTGCCAACGTGCTTAAGTGCCGCCCGCCGGGAAACCGCAATCCGCGTCCCGAGGAAGTGCTGGCTTGCTCGCCGTTTTTGCGTGAGCAGATTCGAAGCATCTGGCCCGATATTATCGTGACGCTCGGCAACCCCGCGACACACTTTGTGCTTAAGACCGAGATTGGTATTACTAAGCTGCGCGGCAGGTTCCACCAGATGGGGCATTTTGTAGTAATGCCCACTTTTCATCCGGCAGCAGCGCTGCGCAATCCGGCGTGGCAGGAGCTGCTGGAGGAAGACTTTAAGATGCTGGGCGATTATCTGGAGCGACATCCCGCACCAGAGGACGCCTCGGAATAATAAGGAGCATATATGTCCCTGGAGCGCCTGGGGGTAGGTACTTACAAAACGACTTGCGCTGCCGATACGGAGTACTTTGGCGAGCTAATTGCACCGTGCCTTGAGGACGGCGATGTGCTCATCCTGACCGGTGGCCTGGGGGTGGGCAAAACTCACTTTACCAAGGGCGTCTCGCGCGGGCTGGGCGATGGGCATATGGTTACGAGCCCTACGTTTGCGCTCATGGCCGTTCACGATCAAGGTCGTATTCCGCTGTTTCACTTTGATCTATACCGCCTGGAGCATGCCTACGAGCTCGAGGATACGGGCATTTTCGATGTGCTGGGCTATGAGGGTGCTTGCCTGCTGGAATGGGGCGAACAATTCCAGGACGAGCTGACGGATGAGTATCTTTCGGTGACGCTCAAGCGTGATGAGGGCGACAGCGATGTGCGAACGATAACGCTTGAGGCGCACGGTGACCGCGCAATGGAGCTTTCCCATTTGATTGATA
>NZ_JBDMHA010000096.1:0-4604 GCF_039752985.1 Collinsella aerofaciens
GCAGCAAGGTTGAGCAGCGTAAACTCGGGCGACGTGACATCAAATCCATGCTCAGTCTGCCTAAACGACCCAGGAGGTGGCTCTTGGGTCAGGAGATGCGATTTAAACAGGCTTCGCGACCCGGATTGTGCCCGAGTGAATACAAGCCTGTGAAGTGGTGCGTGAAGCAGGTCTTTTACAACTGCATGACTTCCGAGGCCACAACATCTGCGATCCATATTGCCAAGGCTAATGGCGGGGTAAAGGCCTAATACCTGCGGCGGGATGCGGTAGTAGTTAAAGGCGGATTGCCCACAAAGCGTCAGGTCCATAATGCCCTCCTGGCCGAAATCATCTCTTTGAAGCGAGTGATGCCAGCGTCAATCCGGAAGTATGCGGCAAAATCTGAACCCTATGAGCGGACCTGGCTTTTGAGGCTAGTTTATCAGGCATTTTGTTGCGAAAAAACAGGGTGTGCTCGGAGGTTCCAGAATTTGCCGCATACTTCCGAAAACCAGGTCGATTTGGTTCTTGCTAAAACGATTTATCAGCCCTGTGTGAGGTGTGGGTTTGCTACCGGGCGAACACTTTTAGCGCTTGGGGCTTTATTTTTTGGGCCTCGGAGGGCGGATTTCGCGCTTTTGGTAAAGAAATGGGTGCGTGTCATGCCGTGCGGTAGGCATCGGCGCACAGAAAAAGGGCCCGGAAGGCTTTGCCTTCCGGGCCCTTTGCAATGCAAGTGTGCTTGCAAGTGCGATTTAGCGCACCTGAGCGACGTAAGCGACGTTGGTCGAGGAGACCTTGTCCTCGAGCTGGACGCTCATGCGGGGATCGCCGGCGGTAGCGACGGTCAAATCGCCAGTCTTGACGTAGCCGAGCTCCTTAGCGGTCTCGATCGCCTTGACGATCGTGCCGTTGACGGTGCCCTGGGTAATCTCGGCCTGGTGCGGGATAACGCCCCAGTACATGATCATCTGCTGGACGGCCCACTCGTGGCGGGAGAACGCGCAGATCGGCATGTTGGGACGGAAGTGCGAGATCAGGCGAGCGGTACGACCGGTGGTCGTCGGCACGGTGATGCACTTGGCGCCAACGGTGGTGGCCATGTTCACGGCGGACATACCCACAACGTTGTTGACGACGCGGGTGCCGTGAGCGTCAGCCGGAACCTCGAGCGGAGCGTGAGCCGGGAGGTACTTCTCGGTCTCGAGAGCAATGCTGGCCTGCATCTTGACGGCCTCGACCGGGTACTTGCCGGCAGCGGACTCGCCGGACAGCATGACGGCGTCGGTGCCGTCGCAAATGGCGTTAGCAACGTCGGCAACCTCGGCGCGCGTCGGGCGCGGGTTCTGCTGCATGGAGTCGAGCATCTGCGTAGCGGTGATAACGGGCTTGTAGGCCGCGTTGCACTTAGCGATGATCTCCTTCTGGATGTGCGGAACAAGCTCGGGCTTGATCTCGATGCCCAGGTCGCCACGGGCGACCATGATGCCGTCGGAAGCCTCGAGGATCTCGTCGAAGTTCTCGACGCCCAGGGCGCACTCGATCTTCGGGAAGATCGTCACGTGCTCGCCGCCGTTCTCGCGGCAAAGCTCGCGGATGCCGCGGACGGACTCGCCGTCGCGGATGAAGGAAGCGGCGATGTAGTCGATGTTCTCGGTCAGGCCAAAGAGGATGTCCTGACGATCGCGCTCGGTGATGGCGGGCAGCGAGATGTTGACGTTGGGCATGTTGACGCCCTTGCGCTCGCCAATCAGGCCGTCGTTCTTGACGACGCAGGTCATGTCCTGGCCGTCGACGGACTCGACCTCGAGGGCAACCAGACCGTCATCGATCAGGATGAGGGAGCCCTTCTCGACCTCGGAGGGCAGAGCCAGGTAGTCGAGGGAGATGTGCTCAGCGGTGCCGTGGAAATCCTCGGACGTGGGCTGAGCGGTGACGACGATCTTGTCGCCGGTCTTGACGGCAACCTTCTTGCCGTCGACCAAAAGGCCGGTACGGACCTCGGGGCCCTTGGTGTCGAGCAGGATGCCGACGGGCATGCCGAGCTCCTTGGAAATACGACGGACGCGCTCGATGCGACCGTGGTGCTCGTCGTAGGATCCGTGCGAGAAGTTAAAACGGGCGACGTTCATGCCCGCCTTGATCATCTCGCGGATGGTCTCGTCGCTATCGCAGGCGGGACCCATGGTGCATACAATCTTGGTGCGCTTGTACATTCAGACCTCCATCTGACATCGTCTTGCGCTGATAGATAAACCATAAGAAATAAAACTGAGATGATTATAACGAAATGCCGACCGAATACCCCAAAAAATCGACCGTATGCCGAATTAGAAGTTCATTTTTTGCGGAAAAACGGTATATGCAAAAACTTTACCAACCGTTCTAACCGCTGCTATCTGGGCGATATTTTAGTTCGATGATGCGCCGAAGAAAAAACGTTTTATCAATCTTGAGCATCACACTGTCTGCACCGTTGCGCCTGTGCCGTGTTTCCAGATGGAATGTTTTGGCTAGACGCGTCGCTTTGGGGTACCATAGCTCCACTATCAACTGCCGCTCAGCACGGCAGCCTTGATGAGCCCTTGCCCTTCTCCTGGGAATTATGATCGGGCATCAATCTGCTGAGTGGCCCGAATCCCAGGAGGGGACTCTATATGCAAAAGGAATACCTGTCCGCCGCGGCGGAGGTACTCAGCGACCAGGGTGTCGATGAGAACCTCGGCCTGAGCAACGACGAGGCGTCGTCGCGCCTCGCCAAGACAGGCCCTAACAAGCTTGAGGAAGCCGAGAAGACGCCGCTGTGGAAGCGCTTCTTTGAGCAGATGGCAGACCCCATGGTCATCATGCTGATCGTTGCCGCCGTTATCAGCGCACTTACGGGCATGGTCAAGGGCGAGCCCGATTTTGCCGACGTCGCCATCATCATGTTCGTCGTTATCGTCAACTCGGTGCTGGGCGTGGTCCAGGAAGCCAAGAGCGAGGAAGCTCTCGAGGCCCTGCAGGAGATGAGCGCGGCACAGTCCAAGGTGCTGCGCGACGGCAAGCTCGTGCACCTGCCGAGCGCCGAGCTCGTGCCCGGTGACGTGATTATGCTCGAGGCGGGCGACTCGGTCCCGGCCGACTGCCGCGTCCTCGAGAGCGCCACGATGAAGATCGAAGAGGCCGCACTCACCGGCGAGTCCGTGCCGGTCGAGAAGCACACCAACGTGATTGAGCTTGCCGCGGGCACCGACGACGTGCCGCTCGGCGACCGCAAGAACATGTGCTACATGGGCTCCACCGTGGTGTACGGTCGCGGTCGCGCCGTCGTGGTCGGCACCGGCATGAACACCGAGATGGGCAAGATTGCCGGCGCTCTTGCCGAGGCCAAGGAAGAGCTCACGCCGCTGCAGGTGAAGCTTGCCGAGCTCAGCCGCATCCTCACTATCATGGTTATCGTCATCTGCGTCGTTATCTTTGGCGTCGACATCATCCGCCACGGCGTGGGCAACGTTCTCACCGACCCGACCGCGCTGCTCGATACCTTTATGGTCGCTGTCTCGCTTGCCGTCGCCGCCATCCCTGAGGGTCTGGTTGCCGTCGTGACTATCGTGCTTTCGCTCGGCGTGACCAAAATGGCCAAGCGCCAGGCGATTATCCGCAAGCTCTCTGCCGTCGAGACCCTTGGCTGCACGCAGACCATCTGCTCCGACAAGACCGGTACCCTTACCCAAAACAAGATGACCGTCGTCAAGCACGAGCTCGCTGCGCCTAAGGAGAAGTTCCTGGCCGGTATGGCGCTGTGCTCCGATGCCCAGTGGGACGAGGACCTGGGCGAGGCCGTTGGTGAGCCGACTGAGTGCGCGCTCGTCAACGATGCCGGCAAGGCTGGTCTTACTGGCCTGACTGCCGAGCACCCGCGCGTGGGCGAGGCCCCGTTCGACTCGGGCCGTAAGATGATGTCCGTGGTCGTCGAGACCCTGGACGGCGAGTATGAGCAGTACACCAAGGGCGCGCCCGACGTGGTGATCGGCCTGTGCACCCATATCTACGACGGCGACAGGGTCGTTCCGCTGACCGAGGAGCGTCGCGCCGAGCTCGTGGCCGCCAACAAGGCCATGGCCGACGAGGCCCTGCGCGTGCTGGCGCTGGCAAGCCGCACCTACACCGAGGTCCCGAGCGACTGCAGCCCCGCTGCGCTCGAGCACGACCTGGTCTTCTGCGGCCTGTCCGGCATGATTGACCCTGTCCGCCCCGAGGTCTCCGACGCCATCCGCGAGGCCCACGACGCCGGTATTCGCACCGTCATGATCACGGGCGACCATATCGACACCGCCGTGGCCATTGCCAAGCAGCTGGGAATCGTCACCGATCGCAGCCATGCCATTACCGGTGCCGACCTCGACCGCATGAGCGACGAGGAACTCGACGCGCACATCGAGGACTACGGCGTGTACGCCCGCGTTCAGCCCGAGCACAAGACCCGCATCGTCGAGGCTTGGAAGTCGCGCGACCAGATCGTGGCCATGACGGGCGACGGCGTCAACGACGCCCCGTCCATCAAGCGTGCCGACATCGGCGTGGGCATGGGCATCACCGGTACCGACGTCACCAAGAACGTCGCCGACATGGTGCTTGCC
>NZ_JBDMHA010000097.1:0-4175 GCF_039752985.1 Collinsella aerofaciens
GCAGGTTGCCGATCAGGTAACCCCCGAGCTCACTGAGGCTTCGGTCCGTTCCGCGGCAGGGGAGGGCACATCGCCTGTTGAGCCCGCTGCGCCTGTCGAGGCCAGCGAAGTTCCCGTTGTCGATCCGGCTTTGCGCCCGCACCGTCGCGGTCGCAAGCCCAAGGCCTTCGTCGAGGCAGAGAAGGCCGCAGCCGCAGCTGCAGCCGCTCGGGATGCTGCGGCGACCGCCGAGTCTGCAACCGCCGCCGACGCGCCCGTCCAGGATGCTACGACTTCCGAGGCCGCTCCCGCCGATGTCGAGCCCGCCGACGTCCGTCCTGGTCGCAGCCATCGTACTGCTGCTAAGCGCACGTCCAAGGCCAAGGCTGCCAAGAAGGGTGCGTCCGAGGATTCCGCCGAGACGACCGCCGATGCATCGATTGATGCCGCTGAGCCCCAGGACGTCGAACAGCCTGCGTCCGAAAAGCCCAAGCGTGGTCGTAAGAAGTCCGCTAAGGCCAAGGCGTCCGAGCAGCGGGCTGATGTCGAAGCGCAGGTCGATTCCGGCGCCGAGGCCAATGACGCCGCTGCGGCCAATGCCGACGCCGCCGCAACTGATGGTGCCGCGCCCGCCGAGGCCGAAGACGGCGCTCGCCCCAACCGTCGCCAGCACAAGCGTAACGACGGGCGCAACGACCGCAAGGACGAGCGCAACAACGACCGTCGCAACCGCCAGCGCGATCGCAAACAGCGCAACAAGGAGCGCAACGCCGCCCCCACCGAGCCCACGCTTTCGCGCGAGGAACTCGCGGCCATGAAGGTCGCCGAGCTGCGCGAGAAGGCCAAGGAGTTCGAGATCGAGACGACCGGCAAGAAGAAGGCCGAGCTCGTCGAGGAGATCTACACCACTGCCGCGAAGGCCGAGGGCTTCCGCGACATCAAGGGCATTCTGCAGATTCGCCCGGACAGCTCCGGCATCATCCACGCCCATGGCTACATGAAGTCCAACGACGACGCCTTCGTGCCCGCCTACCTCATCCGCTCCGCGCGTCTGCGCACGGGCGACGTCATCGAGGGCTCGCTGCGTCCTTCGCGCGGCGGCGACAAGCGCGCCGGCCTCGCCAAAATCACGACCGTCAACGGTCTGGACCCCGAGCAGATTCGCAACCGTCCTAAGTTCGGCGACCTCACCCCGGTCTATCCCAACGAGCCGCTGCGCATGGAGCACGGCAAGGACTCCATTACCGGTCGCGCCATCGACATCGTGTCGCCGATCGGCAAGGGTCAGCGTGGCCTGATCGTGTCCCCGCCCAAGGCCGGCAAGACCACGATCCTCAAGAAGATCTGCCAGTCTATCTCGATTAACAACCCCGAGGTGCACCTCATCTGCCTGCTCGTCGACGAGCGCCCCGAAGAGGTCACCGATATGCAGCGTTCCATCAAGGGCGAGGTTGTGGCGTCGACCTTCGATATGCCCGCCGACAACCACACTCGCGTGGCAGAGCTCGTCATCGAGCGCGCAAAACGCATCGTGGAGCTGGGCGGCGATGTTGTGGTGGTGCTCGACTCCATCACGCGTCTTGCCCGCGCCTACAACTTGGCGGCGCCCGCCTCAGGCCGCATCCTTTCGGGCGGCGTCGATTCGGCGGCACTGTATCCGCCCAAGCGCTTCCTGGGCGCAGCCCGCAATATCGAGAACGGTGGCTCGCTCACCATCCTGGCCTCTGCCCTCATCGACACCGGTTCCAAGATGGACGAGGTCATCTTTGAGGAGTTCAAGGGCACCGGCAACATGGAGCTTAAGCTCGACCGCGACCTGGCCGACCGCCGCATCTTCCCGGCTATCGACCCCGTTGCCTCCGGTACGCGTAACGAGGACCTGTTGGTTGACGAGCAGATGCGCCCGTTTGTCTTTGGCCTGCGTCGCATTCTTGCCGGCATGAACAACACCGAGCGCGCGGCCGCATCGTTTATCAAGGGTCTTAAGGGCACCAACACCAACCAGGAGTTCCTGGTGCGTTCGGCCAAAAAGCACAGCGACTACGAGCAGACGTTCTAGGTTGTCATCCACACGCAGCGATAGTCATCAATGCAATAAAGGGTCGGGGCTTTGAGCCTCGGCCCTTTTCTATATCGCCGCTCCGCGCTTTTTTGACCATAAGACTGGCAAGCAGCAGGTTTCCCGTTTCAATCCGACATCGTCGCTTGCAATCGACAGGGCGGTTTCGCATAATAGCTTTTAAGCTTCGCGACGGAAAACGCAGATGAAACGAACCATATACCGTTGCTTTGGGGCATAGCCCCGCTTCATCTTCTCTCGCGCAGCCAACTGAATGATGCGATTTGGGTGCTGGAAGATGGGGAGAGCTCATGGCTTCTTCTGATGCAACACAACGAGCAGTCCTTGCCGGACTTTCGTGCGGGATCGGCCTTGCCGCTCCCGTGGTTATGTATGCCGCGACGCTGCCGTTTTCGTCGGTGAACGAGACGGTCGTGGCGGGTGCGGTTCCCTTCGCCGTGGGCGCGGTGGCGGGCGTGGGTATCTATGCCGCCTCGCTGGGTATCTCCGAGTATCGTGCGCAGCGTGAAGAGCGTCTGTTCCAGCCCGATGCCATGGGCGGTGCCGCCAATCTCAATCAGCATCAAAGCGAGTTCAAGACCGCCTCGATTCCAGCTCAGCAGCAGGATGCGACTCCTTACGCTGCGGCTTCTGCTTCTCAGGCTCAGGCGGAGCAGTCTACCTCGGCATTCCTTTCCGGCCTGACCGGTGCGTTCCAGCGCCGTCATGCCGATGATGGTGTCCCCACCATCGCTCGAGCCGCAGATGCTATGGACGAGGACGAGGCTTGGTCTATGATCGACAGCATGCTCGACGACGATTCGCCGGTGAGCTGCGACCCTGCACGCTCGCGCGACGTCTATCAAGTCGCCATCGACGAGCTCACCAATGGCGGGCAGACCGGCTCCTTCAATCGCGACGACATCGCCGCCGCGGCGCGTGCCGTATCGGGCTCCCAGGCCGCCCCTGCGGGCAGCACGGCGGCTTTCGTGGCACTCGTTGCCAACGCGGCAGCCAATAACGCCTACAACGCTACCTCGGCGGACGCGAACGCTTCTGCCGACAATTCGTACGTTGATGAAGCCATGACTGCGGACGAGGAGGCCGTTGCCGCCCGCCGTGCCGCCGAAAGCTCGCTGTGGGGCGCTCCTGCCCAGCAGCAGGCGGCTGAGGCTGCGCCGTACAATGCAAACCTCGCCAGCATGCCTATCATCTCCGGTGCCGCGGACATCGATCTTGATGACCTCGATGAGCCTGCAGCCATCACCGCATCGATTGATGTCCAAGATCGCATCGACACCGGCGACCTTCCGGACGCCTCGCTCGAGGTTGATGTCCCCATGGCTGATTACTCGGGCCACGAGGACATGTGGGCCGCCGCCACCGCGATTCTGGATGAGATTGACGAGCCTGCTCCTGTTGCAGCCCCCGCTCCCGTCGCTGCCCCTCAGCCTGCTGCCCCCGCCTATGTCGGCCGTCACAGTGCTGTGTTCCCCGAGGATACTGCCCGTATCTCGCGCGAGAGCATCGAGCGGGCCGAGGCTATTGCCGCCGGCATTATGGAAAACCGTCGTCACGAGCGCGTCAATCAGATCCTCGAGGAAGAGATCGAGCGCCTGCAGTCCTCAACCGCCAAGCGTACGGGCCGTGCCTATCTGAGCGTTATCGAGGGCGGTACCGCCAGCTTCGCGCCGCTCCGCGCGGAGGCATAACTTCTGCATGGTTAAGATCAATCGAAAATGGGCGGTTGTAACCTGCCTGATGGCGCTCTTGATCTGGGGCAATTCGCTGGTTCCCGGCTCGGGGTCGGGCTCGCTGAGCCTAACGGTCATGGAAGCTATCCGCGGTTTCCTGCACAGCGTGGGACTTCCATATGAATGGGTGACCAACTTTGTTGTTCGCAAGTGCGCGCATTTTACCGAGTATATGGTGCTCGGCATCTTGGCAACGCACGCCTTTGATTTTGAGGGCCGGCGCACCTTTGACGTGCTGCTGCCCACGGCGGTGTTCCTGCTGCTGATTCCCTCGATCGACGAGACGATTCAGCTCTTTGTGCCGGGACGCGCCGGCATGATCACCGATGTGATGATCGACTGCTGTGGAGCGGCAACGGGCGTTGTGCTCCGATATCTACTAC
>NZ_JBDMHA010000098.1:0-4038 GCF_039752985.1 Collinsella aerofaciens
GGTGCCGGCCTCGCCCTCCATCTGGGTAATGATGTGCTCGATGGCATCAAGCTCGTTACGGTCCAGGTGAAGCGCCTCGGTTACCAGCTCGTCGCCCTCAACCAGCTTGGTCGCCGCGAACCGCACGGGAATGTGCGCCGTCGCGGCATGGTCCTCGATAAGGTTGGCGATGCCGTGGATGCAGCGATGCAGCGCGCCGCCGTCCGGACCATCGGGTGCGCAAAAGTCCAAGCGGCCGGGACGTTCGCGGAACCGCGCGACGTGCAAGGCATGATCCACCAGCTCGCCGATACCCTCGTTGCGGGCAGCGCTAATGGGGACAACCGGCACGCCCAGCAGGCTCTCGAGCAGATTGACGTCCACGGCGCCGCCGTTGGTCGTCACCTCGTCCATCATGTTGAGCGCGATGACCATGGGGCGATCGAGCTCCATAAGCTGCAGCGTCAGGTACAGGTTACGCTCGATGTTGGTAGCGTCGATGATGTCGATGATGGCATCGGGGTTTTCGTCAAGGATGAATTGACGGCTCACGATCTCCTCGCCCGTGTACGGCGACAGCGAATAGATGCCAGGCAGGTCGGTGACACTCGCCTCGGGATGGTTGCGGATAGTGCCATCTTTGCGGTCGACCGTCACGCCGGGAAAGTTACCGACGTGTTGGTTGGAGCCCGTCAGCTGGTTGAACAGCGTGGTCTTGCCGCAGTTTTGGTTGCCAGCGAGGGCAAAATGCAGCGGCGCGCCCTCGGGCACGGCCGTCTTTGCCGCGCGGGGCGAATACGTCCCCTCGCCGAGCGCCGGGTGCTCCGTCGTGCCGATTGCGGCGTTAGCGCGCGGACCTGTATCTGTGTCGTGGACATCTACGAGCTCAATGCGAGCGGCATCGTCCTTGCGCAGCGTCAACTCGTAGCCACGCAGGCGAATCTCGAGCGGGTCGCCCATGGGGGCGTACTTCATCATGGTGACTTCGGTGCCCGGCGTTAGGCCCATGTCCAAAATATGTTGTCGGAGTGCCTGGTCGTCCGATGCCACCGATGCGACAACGGCGTCCTTTCCAATCTCGAGTGTATCGAGCTTCACGTCCGTGTTCCTCCCCCGGCGCCCACAGGGCGTTGTATTTATGTTCACCATGGCTAACCGTTTGCCATGGCTAACCAATTTTAAGCTTACATGATAGCGTGAACACACAACGACGTTCAATCAGCAGATTGCTGCGATGGGAATTCTGGGCCATTGCTTCCCAGACGGGCCTGCTGCGGAAACCGCATCCCACTCTGGAACACCTAAACGGGATGGGCTTTCCGGTTGAGGCATCTAGCGGAAACCGTGTCCCGGAATCCATTCAGACTGGGATGCAATTTCCCGATCGAGCCCCTCGGGGAAACTGCGACCCGGAATCTGCGCCCAAAACGGGTCACGATTTCCCAAACGGGACGTGGTTTCCCGCGGGAGCAGAAACAGCCGCCCGCTCCCTCGACAAAATGATCCATTTTCCTCCGTCTCCAACAGATCAAAACGAAGTTGCGGTGGAATAGTTCCTGTTTGGGGCTTTAACCAGCAAAAACAGGAACTATTTCACCGCAAGTTATTGAAGGGCTGGGATGCCCGTCCTCTTACAGATGGCGCTCCAGGAAGCGGAAGGCTAGGCGAATCCAAGGGCGGACCGCCACCTGCTTGTCCTCGTTGTCGACCGCGGTGTTGGCGTTGCCGAGCGAAAGGCCGTGACCACCCTGGTCGAAGACGTGCATCTCGCATGCAACGCCCTCCTCGGCCATGCGCTGCGCAAACGGGTAGACCTGCGCGATCGGCGCCGTCTTGTCGTCGGACACGCCCCACACAAAGGTCGGTGGCATCTGACGCGAAACATGCGTGGTGGGGCAGATGTCGGCCAGATGCTCGTCAGTTGCCTCGCCGCCCGTCACCATCGACAGGTAGTCGTTGAGCAAATCGCGCCCCGTCTTGCCGCCCGTCTTGGGCACACGCAAGTCAATGCGCGGATCGCGCGTCTGCATGTCGCGCACATAGGCAAAGTCGAGCAATGGATAGCCCAGCACCACGGCATCGGGACGAATGTCGTCCGGACGCGCCCCGGCAAGTGCCGCAAAGGGGCCGGTCTTCCACTGTGTTGCCAGCGAGGCGCAAATCATGCCGCCAGCAGAAAAGCCCACGACGCACACGCGCTTAGGATCGACATGCCACTCGTCGGCGTTGGCGCGCACCGTGGCGACCATCTTGGCAAGATCTGCCTGGGGGTGCGGAAAGCTCACGTCACCCGTAGAACTCGTGACATAGTTGAGCACAAAGGCCTGGTAACCGTGATCCAAAAACGCAAACGCCACGGGATCCTGCTCATGCGGAGCGATATGCGTAAACGCACCTCCGCCGCAGATAATCACGGCAGGGCGGCGGCCATTCGGTTTATCGGGCAGCGGCTCGGCACCCAAATACGTAAAGGTCGCCGGATATTCCTCGGTCGGCTCCTCGCCCCACAGCGCATGGTTCTCGACAATCATATGTGCTCCCTTCGCGCAAATTAAGCGCCCTTGTTTTTTGCCTTCAAGCGTACCCCACTTGAACCCGTGGCGCAGAAACACTCCGGCAATAAGTTTCCCTTCAACTGATATATCACATAATCCCAGTTCAGAGGTATCTTTGAGCAGCGTAGAATAGGGGCGTTGACAAAGCCGCGAAACACATATGAAACGTTTCCGGCAAACCAAACGCGCGATATGCGCCTATTTAAGTTGGAGGCAACTATGGGTCTGCTCGATTCGCTTAAGTCCACCTTCACCTCGACCGGCGAGGCGTCCGTTCCGCCCGCAGCAAGCTTCGCTACCCGCGAAGGCGTCATCTATGCCCCCGTCAACGGCGTGCTCGTCAACCTGAACGAGGTTCCCGACGAGACGATCGCCTCGGGCATGCTTGGCCAGGGCTATGGCATCGAGCCCATTACCGGCACCATCTATGCGCCCGCCAACGGCCGCATCGGTGCCACCACTGTCACCAACCACTCCATCGGCATGATTACCGAGGACGGCCTGCGCGTGTTCATCCATGTTGGCCTGGGCACCGTGGAAATGAACGGCAAGGGTTTTGCCCGCTTTGTCGAGATGGGCGATGTGGTCAAGGCAGGCCAGCCGCTCATCAGCTTCGACCGCGAGGCCATTAAGGCCGCTGGTCACGAGGACATCGTGACCGTCATCGTCTCCGAGCTCGATCGTCTTAAGAGCATCGACCATGTCGGCGAGTCTGGAACGCTTATCGGCGGCAACCCGCTCGTCAAGCTTGGCGACCCGCTGCTGGTTGCCAAGACCAAGTAGCCAGGCCCCGCGCCACACAGCCAAAAGGCACCTCGTCAAGCGCCCACGACCATTAGGCCGCGGGCGCTTTTCGTTTGAAAAACCATCCCGCCAATGCCTTATCTGTATAGCCCAAATGAGCCGAGCTGCTAGAATATCGAACTGTATGGATAACTATCATTCAACCGTTATGGGAGGATACGTGAACCGCACCAAAATCGCGCAGCTCTATGCCGATGCCGAGTCGCTCGGCGGCCAGACCGTCACCGTCGCCGGCTGGGTCAAGTCCGTCCGCGACATGAAGAACTTTGGCTTTGTTACGCTCAACGACGGCAGCTGCTTCCGCGACCTGCAGGTCGTCATGAACCGCGAGGCACTCGACAACTACGACGAGATCGCCCATCAAAACGTCTCGGCCGCACTCATTTGCACCGGCACCGTCAAGCTGACCCCCGATGCGCCCCAGCCTTTCGAGCTTTCTGCCACCTCCATCGAGGTCGAGGGCGTCAGCGCCCCGGATTACCCACTGCAGAAGAAGCGCGCAACCGTCGAGTTCCTGCGCACCCAGCAGCACCTGCGTCCGCGCACCAACCTGTTCCGCGCCGTGTTCCGCATCCGCTCTGTCGCGGCTGCCGCCATCCACCGCTTCTTCCAGGAGCAGGGCTTTGTCTACGTCAACACCCCCATCATCACCACGAGTGACTGCGAGGGCGCCGGCGAGATGTTCCGCGTGACCACGCTC
>NZ_JBDMHA010000099.1:0-3964 GCF_039752985.1 Collinsella aerofaciens
GCGCAGACGCTGGCCGGCCAGGCGACCGTGGGGCGTCACGGTGACCTCGCGCAGCGTAACCTCGGCACGCTCTTCGAACGTTGGGGCGGCCATCACCAACAGATCGCCTTCCTGGATCACGGTGTCGCCATTGGGCAGTACCGGGTGCGCCCCGTCGCGCAGCACCAGGACCACGAGCATGTCTGTGGCGCTGCCAATGTCGGCGAGCGAGCGACCGGCAAACGGATGTCCAGCGCCTACCTTGAGCTTGACGAACGACATGCCGTCTTCGTCGCGGTAGTCGTTAAAGGTGCGACGCACGTCGCCGGTCGCATCGATCATATCGAGCTTCTTCGCCACCGCCGGCAGCAGCGAGCCCTGCACCACAATGCTCGACACGGCAATCACAAACACCAGGTCAAATAGGTCGTGTCCGCCGGGAACGCCGGCCACCACGGCAAAGAGACTAAAGACGACCGAAGCTGCTCCGCGCAGGCCCGCCCAGCTTACGAGCGCGACCTGGCGAGGGTTCGTCCTAAACGGCGCTAGCAGCATGCCTACGGCGATGGGGCGGCTCGCAAAGAGCATAAACGCCATGAGTGCCAGGCCCGGTAGCAGCATTTGCGGCAGGCGTGCGGGTGTAACGAGCAGGCCCAGCAAGAAGAAGATGGTCATCTCTGCCATCTCGGTGAGGGTGTCAAAGAAGTGCGCCATCTCGACTTTGCCGGTGATGTCGCTGGCACCCAGCACAATGCCGGCCAGGTATACAGCCAAAAAGCCGTTGCCGCCCAGGTAGCTCGGCAGCGCGTAGGCGACGATGGCCACGGCGAACAAAAAGATGGTCTGCGCGTCCTTGGCCGTTGCGTGCGCGCGTTCAATCAGGCGGCCCGCCGCCCAGCCGATGGCAAGGCCCAGGCCCACGCCCAGGATAATCTGCTTGGCCAGCAGTGCGGGAATGTTGATGTCGCCGCCGGCCGCTAGTGTGGCGAGCACGGCGGTGAGCATGTAGGCGACGGGGTCGTTGGAGCCCGATTCGACCTCGAGCAGCGAGTCGGTGCCACCTCTCAGCGACAGGCTGTGCTCACGCAGTACGCTAAAGACGCTTGCCGCGTCGGTGGATGCCACGACCGATCCCAGCAGCAGGCCACCGATCCAGTCGAACCCCAGCGCGAAGTGGGCGAACACGCCGGTGATGCCGGCAGTGATGACGACGCCGAGCGTGCTCAGCAGCACCGCCGGCGCAGCGACGGGCTTGGCGCGGTCGATATTGGTGTTAAAGCCGCCGTAGAACATGATGAACAGCAGCGCCGTGCTGCAGACGGTTTCGGTGAGTGCGTAGTCGCTAAAGTCGATATGCGTCGGGCCGTTGACGCCCAACAGCATGCCCAGCGCGATAAAGATGAGCAGGGTGGGGAAGGGGAGTTTTTTGCCGACGGGTTTGATGGTCAGGCACAAAATGATGACGAGGCCGATAAAGAGAAGGATCTGGTTCATGGATAGTGTCCGCTCCTGGGTGGTTGGCGTGGCACGGTCAGTTGTCTGCGGTTATTTGTACCCAAAGATGGTGGGTTTATGGGGTTGGATTGCGGGCGTGCGCGATATCGTCATAGATGGCTGCCGTCTTTGCCTCTGCTCGGAAACCCTTTCCAGCTTTATTGCAACGGAGTACAATGGGTAACGTTTAAGTTCAACTTGAAGTTTTAGTTGCGGCACCGGGCTTCGGCCGCAATGCAAGGAGAGGCGTACCATGGCGATCTATGTGACATCTGATGCTCACGGGCACGTGCGTGCGCTTGACGAGGCCCTGTCTAAGATCTCTTTGACGTCCGACGACACGCTGTACGTGCTGGGCGACATGATCGATCGCGGGCCCGATCCGGTCGGCGTTATTAAGCTCGTGCGCTCGCTGCCCAACGCCCACGTGCTCAAGGGTAATCACGAGCAGATCATGCTCGATGCCATCATTGGCCAGGATCCGCTCGATGCCGAGACCTGGGATATCAACGGTGGCTGGACGACGCGTGAGCAGCTCAACGACATGGAATTTGAGGCATACGAGGAGCTCGTGCGATGGATGGCCGCGCTGCCGCTCTACGCGGTGGTCGAGACCGAGGAGCGCCCGTATCTGCTGGTACATGCTGGAATCGAGATGAAGGCGGCGCGCGCGTTTTTGCTTGAGCATGGTGTCGATTGTGCCGATGGCGTCGGAGCGGTGGGTGCCGATCGCGAGCTGCTGCAGCAGATGCTCGCGGTGCAGTCGTCCGATGACCTGCTGTGGATTCGTCACGGCTATTGGGATGTGCCGACTGGGCTGCTTTCTGCCGAGGGCAAGGGTCCGGTCGTGGTGAGCGGTCACACGCCAACGGTGTCGCTCGGGCGTTATTGCGAGGTCGGTGGTCTTGCGGGGCTCGATGAGGAGTCGGGCCGCGGGCAGATTGTGCGCCTGGGCGGCGAGGATGCCGCCGGTGTGCCCGATCGCATCGACATCGACTGCGCTGCCGCCACCGGCTCCGAGTTCGGTCGCGTGGGCATCCTGCGCCTGGACGACGGGGCGGAGTTCTACGCGAACATCAACCCGGGCGAATAATCGGTGCAAGGGGTAGCTAATTTGGGACGGGGCTTATTTGACTACTTTTGCCCTTCTGCCCGCTAATTGATTTCTCTGGGACGGGGATTAAATAATCATTTGGCTGCCCGCCGGCTAAGTGAGTAGACTTTTTTGGAAATGCCGAGCACCCAACATATTTGCCTCAATAAAACCGCAGGTCACAGACTTGTGCTCTGTTGGTGTGGTCGGGGATTCGGTAAAAGTCTACTCACTTAGTTTTGCGTGATGAATATTGTCCGCAACGAGACCCCAGCCGGGGTGATTCCATCGCAAATTCCGGTGACCGGGCAGCTAATTAGGCGCCGTATGGGTTGCGGTCGCGTTCTATGCGTTGGCGGATGTGGGCGTACTCGATAATCAGTAGCACCAGGAGTAGGGCCATGATGGCTAGGTAGCTCACCACAGCGCCCATCAGACCCAGCAGCTTAATCAAGATCACCGGCAGCACCACGCTTACGGCGAAGCAGATCAGGTAGATCTTGGTGACGTCTCCAGCGTGGCGTAGCACCGTGATGATGGCGTAGATAAAGTCGATGGCCGCGGTGACGCCGCCGGCGACGACCATCAGCAACGCCAGCGTACGGTAGCGCTCAAAGCTGAGGCCGTACATAAAGCTCATGAGGGGAATACCGGGACCTGCCATAAATGCGGCGCACACGCCGGTGATGGCCACGATCAGCGCCATAACGGCAACAATAATCAGGTCAAAGCGACGACGCTTGCGAGGATTAGCCCAAATGCTCGACAAGCGCAGGAGCTGCGGTTTGTAGACAAATCCGACGCTCAACAAAATAGCCTGCGCCGGAAAGAACAGGGCATTAAAGTACAGCTGATATTTGTATGCCAGCGTGCCTTCCATCACAAACTTGGGCATGCTCTCAATAAGGTTGAACAGGAACAGTGCACCAAAGAGCGGGGCGCACTGGACAAACAGGTGGCCGACCTCGCGCAGGCTCACGCGGCGCGATTTTTCGGTCTCGAGCAGGGCAAGCGGCGCGGTGACCAGCACGAGCGAGGCGATCGCGGCGATGCCCATGGCCATGGCCGCGATGGGCATGCTGCGCGTGAGGAACAGCGCCGCGCTAAAGACCGCGATGACGCCGACGGAGCGTAGCGTTTGGCTCATGCCGGCCAGGTAGAGCTTGTCGGCCTGCTGCAGGCGGCCTTCGTACACGTCGGCGACGCCGTCGATCACCTTGTAGAGGTAGACGCCCAGGCCGATCGTCGCCATCTGCGCGTCATAGCCGCGGGCGCTGCTGTACATGAGGCCGCAGCCTAGGGCGAGCGCTCCACAAAGCCAGCGGTTGAGCTGGTAGGAGGCAAAGGACGTCTTTTCGTCGATGTCTGAGACCTGGAAATTGCGCACGCCGTAGTTGC
>NZ_JBDMHA010000100.1:0-3769 GCF_039752985.1 Collinsella aerofaciens
GACCTTGAGGAACTCCTCGTCGAAGGTACCGACGAGCACCGTCGGCCACTCGCAGAGGTTGATGACCTCTTCGAAGACCTTCTTGGGCGTATCAACATGGCAGCCGGGACGGGCAGCCTCGACCTCGGCGATACCGGCAAGGATGGCCTCACGACGACGCTCAGCAGAGAGCACGCCGGCGTCCTCGAGCACCTGCTCGTAGACGGCGGGGCTGGCGACAACGTGGTCACCAGGGCCAAGTACGCGATGACCACGCGTGGTGTTGCCACTCGTCACGTCGGCAAACGACACGGGAACAACATCCTCGCCCAAAAGGCAGCAGATCCAACGGACCGGACGAACAAAGGTCGCGTGCTCGTGGCCCCAGCGCTGGCTGCGGTAGTTGGGCCACTGCAGGCCGGCAATAGTCTTCTCGCACAGAGCGGTCAGAATCGGCGTAGCCGGTGCGGAGGGAATGTTCTTCTCGGCGAACACATACTCGCGACCGTCAGTGTCCTCGCGTCGAACCAGGTCCTCGGCAGCCACACCGCACTTGCGGGCGAAGCCCTGGCCGGCCTTGGTGGCGTTGCCGTCGGCATCGAAGGCAATGTTTGCCGCGGGACCGCGCTTGACCTCATGGACCTCATCGGTCGCAGTGGCGACATCGGCCACGAGCGCAGCCAGACGACGCGGGCTCGAGATCACGCGGACCTCGCCATGGGCCAGACCGGCCTCGTCGAGGCCCTTGGCGATCATGGTGCCAAGCTGCTTGACGGCATTGTTCAACGGTGCGGAGGGCATTTCCTCCGTACCAATCTCAAACAGGAAATCCTTAGCGTCTGCCATGGCTTACGCCACCTCGCCTTCCTGGTCGGCATTCTCGTTGACTCCGGCGACCTCGGCCATGTAGGCCTCGCAGCACGCCTTGGCGACGGCGCGGACGCGCAGGATGTAGTTGGCACGCTCGACCGCGGATAGGGCACCGCGGGCATCGAGCAGGTTGAAGGCGTGGCTGCACTTCATGACACAGTCGTACGCCGGCAGCGGCAGCTTTCGCTCCAGGCAGGAATGGCACTCGGCCTCGTAGTCGTCAAACTTCTGACGCATCATCTCGACGTTGGCGACCTCAAAGTTATAGGCACTGAACTCGCGCTCGTTCTCGAGGAACACGTCGCCATAGGTCATGGGCGTGCCGTCGGGCAGGTAGCTCCACACCAGGTCGTAGACGGAGTTGACGCCCTGCGCATACATGGCGATACGCTCCAGGCCATAGGTGATCTCGACAGGCACGGGGTCGACCTCGATGCCGCCCACCTGCTGGAAGTACGTAAACTGCGTGACCTCCATGCCGTTGAGCCAGACCTCCCAGCCAAGACCCCAGGCGCCGAGCGTCGGGCTCTCCCAGTCGTCCTCGACAAAGCGGACGTCATGGTCGTTGGGGTCCAGGCCAATGGCGGCCAGCGAACCCAGGTAGAGCTCCTGGGCGTTGACCGGCGAGGGCTTGATGAGCACCTGGAACTGATAGTAGTGCTGCATGCGGTTAGGGTTCTCGCCGTAGCGGCCGTCGGCGGGACGGCGGCAGGGCTGCGCATAGCAGGTGCGCCACTCGGCGGGACCGAGCGAGCGCAGCGTGGTCGCGGTATGGAAGGTACCGGCACCGACCTCGGAGTCATAGGGCTGCATAATGACGCAGCCCTGCTCGCCCCAGTACTGCTGGAGGCGCAGGATGATGTCTTGGAAGGAAAGCGATGAAGCGTTCATGCCTCTAATATCCCCTCGTCGAAACGATTACACGGTTAGGTACTGTACTATAGCGGTTTTTAGTCGATAGCGCCGATGCGGTTGAGCGGCCAGTAGCGCACAAGCGCCACAGCGATCAAATCAGAGCGATCGACGGGACCAAAGTAGCGTGAGTCGGCAGAGTTTTCGCGGTTGTCGCCCATCACCCACACGCACCCGTCGGGAACGGTGTAGGGATAGCTTACCTGAGCGCCGGGCGCTTGGACCGAAAGTGGCCAGCTCATGCCCGTCGTATAGTCCTCGTCGAGCGCTTGGCCGTCAACGACCACCTTGCCATCCTGCAGGTCGACCGTCTGGCCGGCCGTGGCAATAACGCGCTTGACAAGAACATCATGCTCGGAGGTGCCATCGGGGTTGTGAAACACCACGATATCGCCCTGCTTGACGGGCTGACCGAGCTCGAGGCTCACCTTTTGCGCCAGGATCTGGTCGCCAATCTCGATTGTGTCCTCCATAGAGCCGGTGGGCACCACAAAGGGCTCGACCACAAAGGTGCGGATCAGGAAGGTGGCCACAAGCGCGATCGCGATGACCGCGATCCACTCAAAAGCGCCCCTCAACGCGGAATGTTGCGTAGGAACCATACTCACTCCTCGCTCTGCGAATACGAAGCGTCCAGAATCTCCTGCGCGTACGCGCGCTCCTCGGGCGTGAGCCGTGCCGTCTCGATAAGATCGGGACGCCAGCGGCAGGTACGCTCGATGGCGTTCTTGCGGCGCCAGGCATCGACCTTGGCGTGATCGCCGCTCACGAGCACCGGAGGAACGCCCTCGCCGTTGAACTCGGCGGGGCGGGTGTACTGCGCGTACTCGAGCAGGCCTCCGTCCTCGGCGGTCGAGAACGACTCGTCCACGTTGCTCATCTCGTCGCCCAGGGCGCCGGGAATCAGGCGTACGACGGCATCGGCAACGACCATAGCGGGAAGTTCGCCACCCGTGAGCACGTAGTCGCCGATCGACAGACGCTCATCGGCATACGCATACGCGCGCTCGTCGACGCCCTCGTAGCGACTGCACACAAACAGCAGGCGCTCACTTTTGAGCAGGCGCTCGGCCACATGCTGCGTAAAAGGCTCGCCACAGGGGGTAAAAAACACAACCGTGGGCTTGGGACCCTCGGAGCTAATAGCCTCGATGGCCTCTGCGATAGGCTCGACCTTCATGAGCATGCCCTGCCCGCCGCCGTACGGCTCGTCATCGACGGTACGATGGCGGTCGTGCGTCCAGTCGCGCAGGTTATACGCCTTAAAATCAAAAAGGCCGGCCTTGCGGGCGCGGCCCAAGATCGATGTGGACATGACGGGCTCAAACATCTCGGGAAAGACCGAAAGGGTCTCGATCAGCATGTTTTCCTCCCTACTTGTCCATATCGATCAGGCCGTCCATAACGTGGACGGAAATTGTTCCTGTGTCGGGAAGATCGAGCACGACCTGCTCGATCACGGGAATCAGTACCTCGCCGTACCGATCGCCCTCGACAACCCAAACATCGTTAGCGGGCGTCGACATAATCTCGACGATCGTGCCGAGCGAACCGAAACGCTCGTCGACCACCTCGCGACCCATCAGGTCGGTATAGGCAGCGTCAAGCGAATCGAGCTCAAAGTCGTCACGATTTGCCAGCACGTAGCATCCCGTGATGCCCTCGGCGGCCGTCAAATCGTCAATGCCCTCAAACGAGACCAGATCGCCATCGCCCGTATCGGTGACGGACACGACCGTGCAAAAGCGGTCGCGCTTGAGCGCCGGCGGCGTCAGGGCGACGCGCATACCCGGCTCTAATACAGAAGGAAGCCCCCGCAGCGGCTGCGCGAGGACCTCCCCCTTCCTTCCGTGCGGCTTGACCACACGGGCGATGTTTTTGTACTGGGACCTCAAGGTCCTAGCCCAGAACCTCTACCTCGACAGCAGTGTCGAGGCGAGCGGCCAGTGCACGAGCGAGCGTGCGAATGGCCTTGATGGTGCGGCCACGACGGCCGATGACCTTAGCG
>NZ_JBDMHA010000101.1:0-3774 GCF_039752985.1 Collinsella aerofaciens
CCTTGAGGCCGTCGGCAATGATGATCTGGCAACCCGTAGCATACGGGGTAAAGCCGTTCTGGTAGGCGGTATCGATGTGCTCGAGCGCGTTTTTGCGGCTACCCACATAGAGCGTATTGCAGTCGGTGAGGAAGGGCTTGCCGCCCAGCTCCTTCACGACATCCGCGACGGCGCGGGCGTAGTTGGGGCGCAAAAAGCTCAGGTTGCCCAGCTCGCCAAAGTGAATCTTGATGGCGACGAACTTGTTCTCAAAGTCGATCTGCTCGATACCGGCGTGACGGATGAGGCGCTTGAGCTTGTCGAGCTGGCTCTCGCGAGCATGCGTGCGCAGGTTGGTGAAGTACACCTTGGCGGGTGCTGCGGGTGTAGTTGCGGTCATAGATATATCCCCTCGGTCTATATGGCGTTACAGACATAGAGGATGGTACCAGTTAAAGCAGAGTTAAAGTCAAGTACGGCACCTAGTCATTGGGGACAGACTTAAATGACTGAAACCACTCATTGGGGACGGACTTAAATGAGTGCCTCGCCACCTGGCAGCTAGGGACGTTCCTTTCCTGCTGGGTGGCGAAAGAGCGTCCCCAGCGACTAGTCATTTAAGAACGTCCCCAATGACTACTCTTGGACTTTGAGGGCTTCGGCCAGGCTCACGCGTTTGATGGAGCGCGTGTGTAGCAGCGCCACGACCAGGTAGGTCGCAAAGCCAATGCCGACGCACGCCGCCATGGACCAAGCGGGCACGTAGATCTCGATATTGCCGTTATAGGCGAGCAGCATCGAGCGGAAGATGGCCGTTAGCGAGCCAATAATGACCGGCAGGCTCAGCACGAGTGACGCTGCCACGCACAACGTGATCGAGCGGATGTACAGATGCGAAATCTCGCTATCGCGATAGCCAAAGACTTTCATGTAGCTGATCGAACGGGCGCTGTGGTCGATCACAGCCTTGGTCAGCAGGTACATAAACAGCAAGAAGATGAACACCGCAAGCCCAACCATCATGCCGATCATTTTGCTCATCATGCCGATGAACTGGTCGCCCACGGCGCGCATGTCGTCGGGCGTGGTATCGCCGGCAAAGTAGCGCGCGTCGAGGTCGAGCTTCTCGTTGCTCACGTAGCCGTTAAAGTAGGCCGCATCGTTGTCAAACAGCTCGTTAAAGTCTTCGATGCTCATATAGACATTCATATCCGACTTAGAGCCCCAAACGCAGTCCTTGCCCACGTACTCAAAGGAATAATTCTCGCCCTCGTACTTGTCGCGAAGCTTAACCTTCTGACCCTCGCTCCAGCCAAACTTGTCGAGCAAGCCACCGCCAAAGACGACGCGTCCGTCGCTGACGTCCAGTCCTTTCCAGTAGCGCGAATCGGGCGAGATGCCGTAGATGGAAATCGTCTCCTCGCCATTTCCGTCGCCGCGGTCGTATTGCAGCTGGTAGACGGCGTATTTCTCGGCCTGTGCGATTGCGCCCGCGCCGTTATCGGTCGTATTGACCGGGTGGATATCGTCGTTGTCAGTGTCGATCTTAGAGGCCTTGTCGATCAGGTCGATAGCCTCATCGTGGTCGCAGCCGAGAGCATCGGCAAGGTCATCGAGGCGCGCATAAAGCGCATCCTTCTTGTCCTGGACCTTGGCGAGCGCGTCCTGCGCCGCAGCCAGGCTCTCGGCAGACGGGGATGCGGTCGCGGCATCGGCTGCCGCCTGCGCCGCATCGGCCGCGTCGTCGAGCTCGTCATCGGCATCTTGGGCGGCAGAAAGCAGCGCGCCGTCAACCGACTGCAAGCACTCGAGTGCCGACCACTGCTCGCGCTCCTCGGCAGTGCCCTCGAGCTCCAGCGGAGCCTTGAGCGTGTACTGGTGCTCGGCGACCAGGCTCGTCTCGAGGTTGTCCGCGTAGTGCGTCATCGTGGGCAGAATCGCCAGGCCAAAGAGCAGCAGCAGCGAGGCAAACGCAATGCCCACGAAGAGCGTGGCGAAGTTGCCCAGGTTGCGCAGGAAGATACGCAGGCGGAAGCGCGAGACAAAGCCCATGCGCTCCGGCAGCTGCAGGCCGCGCTTGGTGCCAGACTTGCCGCTCGCCTCGTGGCGAAGAAACTGCAACGGCGTCTTGCCCATCTTGCGAAGCAGACCCACCAGCGTGATGAGGATGAGCGCAGCGGCGGGAACCACGGCGCACTTCACAAAGATCTCCCAGCTCCAGTACACCTGGAAGGGCGGCAGGCTGTACGAGCCGTAATCGAGGCTGCGCATGGGCTCGGTAAAGAACACGACGCCGAGCGCAGTGCCCAAAAGCACCGCGACCACGCCCACGATGGCGGGAAGCGCAAGGTAGTGCAGCACGATCTCGCGTCGACGATAGCCGCTGGCGAGCAGCGTGCCGATGATGGCGCTCTCCTCCTCGATGGTGGCGTCGGTAAGGACCACAAAGACGAACGCCATGATCACGATGATGATGTCGAGCAGCGTCATCCACATCATGGAGTCGCCGTCTACGTCGTCGCGCGCGTAGCCAATGCCCTGGTTGGAATCGGCGTCGATGAGGTCATCCACGCGTGCGTCGGCATCGGTGAGCGCCTCCACCATATCCTGCTCCGCATCGACGCGATCCGCGGTGGAGAGATCGCGATCGGTAAAGGTAAAGGAGTAGGTGTAGGCAGGCGCGCCGCCGGCGTCCTTAAGCGCGGCAAAGCCGGCGTCGGTGACCTCGGCCACACCGTACGTGATGGTGTTCACCGTAAAGTCCGAATTGTTGAGGAACAGCGCCTGGCTATCGGGCTGGGTCATGATGCCGCAGATGGTGTAGGTGCGACCCTCGAGCTCGACTTTATCGCCCACGGACAGGTTGTTATTGGTGGCGAAGACACGGTCGATTGCCACCTCATCGTCCGCCTTAGGCTGCCTGCCTTCGCAGTAGGACGCGATATCGACCTTGGTGCGGTGCGCATAGGTGCGCAGCGTGCGCTTGGTTCCATCGTCGCCGGCGGTCTTTTTGATGATGGCATCGATGGAGAAATTCTTGTAGAGCGTGACGCCACCGACGTCGTCTGCCGCGTCCTCGGCTGCCTTGAGCTGGTCTTTGGTGGCCTCGAAGGAGGTGGTCACGCGGCCGTCCTCGATCGCGTACGCATCGCGCATGTCGTCGATAAGGCAGCCGATGGAATGCGCCGCGAGCAAAAAGCCCGATGTAAGGGCAATGCTTCCGCACATAAGCAAAAAGATGCCCAGGTACTTACCGATATTGCGGCGCAGCTCGCGCGGGAGACGTTTTGCGAGAGGTGTCATGGCGCCGCCTACCAATCGAGCTCGGCGGCCGCGACGGGCGACTCGTTGAGCTCATCCTCGACGATGCGCCCGTCGCGCAGGCGCAGCACGCGATTGGCCATGCGGGCGATGGCGGCGTTGTGTGTGACGATGATGATGGTGCATCCGTACTCGTGATTGACATCCTCCATGAGCTGCAAGATTTCCTTGGACGTCTTATAGTCGAGCGCGCCCGTGGGCTCGTCGCACAGCAGCAGACCCGGGTTTTTGACGAGCGCGCGGCCGATGGCACAGCGTTGCTGCTGACCACCCGAAACCTGGCGCGGGAACTTGTTGCGGTGCTCGTAGAGGCCCAGCGAGCGTAGCAGGTCGTCAATGTTGAGCGGCTTTTTGGACAGGCATGCCGTGACCTCGATGTTTTCCTTGATGGTGAGGTCGGGCACCAGGTTGTAGAACTGGAAGACAAAGCCCAGCTCACGGCGGCGATACTCGCCCAGGTCGGTAGGTTTGAGC
>NZ_JBDMHA010000102.1:0-3682 GCF_039752985.1 Collinsella aerofaciens
CGTCAAAGGCGATGCCAAGGACGCGCGCGTCGGTTGTAAGCTGGCCCGCGGCGATGGCCTCGGCCATTACGCTCGCGATATGCGCATGATGGTGCTGCACCTCGACGAGCGGCAGATTGCATTTTCGCGCCTGCTCGCGCGCCCACTGGCCCGATAGATAACTGGGGTGTACATCGCAAGCCAAGGCGGCGGGCGCCAAATCAAAGAGATCTTCCAAGCGCGTGCGCGCAGCGTTCCAGGCATCGAAGGTCCCGCCGTTTTCAACATCGCCGATATGCTGCGACACAAAACAGGTTGCCTCGCCGTTCGTCCCTTCACGCGTGAGCGCAATCGTGGCCTTTTGTTGTGGCCCGCAGGCGAGCACGCAGGACGGAGCGCGGTCGAGCGCCGGCAACGGCAGCGGCTGGGGTGCATATCCGCGAGCGCGGCGAACGGGCATAACGGCGACGTTGACCACGCGCACCACGGAATCGTCATAGCGCGAGAGAATCGCTCGATCGTTGCCGAGCAGCGCGTCGGCAATGCCGGCGGCAACGAGGCGCTCCCAGGCAAGATCGTCATCGGTCTCGATGGGCTCTTCGCTCAGGTTGCCGCTGGTCATGACGAGCGCGTGCATACCGTGCGACGCGGCAGCTGCAAGCAGAAGATGCTGAAGCGGGGTGTAGGGGAGCATAACGCCAAGCTCGGGCAGGTCGTGCGCGACGGACGGTGCGAGTACGAGGGCGTCGGGAGAATCGCCGTCGTTCCCGCAAACAGCACGCCGGCGCAGCAACACGATGGGGCGAATGCTGCCGGCCAGCAAGCCGCGCTCAACATCGCTGACATGGCATAGGCGTTCAACGTCAGCAAGGTCGCGCACCATGACGGCAAGTGGTTTGTTGCTGCGGCGTTTGCGACGGCGTAACTCGGTCACCGTCTGCTCGTTGGCAGCGTCACAGGATAGATGGAATCCGCCCAGGCCCTTGATGGCGACGATGCCACCGCTGGCCAGCAGCTCAACGCAGCGCTCGATAATGGCGTCGCTGGCCTCGCATGTGGTGCCGACGGCTGGTGTCGCGGACGAATTCCCGCACGCATCGCCGTTCACAGCCTCGCGCCACGTAATATGCGGCCCGCAATCAAAGCAGGCATCGGGCTGCGCGTGAAAACGCCGGTCGAGCGGGTCGGCATACTCCGCGGCGCACTTGGGACACATGGGAAAACAATCCATCGACGTGGCCGCTCGGTCATAAGGCAGCGAGCGGATGATGGTAAAGCGTGGGCCGCAGTTGGTGCAGTTGATAAAGGGGTAGTGATAGCGTCGGTCGGCGGGATCGAACAACTCGCGCAGGCAATCGTCACAGGTGGCGATATCGGGCGAGACGAGCGTGGTGTGCGCGGTCTGGTCCTGCGATGCTACGATGTGAAAACCCTGTTCATTGGCGGTATCCCAACCGTTGGCTGCCAGGTCCACAACCTCGACATACTCTACGCGGGCTGCCGCAGGCGCATGCTCAGAAAGCGCGGCAACAAAAGCATTGAGCGCATCGGCCGGAGCGTGCGCCTCGATATGCACGCCGTCGCCCGCGTTGAGCACCCAGCCGCAAATGCCATGCACCATGGCCTCGCGATACACAAACGGTCGCATGCCAACGCCCTGTACAATGCCCGTCACATGAATATGCACATGCCGCATGCGACACCCCTCATCAAAACCTACCAAAAAAGACAGGTTTGTTTTGGTAGGTAAAACTTCTAAACCTGCCAAAATAAACCTGTCTTTTTTGGTAGGTGCGCTGCAGGAAATCCCGCTACAGCCCCAGGCTCTGCTTGGTGGCGGCGCACGTGAGCTCGCCGTGCTTAACGCCGCGCAGGCCCAGCAGGCGGTCGGCTAGTTCGTAGACGCGCTCGCCACGGCCCTTGAGCGCCAGAATCTCCAGGCAGTTGTGGTGATCCAGATGCACGTGCATCGTCGATACGATCTCGTCGGTGTAGTCGTGCTGCACTTCGTCCAGACGGCGCGTCAGGTCGCCGGTATGGTGGTCGTAAATCATGGTGAGCGACCCGATAACATGCTCATCGGGCGTGCGCATCTGCTCCTTGGCGATCGAGGCGCGAATCAGGTCGCGCACGGCCTCGGAGCGGTTGGCCACGTCGCCGCGGCGCGCGATCTGCTCGTCAAAACGGCGCAGCAGGTCGTCGGGTGCGGTAACCGAAAAACGGACCAGCTCGGAGCCGGAGCCACTACAGTGGCAGCCCGCGTCACCGTCCGCCCCGTGCGGATGCTCGTGCTCGTACCCGCAGCCGTGCTCGTGTTCGGCCACTTTACACCAGCTTCACGGAGCCGACGGAGTTGTGGTCGGCCTCGATGGCCTCTTCGTAGCCCTCGAGTGCGTCGTGGGCCTCGTGCAGCGCGGCCATGGCGGCCTCGAGCTTGGCGCCGATGCGCTCCATGTCAAAATTCTCGGTCGCATGCAGCAGCTGATGGCTCCACTCGTGAGCGAGCTCGATGGTATCGTCGACCTGCTTGACGCTCATGGCAAGCTGGCTCATGTTCATTCCGACGTCATGCATGGGAAATCTCCTTTTGTATGGGGCAGTTCAGTGGTTCAGATTTTACTACGCCCGCTCTGCGCGCAGCTGCATAAGAAAACGGGTACGAGTCTGTGCGACCCGCACCCGTTCACTGGGGGCTGTTTGTAACTACCATACTATCCGTGGTCGCCCGCGCCGCACCCGGCGGTCCGGCGAGCGGTGCAAAACCGCTCATGGACGGCAGGCAGACGGTAACATGTAACAAGCGTATTACAGATGCTTCTCCAGCAGCGCCTGCAGTCTCGCCTTGGGCAGAGCGCCAACCGAGCGGTCAATCTCCTCGCCGTTCTTAAACACAATCAGCGTGGGGATGCTCATGACGCCATACTTCATGGCCAGGTCCTGGTTGTCGTCGACGTTGCACTTGGCAACGGCGAGCTTGCCCGCCAGCTCATCGGCAACCTCGTCAACGATGGGCGAGAGGGATCGACAGGGCCCGCACCACGGTGCCCAAAAATCGACCAGCACGGGCAGGCTGTCGTTAACGATGGAATCGAAGTTCTCGGGGGTAATCTGATTAATGTCAGCCATGGTGACCTCCATAATGCGACGCGGCTCGGCCGCGTAAAACTCAGTACGACCGTGCTTATACCCAGCCGCCCGCAAAGCAACCACTCGCGGGCAGCTCTTTTATATAATGGTGGGCACGCAAACGATTGGAGAGCGCATGTCCACGTCACAAAGCCAGAAAAAAGAAGCCATCGCCCAGGCGGCCGAGCAGGAGCTCACATCGCTTGCGGTCCGTGGCGTGCGTATCGCGGGCAACGCGTGCTCGCCGATCGTGCTGGTCAAAGGCGATTTGGACGAGGCCGAGCGTTCGGGTGGCGAGCTTGCCGCCGGCCCGGATGGCGCGGCGTTGCGCAAGGCGCTTGGGGCCATCGGCTACGCGCCCGAGGATTTTTGCGTGCTGGCAAGCGTCGCCGGCGTGGGTGACGGAGCGGTCGCGGTGGGCGAGACTCTGCCGTGCGAGCTGTTCCGTGAGGCGCTTGAGGCTTTGGACCCCGAGGCGGTTCTGCTGCTGGACGATCGCGCGGCCGATACCATGCGCGAGACCTATGCCGACATGCTTGTGGCAATCGACGACTTCGATACCGCTATGCTCAAGCCC
>NZ_JBDMHA010000103.1:0-3468 GCF_039752985.1 Collinsella aerofaciens
GATTACCCTCGTGCAGAATATTCAGGCAAATGCGTGTCTCACCGGCGATGGGCACAAAGTCGTTCTTGACGCCGTCAGCATCCATGAGCTCGGCCATATAGGCACCCATGTGGCCGCCGAGCAGACCGGTCGCGAGCACGTCGTCGCCCAGCTGCAGCAACACGCGGCTCACGTTGAGGCCCTTACCGCCAGCGGTCTTTTCGGGCGTCACGCGGTTCACGTCGTCGATGATCAACTTGTCGAGCTGATAGCGCGTATCAATCGACGGGTTCATGGTAACGGTCAGAATCATGTTGAACTCCTGTTCCGGGGCGGCATAACCCGCCCCAAACATACGATAGCTCGTTAAAGGATCTCGATCTCAAAGCCGCGGGTAACGGTCTCCCCCGGCTTGGCCACCAGGCAGCCGCGCTTGTGCTCCAGAATATCGTCCTCGTCGGAGCAGGTGGACAGACCACCCCACGGTTCCACGGCCACAAAGTCGCCCTCGGGCTTGCTCCACACAATCAGGTATGGCATATCGGGGAACGTCAGGCGCACGCCCTTGTCCTCGGTTTTCTTGGTAAGCGTAACCACGCGGCTCTCGAGCACGTCAAAGATGGTCTCTGCGAAGTCAAAGAGTTCGTGGGTCAGCGGCAGGTCATGGCCAACCATCGGGTTCTTGCTGCGATGCTCAACATCAATCAGGCCCGTCGAGGGAACGGCAGTACAGAGCTCGGCGGCCTCGCGCTGCTCAAAACGGAGCTCGTAGTCGTCATAGGACTCGCCCTCGTCAAGCGGGCACTTAAAGCCAGGGTGACCGCCCACAAAGAACGGCATGTCCTCGGTGCCCTCATTGGTCACCTCGTACGACACGGCCACCTTTTCCGCATCGATCGTGTAACGAGCAACGATCTTAAACGGATACGGGTACTGCTCGAGCAACTCGGCATGGTCGGCAGAGCTTAGGCTCAGCGCGACCATGTTGTCGCCCTGCTCCTCGAGCTTCCACTCTTGTTTGCGAGCAAAGCCGTGACGGGCAAGCTTAACCTCGCGGCCGCCCATGGTCATTGCGCGACCGTCACGAAGGCCGCCGCAGATCGGGAAACAAATGGGTGCCTGGCCCGACCAGACCGCAGGGTCACCCTGCCACAGGTACTCACGGCCGTTGGCCGCAATAGAAGTGAACGACCCGCCCGCCGTGCTCAGTGCTACGCGGATAGAACCGTTATCAAGAACAAACTCCATAGGAGCCTTCCCTTTCTTACGACAGCCCGCCAAGTCAATAGGGCTGATAGAAAACCGGCCCGCGCCCCCTCACAGAAACGCGAGCCGTCAACGGACTAGTTAATTACGCCGGATACCCGCTAATCATGGTATTCGCCGCGGTCCCACTTCTCGAGGAACTCGTCAAAGAAGTGCGGGTCAGCCTGAGCCTCGGCGTCGGCCTTGTTGCAGGCATCGATCTTGGCGATCAGGGCATCGTGCTCGGGGGTCTTCTCGTAGGGCTCCTCCAAGAAGGCAAGCATGATGTCGGCCATCAGGAACTCGCCGGTAATCTTGCCGCCAAAGCCCACGATGTTGGCGTTGAGCTCGCGACGGGCATACAGGGCAGAGGTCATGTCGCGAACCAGGGCGCAACGGGCGCCGGGAACCTTGTTGACGGCGTTGGTGATGCCGATGCCGGTGCCGCACAGGGCCACGCCAAAGTCGGCCTTGCCGCTGGCAACAGCCTCGCCCACGGCCTTACCGTAGATGGGATAGTGCGTACGGGTGTGGCTGTAGGTGCCGCAGTCGAGCACCTTGTAGCCAGCCTGCTCCAGGCGGTCGGCCAGATAGATCTTCTCGTCCGTAACGATATGGTCGCAACCGATTGCGATGGTCTTCTTCATCAGAACGTCCTTTCGTCTGAATTCACAAGTTGAGGTAGAAGTTCGAGTTCTCGGTGGCTCTCGTTAGGCCATCTTGTTGAGCATGTCGACACGGATCTGGTGACGGCCGCCGGCGTACTGGGCGCGCAGGAACTCGCGGGCGATCTTCTTGGCGACCTCGGTGCCCACAACGCCCGGGCCCATGGTGACCATGCGCGAGCCGTTGTGCTCGCGGGTCATGTAGGCAGAACGCTCGTCGGAAATGTTGGCGACGACCATGCCCTTGATCTTGACGGCGGCCATATAGGAGCCGACGCCGTACTTATCGAATGCGAAGCCCTGGGAATCCTTGTGCTCCAGCAGGTCCTTGGCAACGGCGGTCGCGGAATCGACAAAGTCCGCGGCAGGGGTCTCGGAATAGTCGACGACCTCGTGACCGTCGGCGATGAGCATCTCCTTGATGGACTCCTTCATCGACATACCGTCGGCATCGGAAGCGATAACAACCCTCATGACATCCTCCTTGAGAGATACGCAGGTGCGTAGTTCCTGTTTGGAAGTGTTGAATCGCGTTCAGGTCCGGGCATCTGAATGTGCGGTTCTTCACTGTTCATGTTTATTTGAACACATTCGAACAGTAACTGCAACAATTATTTGTTTGTCTTTGTTCTTTTTTGAACAAATACCGTTCACAGGTGATTGCTGACCGTTTGGGCCGGGCGCGGACGTAGAGACCATGTGTTCAACAAACAATAGGGCGGCCGAGAACGTGTCTCGGCCGCCCTTCGGCGGTATTCCCCGGTATATACAGCTGTTTTAGCTACTCGGACTGCCCACCCTTTTTGGCGTGCTTGGACGGAGCACCCAGAAAGCGGCCCGTCAAATAGTTCGCCGGGCCGGAAATATCGATCCCCAGCAGCACGTGTCCTAGCCATAGGAACGCCACGAGCACCAGCAGCGGGATAACGCACGAGGTTACGATCATCACGATGACGCCTTCAATCAGATCGGTCACCTGCTGCACGATCTCGTCGGTCATCTGCTTGGCGCCGCTGGTCACCGACGTAACAAGACTCGATGCCCCATCAGTCAACTGCTCGAGCACGTTTTTGGACTCCGTGGTCTCGGATTTTTTCTTGTTCGATTTTGAGCTGGTCTCGGCTGACTTGTCCGTGGTGTCGGCCGCGTCCGCAGCGTCCGCAGCTTTTTGCTCAGCTTGCTCAATACTTACGCGATACGTTTCATCGACCTTTTGCGACACCCATACGCTCGCGGGCACGAGCGCCATGCCGATCACGGCAACCACCAGTACGCGTGTCGCCACACGGCGCAGGACAGTGCTCGTGCTCCAGCGCCCGTGAATGCCGAGCGACACCGCAAAGAGCACCAACGCAGACGGGATTAAGATGCCCAGGCCAACCGACCACAAAATCGTGAGCAAATATTTCTCTAGGTATAGCACGGCAAGCACGATACCAAGGTTGCCTGAAAGCTGTGCGAGCTGCTCGGCAACCGGCGTTCCCGTATCACCAGGCAGCGCGGTAATGCCCGCAGATAGAGCAACGCATGAAGCCGTGAGCGCCAAAACGTTACCTTTCTTTTGATCGATGACCTCGAT
>NZ_JBDMHA010000104.1:0-3322 GCF_039752985.1 Collinsella aerofaciens
GTCCATCATCTGCAACTTGGCCGTCGAGGACGAGCCAGTGCACGCCGCCTACGAGAAGTTCTTCCGCACCTTTAACCGCATGGACACGGGCGATTTTATGGACGACGACAGCAACTATGACGACCTGCGCCGCGCCATCATGGTATCGCGCTATCTCGAGCGCATCGCCTCGATTTCCATCGATGCCGCCTGCCGTCTGACCTTCCTGTTGACCGGACAGCGTATGACTGCCGGTGATATCGCCTGCACTGATGAGGATGAGCTCGAGAGCATGCGCGTGCCTTCGGGCGAGGGTGTTATCATGAGGCCCGCCGTCGATGCACGCTACGTTGCCAAGGTGCCCGTTAACGAGGTCAGCGAGGGTCTTCGCTACCTGCTCGATCATCTTGAGGATGAGGACGATGGCGAGGACGACGAGGAGTAAGTAACCCCGTTCGTCGAAAGATTGTAAATACCTAAGTGAGCGCGGCCTTGCACATGCGGGGCCGCGCTCTTGCGTTAGCATGGGACTACTTGTTTGGCTGTCAGCGGAGGCGATTGGCAATGGATAACTATTTGGACTTGATGCGCGCTCGCCGCGAGCAGATTCTGGAACGTTTTTATGCGGCGCTCGATCGCGCGGGCCGTCCCCACGACGCCGCGAGCCTCATTGCCGTGTCCAAGACCGTTGGTGTCGATGAGACCGTTGCCGCCATCCAGGCGGGGTATCGCCATTTTGCCGAGAACCGCCCGCAGGAGCTGGTTCGCAAGCTCACGGGTCTGGCGGAGCATCCGGAGCTGCCCGAGGTGCGCTTCGATATGATCGGCAACCTGCAGACCAATAAGATCAATGCGGTGCTGGGCTCAGCCGAGCTGATTCACTCGGTGGGTTCGCTGCATCTGGCGCAGGCGATCTCGAGCCGTGCTGTTCGCAAGATTGAGGCAGGCGAGCTCGTCGGCCCCCAGCGTGTGCTCATTGAGGTCAATGTGAGTGGTGAGGAGTCGAAGGGAGGCTTTTCACCCGATGAGATTCGCGCCGCCGCGGGTGAGCTTGCAGAACTTGAGGGAATTTGCGTACAGGGGCTTATGACTATGGCGCCCCGGGGGAATAAGGATGTGGCACGCCGCACCTTTGCGGGGCTTCGTGAGCTGAGGGATGAGCTGGAGGCGGCGCATCCCGATTTGAACCTGCCTGAGCTTTCCTGCGGTATGAGCGAGGACTTTGAGTCTGCCCTTGAGGAGGGCTCTACGCTCGTTCGCCTGGGCAGGGTAGTATTTAGCCCGGAGTTTGCAGTAAAATAAGGCTCTGAAGTGCGCACTGATTATCGGGGCGCCTGCACTAAACCGCGAGAGGACACAACCATGGGCTTCCTTGACGAGATTAAAAATAAGATGCACCTGGGCGGCCAGCAGGGTTACGACCAGGGTTATGGCCAGGACGACGACTACGGCTACGATGACGGCTACGACGATGGCTATCAGAACAACGGCTACAGCGGTGCTTCGGGCGAGGGCTTCTACACCCAAGACGAGCCGAGCAACGGCCTGCTTGGTCAGACGCGCCGCGGTGAAGCTGAGTCGGTTGCCGTGTATACGCGCTCCGGTCAGCTGGTCGGCGATGACTCCCGCCATGCCACGACGTATAACCCGCCTTCGCGCTCGCAGGACAGTGTTGCGAGCGGTTATCGTCCCGGTGCCTATGACACGCCGTCGAGCTACGCCGAGAATACCCGCGCCCGTGCCGCCGCTGCACCCGCGCCTGCACCGAGCGATGCCTCGGCCTATGCGAGCAATATCATCAACGCCACGCCGCAGCTGCCGGCCTATGTCCTGCGCCCCGAGAGCTATGACGACGTGGAGACTGTGGTGCGCCGCGTTCGCACCAAGCAGCCTGTCGCACTGATTTTTGTGGGCGTACGCACCGAAGTTGCCAAGCGCGTCTTGGACTTCTCTTACGGCTTTGCCTGCGGTCTGGGTGCCACGGTCAAGGAGGTGGGCGACCGCGTGTTCATGGTGCTGCCCGCCGGTTGCGAGGTCAAAGATTCCGATCTCAAGAAGCTTCGTGCCGACGGCTACCTTAAGTAAAGACAAGACGAGGAGATTCCCATCAACATCTACACTATCGTCCAGCTGGTCAACACGCTGTTCAACTTCTATTCCACGCTCATTGTCGTCTACTGCTTTATGACGTGGATTCCCATGAAGCAGGGTGGTTTGCTTCAGGATATTGCTGCGGTGCTTGATAGCGTGTGCGGTCCGTGGCTCAACCTGTTCCGTCGTTTCATCCCGCCGATGGGCGGTATCGATTTTTCGCCGGTCGTTGCGATTATTGCGTTGCAGTTGGTGCAGAGGCTGGTTCTGCAGCTTCTTATAGGTATACTCGTGTAGAACTGTCTTAGTAACTTACGTCGGGCGTGTAGCGCCGAGGCGATGAAAAAGGAGACTTGTTATGGCTATTACCCCTGCAGACATCCAGGCTCAGACTTTCTCTGAGGCCAAGCGTGGCTACGATCCTGCCGAGGTCGACGTCTTCTTGGAGACGCTGTCCTCTGAGGTTGACGCTATGCTCGCTAAGATCGTCGACCTTAAGGGTCGTCTGACTGCTACCGAGCAGCAGCTTGCCGATGCGCAGGCTCAGCTTGCCCAGGCTCAGGATGCCACCGCCCAGGCCGTTCCTGCCGCCCCCGTGGCTGCTCCCGCCCCTGACTTCTCCGCTCAGGAGCGCCAGATTTCCGCTGCCCTGATCGCTGCCCAGCAGACCGCTGAGACCATCGTCAACGATGCCAACGAGAACGCTGAGCGTATCCGCAACGAGGCTGACGCCAAGGCCCGCGAGGTTATCCGCCAGGCTCTGACCGAAAAGCAGGCTGAGCTCGAGGAGATCGATCGTCTCAAGGCTTCTCGTGAGGAGTTCAAGGCCGAGTATCTCAAGCTCATCCAGCACTTCATGGACGATGCCCAGAACTCCTTCCCGGCCGACCTCATGGCCTCCACGCCGGTCGGTTCTGCCGCTTCTCCTGCGGTGACTGTTCCCGCCGAGCCGCTGCCCGTCGCTGACCCGGTTGTCCCCGTGGCCGATCCCTTCGCCCCGATCGACAACTTCGCTGCCGACGACCTGGACTAACATTCGGCCTACAATTTAGTGCCTAGAAAGGACCCGCAGCTTGCGGGTCCTTTTTTATGACTGTACCGGGGCGCGCAACATAAAAAACCGAGCCCTGCACATAGTGGCGCAGAACTCGGCGAACCGGTGAGCGGTCAAGGATAGGTTTTAGGGCATGTCCCAAAATCTACTTGAGGAGGAAGTCGGAGAGGGGAATGGTACGGGCCTCGCGATGCTCGG
>NZ_JBDMHA010000105.1:0-3250 GCF_039752985.1 Collinsella aerofaciens
GCGCTACGCCATGCGCGTCAAGAAAAACCCCGAGTCGTCCATTGTGTACGAGGACGATAAGCTCAAGCGTATTGAATTTTCCGTGACCGATGCCTCCATCGAGGAAGAGTTCACTATCCGTCAGAAGCTCGTGCTTATCGATTTTGCTTGCGGTATGGGCATTATCGTCTGGGGTCTTGTTACCCAGGGCTGGTACATGAATCAGATTTCCGCCGTGTTCCTTGGCATGGGCTTGCTTGCCGGTATCCTGGGCGGCCTTGACCAGCAGACGATCGCAGAGGAGTTCGTTAAGGGTCTCGCCGACTTTGCGTACGCTGCCGTCGTTATCGGTATCGCTCGCGGTATTCTGGTCATCGCCGAGGGCGGCATGATCATCGACACCATCCTCCAGGCGCTCGCTACTGCACTGGCCGGTGCACCTGCCGCCGTCTACACCACGTTTATGTATATCGTCCTTGGCCTGCTCTCTTTGCTGGTTCCCTCGAGCTCTGGACTTGCGGCGCTCACCATGCCCGTCATGGGTCCGCTGACCGAGCTTATGGGCCTCAATCCCGAAGCCGCCGTTACCGCGCTCCAGTTTGCTAATCAGACCATCAACACCATCAGTCCCGTGGCGGGCATGACGGTTGCCGGTCTTGCCGTGGCAAAGATCTCGTTTGGTCAATGGTGGAAGACCATTTGGAAGTTCTTCATTTTCATGGTCGTCTTTGGCCTGATCGTAACGGCAATCTCTGGCATGCTTCCGGCGTAGGTGGTTGTGATGTCTGATCGTTTGACGGTCCTGACGTCTAAGAGCGTCTTTACCGGTACGGGGGACCTGCCGTTTGAAGGTTTCGTAGCGGTCCGTGGCAATCGAATTGAGGCTGTTGGCACCAAGTGTGAGCTAGCTTCGTATTTGACCCAGGCGGACGAGGTAGTTGACCTGGGCGACCGCACCGTCATGCCTGGCCTGATCGATGTGCATACCTTCTATACAGGCTGGGCGCTGCGGACGTTGGGGCCTGATCTGTCCGGCATCGCTGATGCCAAAGAGGCCGTGTCGCTCTTGCGTGCATGGAAAGAAGATCGTCCGGATTGCGCGGCGGCTTTTGGCCACAACCTACCCGAAACGTTGGCATCGGATGCCGAGAACGCAAATACAGCAGCTGTGTTTGACGAGTGTTTTGGCGATATCCCCGTCGTCTGCTTTACACCGGGCGCGGATACCTGTGTTCTCAATGCTGCCGCCAGTGCGCGATACGGCTTCACACCCCAGGCGTGCTATGCCGAGAAGATCTGGCGCATGATGAGCGATTTCCTCGCGCTGCCCGAGGTGCGTGCAGGGTATTCGGACTACATGAGCATGCTTAACGAACGCGGCGTTACCGCCATCAAGGAGATGGCGTTTGATGACTACTACGGCTTTGCCGACGAAATGGCTCGCCGTGAGGAATCTGGTGAGCTGACGGTTCGCGTCTCTATGATGTCGCAGCCGGTGGGTGCCGGTGCAAATCTTGCATATGCCCGCGAGGCACGAGAGCGCTTCCGGGGACCGTTCGTTCGTTTTTCTGGCTTCAACCGTATGACCGATCGCGGCGTATGGGCGGGGCTTGCCGAGATGATAGAACCCTATGAGGACTCGGCCGATGCGGGCGCTGCCGGCAAGACGGTCGTCGAGGAGCCAGAGTGGGATCTGATTGAGAACGAGCTGCGTGCAATTGATGCTGACGGATTCCGATATTCCTTGCATTGCCAGGGCGATGGCGCCGTTCGTCGCACCGTGGCGCTCTATGCCTCGCTGCCTCGAGACGAGCATGGACGGATGCTTCGCCGCCATGCGATTACCGATCTCGAGAACTCTGACCCGACCGATCTTGTCGAGTTTGGCAAGTTAGGTGGAATTTGCGAGGTCTATCCGCAGATTCTGACGCTGGACCGACGCGAGGATTGCCTGTCGATGATGCGTCGACAAATTGGCGAGACGCGACTTTTGCACAGCTGGAATCGCCGCGGCATGGAAGATTCCGGATGCACAGTGTGCTGTGGAACGGATTTGCCGCTGCTGATTCCGAGCCTGGGCGAGTCAATCTACAGCGCGTGCGGCGGATTCTTCGCCGACGGACTGCCTGTGAATGAGGTCAACACGCTGACGCTTGTCGAGCTCTTGCGCGCTTGGACTGCCGGGGGCGCGTACGATCTGATGCGCGAAGACGAGCTGGGTACGCTCGAGGTCGGCAAGCTTGCCGATATCTGCGTGCTCGATCGGGATGTGTTTGACCTCGATTATCGCGACGCACGCGATCTTGCGGTTGATATGACGATGTCGGACGGACAAATCGTGTTCGATCGAAATAAGGAGGCATAAGATGTCTGAATCCAAACCGACGCTGCGCCGCGAGCAGATTGCGGGCATGAATATCCACTACATCATGTGGTCGCTCGATTACTTCCTTGATGTGCAGCAGCGTTTGGGCTTTGAGTCCATTGAGCTGTGGTGCGCAGAGCCGCATGTGACGCTCGACCATACGGGCTACTTTGAGGCTGAGGTCCTGGCGAAAAAGGCTGCAGACCGTGGGCTTAGGTATCGTACTCTGTGCCCCGAGAACGTTGTCTATCCTTGGCAGTACTGCGCACGCAAGCCGCTGCATGAACAGCGCAGTCTGGCGTACTTTAAACACGGCATTGAGCTTGCCGAGGTACTTGGGTGCGACCGTATGTCCATCAACTCGGGCTGGGGCGACTGGGACGAGGACCGCGAGGAAGCCTGGAAGCGCAGCCGCGAGCACTTGTCCATTCTGGCGGAGTATGCCGGCGAGCACGGTCTGGTGCTCACGATGGAAAGCCTGCGTCCCGAGGAGAGCAACCTTGTGACGACGGTTTCCGATGCGAAGCGCATGATTGACGAGGTCGCGAGCCCGTACTTACAGCCCATGGTTGATACAACCGCGATGGGCGTTGCAGGCGAGACGCTCGAGGACTGGTTTGCCGCCTTTGGTGATGGGGCAATTCACGAGATGCACTTTATCGACGGTGACCCGTATGGCCATCTGGTGTGGGGCGATGGCAAGCACGATATGGACGCCTTCGTCGCCACGCTCAACGCCCATGGTTTCGACGGCATGCTGGGCCAGGAAATCACGGACGGTCGTTACTACGATGATCCGGCGGCGGCAGATGCCAAGAACATGGCCGCATTCGAGAAATATCTGATTAACTAAAACAACTATCGGCCACGCAGCCAACGTCATTGATTGCGGCCAAACAAGAAAGG
>NZ_JBDMHA010000106.1:0-3385 GCF_039752985.1 Collinsella aerofaciens
CGTAGCGGCGGTCGTGGCCCGGGCGGTCGGCGACCCAGTCGAAGTCCTCGGGGTCCCTTCCCATAGCCTCCAGGATCATGCGGAGCACGGTGATGTTGTTCTTCTCGCCGTTCGCGCCGATGAGGTAGGTCTCCCCCATGCGGCCCCTGGTGAGGATGTCCCAGACGGCCGAGGAGTGGTCCTCGGTGTGGATCCAGTCGCGCACGTTCTCGCCCTTCCCGTAGAGCTTGGGGCGGACGCCGTCGACGATGTTCGTGATCTGCCTGGGGATGAACTTCTCCACGTGCTGGTAGGGACCGTAGTTGTTGGAGCAGTTGGAGATCGTGGTCCTGAGGCCGTAGGTGCGGGTCCAGGCGCGCACGAGCATGTCGGAGGACGCCTTGGTCGAGCTGTAGGGGCTCGACGGATGGTACGGCGTCTCCTCGGTGAACTTGGCCGGGTCGTCGAGCGCCAGGTCGCCGTAGACCTCGTCGGTGGAGACGTGATGGTAGCGGACGCCGTGCTTCCTCACGGCCTCCAGCAGGCGGAAGGTGCCCTCGACGTTGGTGCGCAGGAACGGCTCGGGGTCGGCGATGGAGTTGTCGTTGTGGGACTCGGCGGCGTAGTGCACGATCGCGTCGTGGCCCGGCACGATCCTATCGAGTAGCGCGGCGTCGCAGATGTCGCCCACGACGAGCTCCACGCGGTCCGCGGGCAGCCCGGCGATGTTCTCGGGGTTGCCGGCGTAGGTCAGCTTGTCCAGGACGGTCACGTGCACGCCGGGGTGGTTGTCGACCACGTAGTGCACGAAGTTGCTGCCGATGAAGCCGCAGCCGCCCGTGACGATGATGTTCCTGGGGGAGAAGGTCTCCTCTGCCATGTTCGTATCTCCTCGGTTCCTAGTACTCGCGCGGGCTGTTGACGATCTCGCCGGCGGCGACCTTCTTGAGGTGCCGGCCGTAGACCGACTTGCCGTAGGCCTTCGCGGCCTCCTCCAGCTCGGCGGTGGTGATCCAGCCGTTCTCCCAGGCGATCTCCTCGGGCACCGAGACCGGCAGGTCCTGGGAGTGCTCCACGGCGCGGACGAACTCCGCGGCCTCGTGCAGGCTCTCCATGGTGCCGGTGTCCAGCCACGCGTAGCCGCGGCCGAGGGTGACGACGGACAGCGTCCCCTCCTCCAGGTACATCTGGTTGAGCGTGGTGATCTCCAGCTCGCCGCGGGCCGATGGCTTGACCTCGTGCGCCTTGGCGGCCACGTCGCCCGGGTAGAAGTACAGGCCGGTGACGGCGTAGGAGCTCTTGGGGCGCTCGGGCTTCTCCTCGATGGAGACGGCCCTCCCCTCGCCGTCGAACTCCACGACACCGAAGCGCTCGGGGTCGTCCACGTGGTAGCCGAAGACCGTGGCGCGACCGGACTCTGCGTTCTGGACGGCGCGCGTCAGGTGGCGCGACAGGCCGTTGCCGTAGAAGATGTTGTCGCCGAGCACCAGGGCGCACGGCTCGCCGGCGATGAACCCCTCGCCGATGGTGAAGGCCTGGGCCAGGCCGTCGGGGCTGGGCTGCTCGGCGTAGGACAGGTTCACGCCATAGCGCGAGCCGTCCCCGAGCAGGCGCTCGAAGTTGGGCAGGTCCGTCGGCGTGGAGATGACCAGGATGTCCCTGATGCCCGCCAGCATGAGGGTGCTAAGCGGGTAGTAGATCATGGGCTTGTCGTAGACCGGCAGCAGCTGCTTGGAGGTCACGAGCGTGAGCGGGTACAGGCGGGTGCCGGACCCGCCGGCGAGGATGATGCCTTTCATTAGCTATAGCCTTTCTTTTCTTGCGGCCCGACGGCCAGAGCGATTTCCAATAAATCGAGCAAAGCAATCAATGCCAAATGCCCCGAGCTCAACAAACGATCGATCCTCAATCAGTTGTTTAACGACCCGTTTTACCAGACGCCCTCCCTCGCCAATCTCAGATGGACAAGCTATGAGCTCACGATTGATTTCGAGAAAATGACCAATGGCATAATTACGGTGAAATTGTTCGACCGGAGTGAGGTTATGCGAGTGGTACACACACGCATCGGCAGCATACGCAACCAAATAACCCGCCCCTACAGCCTTTGCGGCCATAAGCATGTCCTCGCTCATATCAGTTCTACCGAAACCTCCAAGCTCGAAATAAGAGCTCCTTCGGTATGCAGAGCAGACATCCGTCGCAAAATAAGCCTTGATTCCCATTACTGGAATGTCATCTTTAGACCGAACATTTGACGTGGGGCCGTAGTTAAATTCCCTAACCAATCGTTCGAATTCGCGGGCATCTTTTTTTGGGAGCTGGCGACCCGATGAAATGGCAACACGGCTATCAGCAAGAATTGGTTCGACAAGGTTCTCGATATATCGCTCGTCAGCCGGAACGGCATCCTGAGTCATAAAGCAAACAATGTCTCCAAAAGACTCTTTAAACGCCATGTCACGAGTAAGTCCGTGATTAAAATCGGAACGATCGATCTCGATAACCCGAACGCCATCGACACTCGAAGCGATTTCCACGGTGGAATCGGATGATGCGGAATCAACGACAATAATTTCGTCAGGACAACAGGTTTGCGAAAGCAGTCTATTCAACAACTCACCAATTTCAGCCTGAGCATCAAGAGTTGGAATCACGAGAGAAATTGACATGTGCCTAACACCTTCCCATCAAATGGAAAGCAGCACGAATTTGTAAGTAATCAAAGTGCGGTTCAACAAAATCAATCATGAGGCACCCTCCCCCGAGAACACCTCAAAGACAGTCAGGACGACTATTTTCAAATCGAATAACAAGCCCCTTTTGGCGATATATTCAAGATCGCGACGAACCATGCCATCGAAATCCGTGTCGTTACGGTCGGTCACCTGCCACCATCCGGTAATGCCTGGTTTAACGGCCAAACGCTGCAGGTCGTACTCGGTGTACAGAGCCACCTCGTTCGGCAGCGGCGGGCGCGGGCCGACGACGGACATCTGGCCCAGGAACACGTTCAGGAACTGCGGGAACTCGTCGATGGAGTGCTTGCGGATGAACCTGCCGATCTTGGTGACGCGGGGGTCGTCCTTCATTTTGAACATTGCGCCGGCGATCTCGTTCTGTTCCTTGAGCTCGGCGAGACGCTCGTCGGCGTCCCTGTACATGGAGCGGAACTTCCACATGCGGAAGGTGGACAGGCTGCCGTCGCGGTGGGTCCTGCCCACGCGGACCTGGCTGTAGAACGGGTTGCCCTCGCTCTCCAGTCGGATAACCGCGGCGAGCAAAAGGCTGGGCACGGTGATGATGACGAGTACAACACCGCTGAACACGATATCGAACGTGCGCTTTATGGCCCGGTAGGCCAGGCGCGAGCGATCCCAGTCCATGATGGATTGCATGGCCTTGT
>NZ_JBDMHA010000107.1:0-3201 GCF_039752985.1 Collinsella aerofaciens
GTTCGATGCCATGCTGGGAAACGCGTTACGCCCAAGCGCGGTCATGCCCGTGAGACACAGCTGCTCACCCATAGCTGGATCGGCAAGCGTAAGCGCAGGAACCGCAGGAGTAGCTGCAGCATTCGCCATGGGTTGCGGCGCGGGCTGCGGCATTGGCGCGGGCGTCGGCTGTGGCGCGGCAACCGGAGCGGGCTGCGGAACGGGCATGGGGGCAGGCTGCGGCATCGACATGGCCCCGGGCTGCGGCGCGGGCGCAGGCATCGGTTGTGGGGTGGACATCGGTTGTGGCACGGGCGCCGGCTGAGGCATAGGCGCGGGTGCTGGCTGCGGCGCGGGCACGGGAACAGACTGATACACCTGCTGGGACGCAGACTGTTGAACCTGTGGTGCACCACCCATCGAAGAAGTCGCAGGATAGACGGCGGGCGCTGGACGTTCACCGCTTGGTGCAGCGAAGTCTTGCACCGGAGCAGCAGGCGTCGACGGCAGAGGTGCTACGCCGGCGGGACGCGGAGCGCCGCATTCCTCGCACATATCGCGTTCGTCATCATTATCAAAACCGCATTCTGGGCATTCCCATGTCATGGTTTACCTCATTTCCCTTTGCTTGAGCTGACTTGCTTGACGGCGATTACGCAGGCGACGCTCCGCATCTGCGGAAGGCGTGGGCGGCACGTAATCGTGCGGATGAATCTCGACGGCGGCAGCAGGATTCGCGGCCTGCGTGGTCAATCCTGCACCCTCGGCCGGAACGGTTACGCCATAGGCTTTAAGATCCTCTTCGAACTGTTTGTAGAAGTCGCAGAACTCAATCTGGTCCCTATAGACCTTCTCGACAGTCGCTTGATCCTGCGGCTTCATGTCCTTGATGATGGTCGGATTATCAGGATCCTCAGAAAACTCCTCAGGGTTGGCTGCGACAACGCGGATGATGAGTCGATCTCTTTTCGTGCTGCGCAAAAGGGCGATGGCCTTGTTCTGCTTGGTGTCAAACATCAATCGCCAGGGCTTTCCCGAACCCTCCATAACGGCATAGCGAGTAACGTTAATACCGCGAGCAGCCATGACCTCGTTGATAGAACGCTCGATATAGTCGTCTTTCATAGCATTGGCAAGGGCAGCCTCCGCTTCATCGTTTGCAGCATAGACATCTTCGATCTCGTGCAATTGCTTAAGCGGCAGACTCTTTCCGTAACGGTTGTTGGCACGTTCGATGCGCGCACGATACTCTTCATAGACTCGGTGCCGTTCGCTCGATTCATACGTAGCGTTTTTTACTACGTATTCAAAATCATTCATCATCTTCATTGCCGCTAGGCGATCATCGATGCGCGAATCAGGCCCAAGTGCATCAAAAGCGGCGCGAACGCTCTCAAACTTTGCAGAGATACGGTTACGAAGGGAAATATCGAGCGCTTCGTCCTGCATAAGCGGCGTAACACGTCCCGCCCAAGTCTCAAACGCGCGAGCCGCTTCTTCGAGCGACCCCTCCTCTTGTCTGGTCGTTGATTCGGTAAGGTAACGGAGTGCCTTCTTCAGGTCCACTCCGCCGCCGGGACCAACAACATAATTCGTAATTTCCGCGACATGCTGAGCGCGAAGCCGCTCAGCAGTCTGGATAGCCTCAAGTTGAGCTTGCGACTGCTGAACGAACTGCTCTCTATGCGCTTCCGAAACCGTTGAGGGCAACAGGGCGCTAATCTCCCCGAGCAGAGCCGGAATCTTAGCGCGAACCGTTTCGGCATAGCGCATGTTTACCGCTTGCATTCCACTGGGCATATTGCCCAATGCCTCTTGGGAAAAAGCCTCGATACGAGCATTGATCAACCGATCAAAATATGCCGAAACCGAACCATCGGTGTCTTCAATCTTAGAAAGTGCTTTGGCTTTTATCCCAGCTAGAGAGCTCTTATATGACTGAATGGCCGCCTCAACGCGCTCCCGCTCCAAGGCTATGGCCGTCTCAACGCGCTCCCGCTCCAAGGCCCTGGCTGCCTCAGCGCGCTCCCGCTCCCGGTCTTCGCTCCGCTGCGCCCAAACAAACTCATCCTGCTCTCGCGTGGTCATCTTGTTCCACTGTTCTCGCGTGATTCCATATGATGCGCTGAATGAATAGCTCATATCGTTCCCCTGATTGCCGACTTTAATTGACCTATTTCTACCGCCGTCTTGCGCGATTCTGTTGCGCAACATTGGCGAGTGGCAGATTTGGCGATGTTGCGCAACAGAAGGCGGCGGTCAGCGCATATCCTGCTAAATGGAAGAAAGGATGAAAGCGCGCCATGACCGGTTCTTACGAAGAAGTTCGACTCGTCAAGTTTCATACGCCAGCACTGCTCTCCGAACGTGAGCAGGCTGCGGCACGGCGTCGCTTTTGCACGCTTCTTGTTCCGCCGCAAAAGGGTGGCTTTGGCGGAAACGCCTATGTCCGCCGCGTCCAAAGCGGCGATCGCGCCTTTGAGCTTGCACTTAAGATGCCGCGCCCCGACGCCCAGCCCGAGCAAGAACAGCTCAACCGGGAAACCCTGGAAGAGGAGTACCGCACCCTCTCCGTCGTATCCAACCTAAGGGGTTTCCCCGATGTCTACGGGTTTGGCTATACGGCAGACGGAACCCCGGCGCTGCTTATGGAATGGGTTGACGGCGTCTCGCTTCTTGATGCACGACCTGCCCTGAGTGATGGCGCTGCAACCTGTCCCGGCGATATTGTCGCCGCGATGGGCCTGAGCGTGCTCAAGATCATCCTGTCAACGCAATCACTCGACACGCCCTTTGTCCACCGCGACCTCTCTATGCGCAACATCATGTTGCGCCACGACCGCATCCCGCTCGAGGAGCAGGTGTCGAGCGGCTATTTCGACATCTGCCTCATCGACATGGGCAGTGCAAAACTCGTTAAGCCCGATTTTTCCTTTACCGTCGACGTCAACGCCTTTCGCGGCGCCACGCCAGCATATGCGGCACCCGAAATGCTAGAGCGCTTTAAGGCCGACCCCGGCGCTCGCGATAACCCTGCCGTCGACATCTATGCGTTGGGCAGCATCCTCTATGAGCTTTATTGTGGGCACGCGCCCTTTGAGGCAGAGCTCAGGCGCTCTGGAGACCACGCGTGCCTTAAGCGCACCGTGCAGCCGCAACCTCTTGCGCCTGCGAATCCCCATGAGCAAGCTCTGGTCAACGCGATCATGGCCTGCCTAGCGG
>NZ_JBDMHA010000108.1:0-3262 GCF_039752985.1 Collinsella aerofaciens
CGACACCGGCATTATCGGCCCGCTGGCGGTATCGGCAACCGTCGTTGCCATCCATGACCGCTTCTACGATGCCAAGGTTCCCGATTGGCTCGGCACCTTCTCGGGCTCCTCGCTGGTCTACCTCATCAGCTTTTTTGCCGTGTTTGCCCTTGCTGCTATCTCAGCCGCCATCGTGCCCTACGTATACGATGTAACCGATACGCTGCGTCACGCGCTTGCAGGCGTCGGTCCCTTTGGCGTGGGCATCTTTGTCTTTTTAGAACGAGCACTCGAGCCCTTTGGCCTGCACCACCTGCTCTACATGCCGATCTACTACGACAACCTGGTCATTAACGACGGCATCTACGCCACGTGGAGCAGTTTGCTCCCCATCCTCTCCCATAGCACGCGCCCCCTTAATGAGCTTGCGCCGTGGGCCGGTTTTACCGCCACCGGCTGGGTCAAGCTCTTTGGCCTTCCTGCCATCGCAGCTGCGTTCTACTCCACCGCAAAACCCGAGCGCCGCGCCGGCCTCAGGGTCATCCTTGTTCCCGCCATCATCGCCTCGGTGGTTTGCGGCGTTACCGAGCCACTCGAGTTTCTCTTTATGTTCACCCACCCCGGGCTCTTTTTGCTCTACGCCGTCTTATCGTCTTGCCTTGCCACAACCATGAATCTCTTTGGCATCGTCGGCATCTTCTCGGGCGGCCTGATGGAGATGGCAGCCTTCAACTTTATTCCGCTCATGCGCACGCATGCCGGTGCCTATCTTTTGGCGCTCGGTATCGGACTCATCTTTAGCGTCATCTTCTTTCTGAGCTTTCGAGGTCTTATCCTGACCTTTGACCTTAAAACCCCGGGACGCGAGGACCATATCGCCAGCAACGCGGCGCTCTCGCGCTTGACGGGAGACGACGTTGACGAAAAGCGCACATCCAAAACCGGCGCTTCCGACGACCAGGCCTCACAAGATCATCTGCTCGCCGAGCAGGTTGTGACGCTTCTGGGCGGCGTCTCCAACATTGTGGGCGCAACCAACTGCGCCACGCGGCTGCGCGTCGAAGTCGTGGACCCCTCCATCGTCGCGGACAATGCGACCTTTGTCGCAGCGGGTGCCAAAGGCCTCATCGTCACCGGCAAGACCGCTCAGGTAATCATCGGCATCTCGGTACCCCGCGTCAAAGAGCACTTTGATCGGATTATGGGACTCGAACCGGGTTTTGCATTCGCCGCCTCGCCTTCTCATGCCGCCGACGCCACCAAAAAGCATGGCAATGTCTGCTTCTTCGACATCGACGGTACGCTCGCCTGGCAAGATCCCAAACTTGCCCAAGAGCTCCCCGAGGGCGAGCGAGATCTTTCCCCCTATCCCAACGAGGCGGTTGCGCAGGCAATTCGCACGTTTGTCGCCAACGGCAACAAGGCCTTTATCTGCACGGGACGCACCCTCAGCTGCATCCATCCTAAGCTGCTTGAGCTGCCGTGGGCGGGCGTCGTGTGCCTCGCGGGCGGTTACGCCGAACTCGAGGGGCGCATTGTGCGAAATGCAGCCATAAACCCTGGTCTGCTACAGCGCCTCGCCCCCTATCTCGAGCAATCGGGTGAGGTCATTCGCTTTGAAGGTATCGATCGCGTGGTGCGCATGAGTGCAGATGCCCCCGAGACGTACGGATACGCACGCACCGTGGGCGACGCCGTCACACAACTTGAGCACTACAACGCCTATAAAATTCTTATGTCCACGCCACTTGCCAACCGCATCGCCCAAGATGAAGAGCTTGGACCCCTGCTCTGCCTCAATGAGCTCGAACTCGAGGTCACAGAAATCTCGCCTCGCGAGTGCACCAAACGGGCCGGAATCAAGGCCGTGCTTGACGCCCTGGGGCCAGACCACGGCACCGTATATGGCATTGGCGACGCGAGTAACGACATCGCCCTCATGGAGGCGGTCGATGTTGGCATCGCTATGGGCAACGCGCCGGACTTCCTCAAGGAAAAGGCCGACTACGTAACCGACAGCTTCGACCACGACGGCGTCGTCACCGCGCTCGAACACTTTGGGCTTATCTAGCCGAGCCCCTTGCCGCGTTTGCAGCCGCAAGACTCAATCTCCTTCAACCGCCGCGCTCGACGCCCTAATGTGGCAATATGTTGTCTGCATAATGCAACGATGCAACCTAAGAAAGAATGCGAGAACCCGTGTCCAATCCGTTTACCAGCTTTTTAGCCCAGCACTTTGACCAGATCAACGACTATCTGGCCACGTTCTTTGACGGACAGGCGACCTCTGCCGATATCGAGCGCTACCTGTACGCGCCGCTCTCGGCTTTTACGGCCAACGCCGGCAAGCGCCACCGCCCGCTTATCTGCATGCTCGCCGCAACCGCAGTGGGCGGTAGCTTTGAGAGCGCCCGCAGCGCCGCGGCAGCCATCGAGCATTTCCAGTCGGGCGCGCTGATCCACGACGACATCGCCGACAACGGACAGCTTCGTCGAGGCAAGCCCTGCATGCACCTTACCGAGGGCACGGGCCTTGCCATCAATTGCGGCGACTTGGCGCTCACCATGGTCACCAAGACGGTTCTCGACGACCCCACGCTGGAGTCCGACGTGAAGCTGCGCGTGCTCCACGAGCTTACCGAGATGATCGTCCGCACCATCGAGGGTCAAGCGCTCGACCTGGGTTGGGTCCGTGACGGGCGCTTTGATATCTCGGTTGATGACTACCTGGACATGGCGACGCACAAGACCGCGTTTTACAGCGGAGCCACGCCGCTTGCCGCCGGAGCCATTATCGGCGGCGGCAGCGATGAGCAAATCGAAGCGCTGCGCGCCTTTGGCCTACACACAGGCCTCGCCTTTCAGATTCAGGACGACCTGCTCAACCTTGTCGGCACTAAGGAAGCCGCCAACAAGGACTTCCGCACCGACATCACCGAGGGCAAGCGCACGCTTGTCGCCGTACACGCCCTCTCTGATGAGCGCCACCACGACGAGGTCGAGGCGATTCTTTCCTCGGGCACCGATGATCCCGCGCAGCTCGCACGCGCCGTGGAGATCTTCCAGGAGACCGGCTCCATCGATTACGCCCACACTTACGCGCTCGACCTGACCGCTAAGGCCAAAGCGGCCATCGAGAACGTTGAGCTTGATCCGCACGCACGCGAGCTGTTCCTCTCCATGGCAGATTTCTTTGTGGAGCGCCTTAACTAACGGGGGTTATAAAACCTGTCAGCAGCGTATTTAGGCACAACTTGCTACACTGTTGAGTGCATGTTTATGC
>NZ_JBDMHA010000109.1:0-3232 GCF_039752985.1 Collinsella aerofaciens
CGGCCGATACCATGCGCGAGACCTATGCCGACATGCTTGTGGCAATCGACGACTTCGATACCGCTATGCTCAAGCCCGGCCTGGTCGCCCATGTGCAGGGCCGCCGCGTGCTCGCGCTCGACGGCTTTGAGGCGGCACTCACCGACAAGGCCGCCAAGCAGCGCATGTGGGCATACATCAAGCAGCTGACCCCGGCAGCCGCTCCGCTGTAGCGGATTGGCGCCGGCGAGCGATTGCCTGGCGGGCATGCCGTCGACCATGCGCGGCGGCCGTCCAAAGATGCCTCCTATGCTATCGAGAGCTCGGCTGTCCTCAGTTTGCCAGTTCGAAAATGGGCCTGCCGCATGACCGAATCTTTATTTCAACTTTACACCTAGGTTTACAGCTGTCTTGTCAGCTGTAAACCTAGGTGTCATACTAAAGCTCCAAGATTCGCCAAAAGAGAGGGGCCTTGATGGCACAGAGCGCGAACATGGATGCATCGGAGCTTGCACGCGACATTGCGGCCGGCCTGGCATCGGCAACGACGGCAACGGAGCGCGCGGCACTGGTGCCCGCAGAGCTCGTCGAGGCCATTCAGCAACTAAAAACCCAACGTGACGCGGTGATCCTGGCGCACTACTACGTGGCGCCCGAGGTCCAAGCCGTTGCCGATTACGTCGGCGACAGCTTCTACCTGGCAAAGCTCGCCAAAAGCCTGCCGCAGCAGACCATCGTGTTGTGCGGCGTGGAGTTTATGGGCGAGAGCGCCAAGCTGCTCAATCCCACTAAGACCGTGCTGCTGCCCGAGCCGGGCGCGGACTGTCCCATGGCGCACATGGTCAAGCGCGAGACGGTCGACGCGGCGCGCGCCGAGTACGGCGACGACCTGGCCGTGGTGTGCTACGTCAACTCCACGGTCGAGATCAAGAGCTGGAGCGACGTGTGCGTCACCAGCTCCAACGCCGTCAAGATCGTGTCCGAGCTGCCGCAGCAGCATATCTTGTTCATTCCCGACCAAAACCTGGGCCGCTTCGTAGCCGAGCAGGTGCCGCAAAAGCACGTCATCCTCAACAACGGCTGCTGCCCGCGCCATCACATCATCACCGTCGAGCAGATCGTCGACGCGACGGAGGCCCACCCCGACGCGCTCGTGCTGGCGCACCCCGAGTGCAAGGCCGACGTCCTGGCCGAGGCCGACTACATCGGCTCCACCGCCGGCATCATCAAGTATGCCGAGGAATCCGGCGCGAGCGAATTCATCATCGTGACGGTCCGCGGCGTGCTCTACGAGCTCGAGCGCCGCTGCCAGGGCACCGGCAAGAAGTTCTACTTCCCCGCGGTGCAGCCCACCTGCGTCAACATGGATCTCATCACGCTCGAGAAGCTCGTGCGCTGCCTGGAGACGGGCGAGGGCGAGGTGCAGATCGGCGTCTCGGACGAGGCAGCAGACCAGGCCAAGCTCACGCTCGACCGTATGCTCGAGTACGCGGCGCGTTAGAACGATGTGACATGAGGGGCAGTCCCTTATGCCACATTACAAGGGAGAGGATTCCTGTGGAAACCAAGCAATACCCCGATATGGAGTGCGACGTCGTCATTGCCGGCTGCGGCGTGGCGGGTCTGTACGCGGCCCTCAATCTGCCGACGAGCACGCGCGTGATCATGCTCTCCAAGGGCGCGGTCGATGAGTGCGATTCGATGCTCGCGCAGGGCGGCATCTGCGTGCTGCCCGAGGGCTCGGACTATGATGCCTTCTTTGAGGACACCATGCACGCCGGTCACTACGAGAACCGCCGCGAGAGCGTCGACATCATGATCCGCTCGAGCCGTTCGGTCATCAACGACCTGCTAGCGATGGGCGTGGATTTTGAGCGCAAGGCCGACGGCAGCCTCGACTTTACCCGCGAGGGCGCGCACAGCCGTCCGCGCATTGCCTTCCATGCCGACATTACGGGCAAGGAGATCACGACCAAACTGCTCCAGGCCGTTCGCAAGCTGGACAACGTGCAGATTTTGGAGCACGTGGCCATGACCGACATCCTGACGGGCGAACGTGACGGCGCCACGGTGTGTGCCGGTGCCATCGCCGTTTCCGTGGACGAGGACAACTCGGTTCGTCCCGCCGACGAACTGGCAAATGCCGCCGAGGGCGTGCATGCCGGCGAGCCGTTTAAGATCCATGCCCGCCACACGCTGTGGGCAACGGGCGGCATCGGTGGCGTATACGACCATTCGACCAACTACCCGCAGCTCACGGGCGACGCCTGCTACATCGCTCAGGAGCATGGCATTAAGATGGAGCACTTGGACTACGTGCAGATCCACCCCACGGGACTGTTCTCGCCGCAGCCGGGCCGCACCTTCCTGATCAGCGAGAGCTGCCGCGGCGAGGGCGCGATTTTGCTCAACGCCGCCGGCGAGCGTTTTACCGACGAGTTGCAGCCGCGCGACGTAGTCGCCGCCGCTATTCGCGAGCAGATGAAGCAGGACGGCACTGAGCACGAGTGGCTGAGCTTTGCCCCCGTCGAGCGCGACGTGGTGACCGGGCATTTCGCCAACATCCGCGCGCGCTGCCTTGAGGACGGTCGCGACATCCTGGATGAGCCCATTCCCGTTACGCCCACGCAGCACTACTTTATGGGCGGCGTGTGGGTCGACAAGGATGGCCGCACCTCGATGCCCGAGCTCTATGCCGCGGGCGAGACGGCTTGCAACGGCGTTCACGGCAAGAACCGCCTAGCTTCCAACAGCCTGCTCGAGTCCCTAGTCTGGGGTCGTCGCGCTGCTTGGCGTATGCGCACCGGCGAGTCGCTGGCCGTGGAGCAGGCGGGCGAGCCCGCGCTCGATGGCCGTCATCGCGCCCTGAGCGCCGACACCCTGGCAATCGATGATTTGGCCCGTGCCGCCAGCACGCAGGCCGTGGAGGAGTAGACCATGAATCCCATTACCATGAAACTCGTCGTCGATGATCTGATTCTGCAGGCTCTGCGCGAGGACATTACGTTTGAGGACGTGAGCACGGCGAGCGTGTGCCCCACGGCGCGTCCCGCTACCGTTGAGCTTATCGCCAAGGCCGATGGCATCATCGCCGGCTTGGATGTGTTCGCCCGCACCTTTGAGCTGCTGGATTCGCAGAGCTCGGTGCTGCTCGACGTTGCCGATGGCGACGAGGTGCACGCCGGCGACCATGTGGGTCAGGTGCGCGGCGATGCGCGCGTGTTGCTTTCGGGCGAGCGCGTGGCGCTCAACT
>NZ_JBDMHA010000110.1:0-3226 GCF_039752985.1 Collinsella aerofaciens
TCGTAGAGGCGGGAAGGCATCCCTACACCGGGCGAATGGGCACACTCTCGCCCGACGACCATAGTCGGGTCGACGAGGCCATGAAAACCGCACATGTGGAAGAGCTCGCCGAGCGCGACTTCATGCAGATAAGCGACGGGCAACGCCAGCGCGTCATGCTCGCACGCGCCATCGCGCAGGATCCGCGCGTGCTCGTGCTCGACGAGCCCACGTCGTATCTCGATATCCGCTACCAGATCGACCTGCTGCGAATACTTCGCCACCTTGCGAAATCGCGGAATGTGGCTATCATCATGTCCATCCACGAACTCGAGCTCGCGCAGAAAAGCGCCGACAAGGTGATTTGCGTGAAGGACGGCCGGGTCTTCCGCGCCGGCGCACCCGAGGACATATTCACGCGCGAGACGATTGGCGAGCTCTACGGCCTTAAACATGGCACCTTCAACGAGCGCTTCGGCAGCGTGGAAATTGGGCGCCCACACGGCGATGCGCACACGTTCGTCATCGCTGGCGCAGGTACGGGGTCGGCTGTGTTTCGCCAGCTCATCCGACAGGGCAAGGCGTTCTACGCGGGCGTTCTGCACGAAGGGGACATCGACTGCGAGCTCGCGCGCGACCTGGCGACGGAATGCGTGGCCGAGCGCGCCTTCGAGCCGATCGGGGATAAAACCATAGCCCGCGCCAAAGAGCTCCTCGTCCACTGCGCGCGCCTTATCGTGTGCCCCTCCGCCTTCGGCACCATAAACGCCCGCAACGCAGAGCTCGTCGAGTTCGCACGCTCGCATGGTATCGAGGTCATGCGAGTATGCGAAGGCGCATCGGAGGATTCCCATTTGGAGTGGGAAGAATAAACTGGACTTTCTTTTAAGGATCCTCAGGCTACAGCTCCTACACCGGCGAGGTCTCCAAGGCGCCGGAGAACCTCGTGAACAGGGATTTCCACGCCGACGAGCCCAACTAGGCCTAATCCAAGCGAGATTCCAGACTCGACAGACCATTGAGAGTCAGATCGTTGGCGACCTCAGAGACGCGCTCGATAGGAACCGAGCCGTCAGACAGTGCCCACGTGCGATAGATACCGATAATACCCGACAGCAAAAACGCCAGATAGTAGTCGAACATCTCGTCCTTGAGACCTTGGGGCAGCAGATCGCGCTCGGCAATCTCATGTTCGAGCGGCGCACGAAGACGAGCCATGAAATCATCGAGCGGAATATTCTCGATCAGCTGACGATTGAGCACTAAGTTGTTGCACAGTGCCTCATTAACGGTTTTAAAGAAGGTCGCCGCCGCGCCAAGAGCGCGCTCGCTGGTGTCACCGTCCATAGAAGCAAGCGTTTTCTCGACCGAGTCGACAATCATCTCCACCACATCGACGGCAATGGCATCGAGCAGGCCGTCAACCGTACCAAAGTGAACGTAAAAGGTCTTGCGGTCGACATTGGCCTCGCGCGCGATGGCACTCACCGTAATGTCTGCCAGCGGCTTTTCCATGAGCAGGCGCTCGAAAGCCGAAAGGATGGCATTACGGCTGCGAACAATGCGGCGGTCAAGACGCGGTTTGCTGGTTGCCATGGGCGTGTCCCTTCGATATGCGAGCATTCATCAACAGATGAGAGATAATCTACGTAAGAGGATTATCCCCCATACAGCACAAATATGCCCCGCATCATGAAGAACGCACGACTGCCCTACTGCGACTTGGGATGCTTCTTCTTATTGAGTGCCGACGGAGATACGCGATTACCATCGCCTGTCTGGCGCACATAGGCTTTATGAGCCGGCTTAGCGGTCCCAGAAGCCTTCTGAGCGCGCTTCTTGGGATCAACGGTAACAGCATTCGTGGGGTGCGGCATAGTGGGCGCAGAGGGCGTCTGAGGCGTGCGGCCGAGCTTGCGCATCACACGATCCCAGCGCGCATGGATGCTCTCGTTGTGGGCGCTCTTAAGTCCCAGCAGGGGCGCAGCCAAAATGGTCGGCGCAATAAACGTAATGAGGCGCCACAGCAGATAGCCGGCGGTCGAAGCCGACCCAAAGAAATGACCCAAGAACAATGCAAAGCCGCCCTCAGCGCCACCAGTTCCACCGGGCAGGGGGACCGCAGAGCTCAGCAGCTGGACAAAGGCGCTCGCGGCCATGACCGAGAAAAAGTCGACCTCGTGGTGGCCAAAGGCAAGCATCAGGAAATACGGCACCAGATAGAAAAACGCGAGTTGCAGCATGGTGATGACCACCGTGAGCAGCATGGAAGAAAAATGTCCGGCTGAAAGCTTGAACTTCTCGGAGAAGGAGTAGATCTCGCCATCGACAAACGTGCGCCATCCCTCGATCTTAGTGGCCGAGACACCAATGCGCTCAAGCCAATTGATGATGCAATGGGCGACGCGCGTGACGGTCTTAGGCATGAGCGCGACGGCGAAGATGCCCAGCAAGATGCAGCAGTGCCCACCAAAGCTAAAGACGCACAGCAACGTCATGTCGCCATAGCGCTCGGCAAAAAACGGCATGCGAGCAAGCAGTAGGATAGCGCCCCAGGCAACGAGGCCAAACTGGTACACGATAAAACGCGTGAATTGCGTGGCGCCGGCCTCGCCCACGTTTTGGCCGGCCTTGGTCAGGCGATAGATTTGAGCCGGGGTGGAGCCCATCATCATGGGCGTCAGGTTACCAAAGAAGATGCCACTCGCCTCGACCGAGATCAGGTCGCGGATGCCGACGGGCGAATTGGGATCGAGCCAGACGGCGATCGCATAGGCCACAATGCCAAAGAACAGGTACATGAACATGCAAAGACACGCGACAACGAGCCATGACGCCTGGACGCTCGACATAGCGGCCCAGAACTGCCCCATCTGCCCGGTTACCACCAGATAGACGATATAACCTACCAGCACGACGCCGATAAAGATGGCGCCGCGGCGTGCGCTCTTATTGTCATCTCCGCCCGAGGCCTCAACCTCGACCTGGGGCTTAGACGTATGCTGAGAGGACTCCGTCATGAGACTCCTTCTAACAGTCAAAATATCTTGGATATTGTACCCGTAAGGGCCATAGGCAGAACGCAAAGCTCTGGTTCAAACGGGAATTGCAGACGGTTATTTGAAAATAAAAAAACCCGGCCTTCCATAGGAAGTCCGGGTATCAGATGCGTGGTAGCCCGTACCAGATTCGAACTGGTGATCTCCGCCTTGAGAGGGCGGCGTCCTAAACCGCTAGACGAACGGGC
>NZ_JBDMHA010000111.1:0-3076 GCF_039752985.1 Collinsella aerofaciens
CCTCCTGGGTCGTTTAGGCAGACTGAGCATGGATTTGATGTCACGTCGCCCGAGTTTACGCTGCTCAACCTTGCTGCGAAGGTCTCACGCAACCAGTTACTCATGGCTTGCTACGAGATGTGCGGCTCCTTTGCAGTGTTTAAGCCCTGCGAGCGAACGCAACAACAACTCGATGAAGCTATTTCGCTTAAGTTCATTCCACCCAACTGCGGCTGGGAGCGAGTTAACGACACCAAGGGCAATGACACCAACTTGTGGAAGCGCACGCCGCTTCTTACCGCAACGGATATCACCGCGTTCGCCAAGCAAGCCGCAGGCCTGCGCGGCGTCAAACAACTGCACTGGGCGGCCGAGCACATGACGGGGCAGGCCGCCTCGCCCTTCGAAGTACAGACCTCCATGCTTATCTCGCTCCCCCGCGACGAGGGCGGCCAGGGCATCGAGATCGCCAACAACGCGCGCATCCCGCTCAGTGAAGCCGCACGTTCGCTGTATGACAAAACCTGCTGCTACGCCGATATCCTCGTCGAAAGCGCCACCGACAGCATGGGCGTCATTCTGGAATGCCAAGGCCGCTCTGCCCACGACAGCGAAGCCGCGAGCCTCTCCGATGCCGAGCGCGCCACCGCACTCACAAGCATGGGCTACGACGTCATCCAAATTACCTATGACCAGATCAAGGAGAAGAAGAGCTTCGACCACATAGCCGAGCTCATCCATAAAAAGGCCGGGCTTCCCCACATCCCAAAGACCAAACAGGAGCGCATTGCCGAAGATACCTTACGGCAAGAGCTACTTGTCGATTGGGTTGAGCTATTCGCTGCCGGGCCGGCCAGCTAGCAGCTAGCAATCAGGGGCAGAGCAGGCACATCGGACGATTCGACACGGGCGGCAAAACCCGCCTCGGTCAGCTCGATCACCTCGGTAAACGTCGCGTCGAAGAACTCCTCGGTCAGCAGGCGGTATGGCGGATGGTCGGGCTCACCGGGGTTTTCTCGCACGATCTCGTGCATAACGCCGATGGTCTTGAGCACATACTCCTTATGGATGGGATACTGCCCAAAACGCGTCGCCGCAGTATACAGGCGATCGGTCGCGCGCGGAATCGAAACGATGCCGAGCGTCTTGCCAAACCAGTCAAAGTCGCCTTGCTTTTTAATGCGGAATTCCTCGCACGGTTTGCCGCCGTGCGCCTCCAGGTACTGATTCACGCGCGTATTCCACACGGTATCGGCCACGAGGTGAGACCAAACGCCCAGCGTCAGATCGAGCAGCGACTGCGCCACGTCATCGGGCGCGAGCGAAAGCTCGCTAGCACCGGGACCGGCAACCGGCTCGGCATCCTTGTAGCGTTGGGGATAATGCACCCGATTGAGTCGCTCGCGCTCCTCGACAATCGAGGTCGCGTCAGCCGGCGTACCAACAGGCGCCCCTTTGAGCAGCGGCGCCACATAGGTGTCCCAAAACTCATGCTCGCGCGGCTTAGGGATAGGCTCGGGCTTTGCAAAGTGCGTAATGCGGTACGGGATGGGATCGGCGATGCCAGGGACCATATAGCCCACGAAGATATCCGGAACCACACAGCCAAACAAAAAGGCATTGCGGTCGCGCACGCTCTTGGCAAGCGCACCGGTGCGCTCCAGCAAACGCTCTGTTTGAGCGATATGAATGTTCCAGCTTGGCATAGCCACCCCCATAAAAACCTGGATAACTATACCATCACGCCAAAGCCACGCGGGCGGCTACGCACGCTCTACGCAGCAACTAGTCCGTCGCACCGCTTTCAGTTCCATACGACGGCGAAGGTGCCTCGACCACGTGATGATATCGATCGATATAGATGGCGCGGGCACCCAGGCGTCGCACCAAATCCTGGTGATGTGTGCTCATCAAGACCGTCTTGCCGGCAGCTACATAGGCCAGTAGAAAGTTGACCACGATGTCGCACGAGTCCTCGTCAAGTCCGTTGGTAGGCTCGTCGAGCACCAGGATATCGGGGTTCATCGACACGACGGCCGCCAGCGCCACACGCTTCTTTTGCCCACCCGAAAGCTGATAGGGCGAGGCATCGACCAGGTCGGCAACTTGAAACAGTTCCATGGCATCGTGCACGCGACGGTCGAGCTCGTCTGCCGGCAGCCCCATCTGCGCGGGACCAAAAGCAACTTCCTCACCCACCGTAGCGCAGAACAACTGGGCGTCGGCATTCTGGAACACAAAGCCCACGCGCTGATGGAACCGCTGGGCCGTCGCGGAATCCTTGAGATATGCCGCATCGACCATACACCCGTCAAACAGGTATGCCCCTGCGTCCGCGAGTTCAAGGCCGTTAATAAGACGCATAATCGTCGTCTTACCGCAGCCGTTGGGACCGAGCAGGGCAACGAGTTCACCACGATCGACCTGCAGCGACACGCCATCGACAACCGTATGCCCCGCATAGGAGAACACCACGTCGCGCAACTCAATAAGCGGCGCGCCCTCGGCGCCGCCCGCACCGTTCGTGCCCGCCGCACTATTCATATCGATCGTCAAAACGTCGCCCCTCCCTACTCACATCGACGGCTAGACCGCCCGCGCTACAGCACCGCGCACAACACGGCGAGCAGAACCACAACGACCGCGTAAACCGCATCGCGCCAGCCAAAGCCGCCCCGCGCAGGAGCCGGATACGCACCGGCAAAGCCGCGGCAGAGCATGGCCTCGTCCATCGCGCGGCTGCATTCCATCGCCTTGATAAACGTCATGCCCATGATACCCGCGATCGAATCGGTACGCGAAAATCCCTCAGGCGCACGGCCAACGCTGCGCAGCATGACCGATTCGCACAGATCGTGCGCCGTGCGTCCCAGCACCTCGATGTGCTTGAGTGCCATATCAAAGGTAAAGATGACCTCGTCGGGCAGGTGCAGCATTTTGAGCGCCGCCGACATGCGGCTCCAGGTAAGCGTCCACGAAACGCCCAGCACCAGCGACACATTAATGAAGGTCTTGAGCGCGATCTTGAGCATGGCGCCCGTGGCAGACGCGCCCAGCAGCAGGGCAGGCAACGCCAGAACCACCGCAAGCCCCGTGG
>NZ_JBDMHA010000112.1:0-3013 GCF_039752985.1 Collinsella aerofaciens
CCATTGTCGGCCTAATCCGCGGTCTTTCATGCAGCAGGGGCTCTCAATGTTTTTATGTCCTGCTCATATCGTCTGTGCCGGCAGTTTGGGACACTCCTTGCGTTAAGAGGCTGGCGTGCGTCAACCTATTCTCGTTGCAGTAAAAAAATCGCCCCGTTCTTGGTTGAGGACGGGGCAATTCGTCTTTTGGACTTGTGCAGCCAGGCCTATGCAAAGCGGGCGACGAGCTCCTGGAGCACGTCGGTCATCTTGACGAGCGAACTGACCGGGACGAACTCGTTGACGCCGTGGTAGCAATAGCCGCCGGTGGAAAGGTTGGGGCAGGGCAGACCGCGGAACGACAGCTGCGCGCCGTCGGTGCCGCCGCGAATCGGCAGCACTTGGGGCTCAACACCGCAGGCAAGGTAGGCTTCCTTGGCAACATCAATAAGCTCGGGATAGTCACGAACGATCTCGGCCATATTTCGATACTGCTGCTTAATCTCGACCGTCACACGCTCCTCACCCAGACGCTGGTTGAGCATCGAGGCGGCGGCATCAATAAGGTCGAGTTTCTGCTGGAACTTGGCGGCGTCATGGTCGCGGACGATATAGCGCGCTGTGGCGTGATCGACGGTTGCAGATACACCCTCAAGGTGATAAAAGCCCTCGTAGCCTTCCGTATACTCCGGGCGCTGCGCGTAGGGGAGCAACGCGTTGAAGTCGCAGAACAGATTGCCTGCGTTGACCATACGGCCCTTGGCGTCGCCCGGGTGGATGGACTGGCCCTCAAAGCGGACGGTCGCCTCGGCGGCGTTAAAGCACTCCCACTCCAGCTCGCCGATGGGGCCGCCGTCGACCGTGTAGGCGTACTTGCAGCCAAAGGCATCGATATCCAACAGCTCGGCTCCGTGGCCGATCTCCTCGTCAGGGCAGAAGCAAATGCCGAGTGTGGGATGGGGCAGAGAAGGGTCCTGAGCGATACGCGCGACAAGCGACATGATCTCGGCGACGCCTGCCTTGTCGTCCGCGCCCAGCAGCGTGGTGCCATCGCTGCAGACCAGGTCCTCACCCGCGAGGTCAGTCAGGGCGGGAAGCTTGGCGGTACCCATGGCAACGGGCTTACCGTCAACCGTGCCGCAGACCAGGTCGCCGCCTTCGTAGTGTACGATATGCGGCTTCACGCCGGCGCCCGGTGCAACTTCGGTGGTGTCGAGATGAGCGATCAGGCCCAGGGCGGGCTTGTCCTCAGCGCCCGCACTTGCGGGGATATGCGCGCAGACATAGGCGTGCTCGGTCACGTAGGCATCTTCCGCACCAAGCTCGCGCAGCTCTTCAGCCAGCACGTTGGCAAGGTCAAACTGAACGGCGCTCGAGGGTACCTGGTCGCAGTTTGCATCCTCGGACTGTGTGTTGATCTGGACGTAGCGCAAAAAGCGCTCGAGGACATCGGGGCTCGTGGTGGTGTTTTCCATAAAGACCGCTCCAATCTTGGTCGTCGTGTGCAACAAGAACTCTAGCACGGTATGCCACGGCATACCACGACGCTTGGATGGGGTAGAATCAGCCATTGAATGCAGAAGGGACGGAAGATCATGGATACGACAATTAGCTCGCGCGAACTACATCTGACGGTGGCGAACGAAGACTACTTGGAGTGCATGGTTCGCATTGAAAGCGAAGAGGGGGAAACCAACGGCGTGCGATCGGTCGACATCGCGCAGCGCCTTGGCGTCTCCAAGGCATCGGTCAATAAAGCGGTTTCGGCGCTCAAGGCATCCGAGCTTGTCGAGCAATCGCACTACGGCAAGGTAATCCTGACCGATCGCGGCCGCGAGGTTGGCACGGCTATCTGGTACCGTCATCGCCTCATCCGTACGTTTTTGGTTCAGGAGCTCGGTGTCGAATTTGAGCGAGCCGATTCCGAGGCCTGCATGATGGAGCATGCGCTATCCGAGGACACGATGAGCCGCTGGCTCGCCTATCTCGAAAAGCAGGGAATCAGCGTCGAGGAATAGCGGGATATATATGGATACGAGTTATTACAACCGCTTTGGTGCCGAGGAGCTTGCGCGCCGCTTGTCGAGCGAGACCTTGTTGGCGCAGGGCCCCATGGGCAGTGTTTTGTTGAGTGAGTACGATGCCGCCGACATTCCACCGGCGTTTTGGAATCTGGCAGAGCCGCAGACCGTTTCTCGTATCCATCGCTTGTATGTCGCCGCCGGCGCGCAGGTGCTCATTACCAACACCTTTCAGGCATCGAGCTATGCCCTCAAGCACGACCAGATTGCGCCGTCCGTGGCGGAGGTCAATCGCGGGGCCGTCGACGATGCCCGCCAGGCGCATCCTCAGCTGCTGCTGGGCTCGATGGGCCCGATCGGTATTGAGTGGTTTGCTGAGGACTCTGCCGAGTATCGTGAAATCCGAGGCGTTGCGCGCGAACAGGCGCACGCCTTGCTCAATGCTGGTGTTGACGGTCTGCTGATCGAGACGGTGACGTCTATCCGTAATCTGCAGCCCATGCTTGCCGGCGCTCGAGATGCCGCCGACGGCATGCCTGTTCTGGTGAGTTTTGTCGTTGACGATAAAGGCGACCTGTTGGGCGATGGCCTCAACATCGAGGCAGCCGTTTTGTACGCCGAAAAACACGGCGCAAACTCGGTTGGTGTTAATTGCTGTTCGCTTGCGGCCGCGAACGCGGCGGTGCCCAGGATGGTTGCATCGGCGACTACTCCCGTCACGGTGCGTCCCAACGTAGGCGATCCGGTCCAGACTCAGGATGGCCCCGTATGGCACGAGAACCCCGAAGCTTTCGCGCGCGCATGCATCGAATGGAGACATGCCGGTGCCGCAATGGTGGGCAGTTGCTGTGGAACCACGGCAATCACTACGGCAGCGATGGCCGAGGCGCTCGATATATAAAGGGCAAAACCGCTCCATACGGGGCGGTTTTTTTATTCAAGACTTTAGTCCGCTGGCCGCGCAGCGGCCAGCTTTAAACCACCCGCTACGCGGGTGGAGACAAACGGCTTTA
>NZ_JBDMHA010000113.1:0-2893 GCF_039752985.1 Collinsella aerofaciens
CCACGGCGTTGGCGGCGCTCAGGATATGACCCGTGGAGCGGTAGTTCTGCTCTAGCTTGACGGTCTTGCAGTTTTTAAAGTCCTTCTCAAAGTCCAGGATATTGGTGATGTCGGCGCCACGCCAGCTATAAATGGACTGGTCGTCGTCGCCCACGACCATGAGGTTTTGGTACTTGGCGGCCAGCAGGTTGGCGATCTCGTACTGGACGTGGTTGGTGTCCTGATACTCGTCGACGCTAATGTAGCGGAAGCGCTCCTGGTACTTGTCGAGCACCTCGGGGCGGGTGCGCAGCAGCTCGAGCGTGCGCACGAGCAGGTCGTCGAAGTCCATCGCGTTGGCGGCGCGCAGGCGGCGTTCCAGCTCCAGGTAGACCTGCGCGGCCTTTTTGTCATTGGGGCTGTCGGCGGATTTGAGCATGTCCTCGGGGCCGATCATGGCGTTTTTGGCCGAGCTGATCTTGCTGCGGATCATGTTGATGGGGAACTGCTTTTGCTCGATACCGAGCGCCTGCATAATGTCGCGCACCATGCGCTTTGAGTCATCGTCATCGTAGATGGTGAACTGACCGGTGTATCCCAGCAGGTCGGCGTCCTCGCGCAGCATACGCACGCACATGGCATGGAAGGTGCATACCCACATGCCACGGGTGCCGCTGGGAATGAGTGCCGCCAGACGCTCACGCATCTCGGCCGCGGCCTTGTTGGTAAACGTGATGGCAAGGATCTGCCAGGGCTTAACGCCCAGGTCGCCGAGCATATGTGCGATACGGAAGGTCAAGACGCGGGTCTTGCCCGAGCCGGCGCCGGCAAGGACCAGCAGCGGGCCCTCGGTGGTCAGGACCGCCTCGTGCTGAGCGGGATTAAGGCTGTCGATGTCGACGAGCGGCTTGGCGGGCTTGGGCGCCGGCGCGGGAGCGTCGTAGATGTCGAGCGGAACGAGCTCGGGCTCCGGCGCAGCAGGGGCGGTGTATGCATCGAGCGGCACGGGTTCCGGCGCGGGCGGCACAGGTACCGCGACATTCTTTTCCCAGGGCAGGGGCTGGGTCATGGGCGACTCCTCATCTGACGGACGGCGCGCCTGCGGGCAGCGCCATAGTTTGAGCCGTACCAGTATACCGAGCCGCGCGGACACCGACGCAAATCACACCACGACTCCGTCCGCCACCATCGGGCCCGCCCCAGCGGATTTGGCGCAATGGGGTCAGATTTGTCTGCACCAAGCTGGTGCAAAGTAACCTGACCCCATTGCGCCAATCACAGAGCCACCGATGTCACGGTAGCAGCAGCGAGCGGCGGCCAGAGCGAACAAATTGGCATGAAAAGAGGGCGGCATAGACCTTTTGGTCATGCCGCCCTCTTTGAATGACAAGTTGTCGCTCTGGCCGCCGCGCAGCGTCAACCAAGTTACAGGCCGAGCATAGGCTCCAGAACGAAGAAGTATGCGAGCACTACGACGCCCAGGATGATGCGGTAAACACCGAAGCACTTGAAGTCGTGACGGCGGACGAAGCCCATGAGCCACTTGATGGCGATGAGCGAAACCACAAAGGCCACAACGCAGCCCACGCCCAAGATAGCGACCTCGTTGGCGCCGAACGTGCCGCCCTTGATGAAGTATTTGACCAGCTTGAGTGCACTCGCGCCAAACATGACAGGGATGGCCAGGAAGAACGTAAACTTGGACGCCACCGAACGCGTACAGCCCAAAAGCAGGCCGCCGATGATGGTAGAACCGGAGCGAGACGTACCAGGCACCAGCGAAAGCACCTGGAAGCAGCCGATACCCAGCGCAGTCTTCCAGCTCAGGTCCTCGAGCGTGGCGATGGAGCCAAAGTCCAGATTCTCGTCATCGTCCTCATCCTCAGCGGTAGCCGCGGCGGGCGCCGCAAAGTGCGCACCGGCGGGACGTCCACCCGACACCACAGCACGCGAGCCAAACGAACCGGCAACGGCCATTTCCTCGCGCTTGCTCGCGCGCCAGTTCTCGATCACGATAAACAGCACGCCGTACACAATGAGCGCCAGCGCCACGACGGGAGCATTGTAGAAATGCTCCTCCATCCAGTCGTTAAGCGGCAGACCGATCGCCGCGGCGGGAATGCAGCCGAGCACAATCTTGCCCCACAGCACCCAGGTGTCGCGACGGCCCTCCTTGCCCTTGCTGGGCGAGAACGGATTGAGCTCATGGAAGAACAGCACACAGACGGCCAGAATGGCGCCGAGCTGAATCACGACCAGGAACATATTCCAGAACGTCTCGCTCACGTTCATCTTGACGAACTCGTCCACCAAGATCATGTGACCGGTCGACGAAACAGGCAGCCATTCGGTGATGCCCTCGACCAGGCCCATGAAGGCAGATTTTAGAAGCTCGATAATATCCAAAGGGACCCCCTCGTTAGACACCCGCCGATATTGTTCTGCGGACGGTGCGGGCGATGTCCCATTATCAACCGTTCGGGCGCGTCTACGCCTACCCTTACCAAAAAACTCGCCCGTTCACAGAATTGCGAGCGGTCAAACCCAAATCCTTGGGTATAACTGCAACAAGATAAAGTGTCCGGCGGCCAACGCGCCCGCGCCCGCCCGATGCACGAGCCCCGCGCCCGTGCGATAGACCAAGGAGGAAACCATGAACGAGGGCTACACCAAGGTATTTGTTTCACTCGACGGTACTGAGCAGCAGGATTTTGTGCTCGCACGCGCCATCAAGGTCGCCGCGAACAACGGCGCCAAGCTAATCATCGGCCACGTTATCGATTCCACGGCGCTCGAGAGCGCCGGTTCCTATCCGGTCGATCTGGTCAACGGCCTAGAGGAGGCATTTAAGAACTCCATCGCCAAGCAGCTCGAAGAGGCCAAGGCCAATCCCGATATTCCCGAGGTCGAGGTC
>NZ_JBDMHA010000114.1:0-2879 GCF_039752985.1 Collinsella aerofaciens
GCTATAAGGCTGCTGTCGATGCTGCCGCTGGTCTCAAGGCTGCCCTGAGCGATGCCGATGCCAAGCTGTCCGACGCCAACGACGCCTATGCCGCTGCACTGGCCGAGCTCGGAGATGCCAAGGATGCCTTGGCTGCCGCTCAGGCCGAGTACGACAAGTATCATCCCAAGGCTGAGCCGCAGGCCAAGCCTCAGGTTGCGCAGGCTGCTGCAAAGGCCCCCGTTGCCAAGAAACAGGCTGCGCCTGCCGCGCTCGCCCAGACCGGTGATGACTCCGCGCTTGCGGGCGAGGTCTTCGTTATCGGCGGTATTACGCTCGTGGCTGCGGGCGTGACGCTGGGCGATCGTCGTCGCAAGCACATGTAGTGATTCGAGCGTCGGCTCTGCAACGAACTCCAATTCATAACGGGACCGTCTCGTTAGCCAAACGATAAGGCCGACGCGCTGTTAAACGCAGCGCGCCGGCCTTTCTTTGTTTCGATATCAAAAAGCCCGGTCGGCAGCCGCAAAAGCTACCGACCGGGCAAATCGTAGGCAATATGGTCGCTGTCGAGCAACTGCTCGACTTAGCCCAGCAGGCTCAGGCCAACAGAGACAAACGCCAGGATAACGCCGACGATGGACTCGCCGCCGAGCAGGCCGCTGGCGACAACCAGGCCCTGTTCCTGGAAGGCGGCGTCCTTGGCAGCCCTCTCCTCGTCAGAAAGACCAGCGGTGGCGTCGCGGTGGGCGGACCACTTGTCGTAGGCGAGCTTGACGCAGGAGCCCAGGAATGCCGTGAGTGACATGTAGAACGGCAGGTACACGCCCAGGCCGATCATCATGGCCGGAATGCCGAGCCAGTACATGACGATGCCGGCGATAAAGCCGCCAACGAACCACGGCACGCTCGGGATGCCCGAGACCATGGTGGCGACGACGCTTGCCTGCGCGGCAACAAAGCTCTTGTCGGGGCCAAAGGCGTCCGGGCCATAGGCGGTGACGAGCGCGACCATGACGGCTGCGGCGACCAGGGCGCCCACGATGCCGCCAATGGCTTGGCCGATCCACTGCGCACGCGGGTTGGTGCCCAGCACGGCGCCGGCCTTAAAGTCGTTCATGACGTCGCCCGCAAGGCCGCACGCCACGGCCACGATGCCGGCGATAAAGAACAGCTTTACCTGAGCGATCTGCGCGAAGGCTGCCACGATGAGCATAACGATGAGGCCAAAGATCTCCATGGGGTCGATGCCCGTCTGGCCGCAGCTCTGTGCGCTCATGATGGTGGTGACAAAGGTGAACAGCGTCACGATGACGGCCGGAACGGGACCAAGGTCAAGCACGATGGCGATGATCACGGCGATGGCGGCAGCGCCCAGGCCGATGATGCCGGCGTCGAGCTTAAGGGAGCCCGAGATGAGCGATTGCTCGTCGGTGTCGGTGGAGCTGTCGGCGGCAAGACCGCGGACGATGCCGGCGACCTGCGGCAGGATGTCCTTGAGGACGACGGCGACGCCAAAGCCCATCATGAGGCCCATGCCCAGGGACTTGACGATGCCCTGCGCAGTCACAACGTCGAACAGACCGGCAGTGGTGCCGCCCACGATGATGCCAAAGTTGCCCAGCAGGGCGCCGGCAAACCAGAAGGCGACCGGGGCGAAGCCCACGAGGAAGCCGACGGAGAGCAGCATGGGCGAGTTGTAGATGCCAAAGGTCACGCCGGGAATGTTGAGCGTGCATAGCATGCTGGGTACCACGCCCAGGGCGTCGCGCAGCACGCTGTAGATGCCTGCGATGGCCATAGAGCCAAAGAGCTGCTTGCCGGTCTTGCCGCCGGCCTCGGTGGCGCGCAGGGTCTGAGCTGCGGCGTTGCCGGTGGGGAACTCAAGCGCGGCGTCTACGATAAAGTGACGGTGGATGAGCGCGGTGGCCAGCAGGCCCAGGATGGTGCCGGCGAGTGCCACGATAAACATGTCGAGCCAGCTGATCTGATCGGCATAGCCCAGCATCCAGGCGCCCGGGATGGTAAACGCCAGGCCGCCGGCGACCATGGCGCCCGCGGACATGATGGTGTGGGTGACGTTGGCCTCGTTGAGGCTGGCATTGCCCATGAGCTTAAGGAAGAACAGCGAGATGACGGCAGCGAAGACGATCGGCCAGGGGAGGGCGCCCATCTTGAGGGCCGTGTAGGCCGAGCTTGCCGTGATGATCACGCAGCCAAGGACGCCGATGACGACACCGCGCAGCGTGAGTTGCCCGCGCATCGAGGCGCGGTTCGAGGGATTGCTCATCATAAAACTCCTTTGCGTATATCCGCTTCCCCCGGGAGCGCCGTTACGGATACGGCGCGGGAAGTCGGGTTACCAAGGGCCGCCGCGTGAGCTCGCGTGCGACCGCGCACCAGTATAGCCGCAAGCTAGTCATTTTGGGATGACTGGTTTAGGTAGGCGATATACTGCTGGGCAGACGAAAGGAGCGCCGGCGATGCTTAATGGGTGCGCATATATATTGACGGTCGACGTGGGCAACACGTTCATTCGCTTTGGCCTGTTTGCAGAGGATTCGGCCGCGGCGCAGGAATGTCCGCTTGCGACGTGCGAGATCACCACGCCGTCGAGCATCACAGCGGACGAGGCGCGCATGCGTCTCGTGCAGGTCATGGCCGCACTGGCGGCCGATGCGGGCATGCCGGGTGCGCTTGTGCCCGCGGCTGCCGTGCTGAGCTGCGTGGTCCCGGCGCTCGAGCGCCCGTGGAAGGTAGCGCTTTCCCGTACCTGTACGGGGCGCGTGCTCACCGTAGGGCCGGGACTTAAGACCGGCATGCCCGTGCACTACGATGACCCGGCCGAGATCGGCCCCGACCGCATCGCCGATGCCGTGGCGGCCCGCGCCGTCTACGGC
>NZ_JBDMHA010000115.1:0-2773 GCF_039752985.1 Collinsella aerofaciens
ACGAGCACACCGATATGCACCTTTTGGCGAAACGTGCCGCGCGAGGCCGAAAGTTGCTTGTTGACACGGTCCAGGCTGCTGCGAGAGCCGGTCTTGGTTGAACGGAACAGATCCGCCGGAGAAAAATCCATCGCAACCTCCTATCGAACCGAAGAATCGCCCGAGGCCGAAGAGGTATCGGGCTCGCCATAAATCACGCCGAGCACGTCGCGCACGACATGCATCGCGGTATCTGAGCCACCGCCGCCCTGCTCCAGGACGGTAGCGATGACATACTTGGGGTCATCGGCCGGTGCATAGGCGCAGAACCACGCGTATTCATCCTCGCCACTTTTCTCGCCCGTGCCCGACTTGCCGTATACCTGCGGCGTCAGGGTGCCAAAGTGAGCCGCCAGGGACGTCGATGCCGTGTAAATCACGTCGTGCATGCCGTTGCGAACAAGAGCCAAATCCGAATCGCTGTTGATCTTGGCCTCCAGGCGCTTCTTCTTGCCCTTGCCGTTGTACTTATAGGCATCGCCGTCGCCATCGCGCGACACGGCAGACAAAAACACGTGAGGCACGTACTGTTTGCCGCCGTTGGCAAGACCCATATAGGCACACGCCATCTGCAGGGGCGTCACCAGGATGTCGCCCTGACCGATGGCAATGTTGGTCATATCGCCGGCATTCCACTTGCGGTCCTCGGCAGAGGCGTCGGTGAAGTACGACTCTTTCCACTCGGCATCGGGAATACGGCCCGCGCCTTCACTCGGCAGATCGATACCGCAGGTCTTGCCCAGGCCCCAGCGACGAAAGACCTCCTGCAGGCCCTCGGAATGCTGCTCGTCATAAAAAAACGCCTTGCCCATGTCGTAGAAGACGGGGTCGCACGAGTTGGCGATACCCGACTGCAGCGTCATGGTGCCGTGGCCGGAATGCAGCCAGCAGTACTTGCCCCACGACTTGCCCAGGCCCGTCCAATAGCCCGTGCAGTTGGTTGTCTGCGTTGAAGTGTAGGTTCCAAACTCAAGACCGGCCAGTGCCGAGAGCGGCTTGATGGTCGAGGCCGACATGTACTGTCCGCTAATGGCGCGGTTGAGCAGCGGGTGCGAACCCTTGTCATCATTTAGCTCGGTCCACACGTCATTTGAGACGCCGCCGATAAAGACGGACGGATCAAACTTGGGCTCGCTCGCCATGCCCAGGATCTCGCCATTGTTGGGATCGAGACACACCACAGCGCCGTTGCCGGCATTGCTGTAGCCGGTGGTCTTGGCAAGCTCGATAGCGCTCGCCAGCGCCGTCTCACAGGCCTGTTGGATCTTAAGGTCGAGCGTGAGCTTAATGTCGGAGCCGGCCTTCGCGGGCACAGCGCCGGCCTGACCGGTCACATTGCCCGATGCATCGACCTTGACGGTCTGCTCGCCACGAATACCCTGCAGCAAGTTTTCGTAGTAGCTCTCAACGCCCGCCTGGCCCACGATATCGCCCGACTGGTACGTAATCTTGCCAGCAGAAGCATCATCATCGCCAGAGGTTTTCTTATTCTGGGCCTCGAGCTGCTCGGAGGTAATGGTGCCGGTATAGCCCAAGATATGGCATGCCGTCTCGCCATATGGATACTGACGCTCGGTACGCTCGGCAATCTTGACGCCCGGGAACTCGCCGGCATGCTCCTGAATATAGGCAACCGTGGAGCGACGGACGTCCGTCGCGATGGTATGCAGGCTCTGAGCGCCCTCTGTATTGTCCTGAATATTGCGAAGGACCGCCACGTAAGGCATTCCAAGCACGTTGGCAAGATGGCGAACCAGAACCTCATCCTCGGCAAGGTCGCGGTAGGCCACGACAGCAAGTGAGGGACGGTTCTGGACAAGCGCCACGCCATTGCGGTCGAGGATGCGACCGCGCACAGCGGGTGTTGTAACGGTGCGAGTCTGATTACTATTGGCCTGCTTCTCGTAATAGTCCGATGAGACCATCTGCATGCCCCACAGCTTGACGGCAAGCGCCGCAAACATCGCGCCCACACCCGTGGTGAGGATGGAAAAGCGGCCCTTAAAGGCGGTCGACGCGGTATTGCCCTCGCCCTCGGTGGCGCGCGGGGCCGTTCCATGCTGCGTATCGTAGGTAAAACGGGAATCGCCACGACGCATGACGACCAGCGCGACCACGATGGCCACAACCAGCACGATACCGGCGATAATAACCGTCATCTGGGAAGACATCTACGGGCCTCCCCTATTTGAGCTTGCGGGTCTTGGGCTTAAAGCGCATACCCGCCTGGCGTCCGCCACGTGCGGAGAATCCATAGCCGGACTGCGGCACGACGCCGGACATCAAAAACGGAATGGCAACCAGACCCGTCAGGATCGAGGACGGCAGCGCATGGCCGAAGATCGCCACGACAAAGCTCGTCTCCAAACCCATAAACAGCAAGATGATGCTGTAGATCACATTAATGACGAGCGCAAAGGCGCCCACAGTGACGCCGCGCGCACTCGGGGTACCGCCCGTCTGACCGACGGCGCTGTGCACCAGGGCAAAAGAACCCACGGTCAGCAGGAGCGACATAACGCCCACCGGCACGGCAGCGGACAGGTCATAGAACAAGCCGCTGCAAAAACCGCACACGACGGCACGGGTCGGGTCGCCCGAGAACACGCTTAGGCACACCAGGATAATCATGAAGTTGACGCGACCGCCCGCAATGGAGATCTGCGGTGCCAGGCCTGCCTGCAGCAGCACGCACACAATGGCGGCGATCACAAACGTGCGGGAGCTCATCCCC
>NZ_JBDMHA010000116.1:0-2738 GCF_039752985.1 Collinsella aerofaciens
TCGGCCTAATCCGCGGTCTTTCATGCAGCAGGGGCTCTCAATGTTTTTATGTCCTGCTCATATCGTCTGTGCCGGCACTTGGGGACAGTCCTAGTCGTTGGGGGTCTACCGACGCATTGGAGGTTTGCGCCTTCCATGCATGACAGCCGTCTCTTTTATGTTTCCTTTAGCCGTTGCTGCCTAGGATGGGGGTTAGTCGGTAGGAAGGGAGCGTCTATATGGACGACGCGAGCGAGCGTGCAATCGAAGAGGACATGCTCGATCAGTTCAATTACTTTGATGATGAGGATGAGGAGCTAATCGATCGTCGTGAGCCGGCATCGCTTGACTCATTTGATCTGGTCGATGAAGAGCCCGACGAGGACGAGGGCGAATTAACGGAGCCCCCACAGCCTTCGCGCCTTGACTCGCTGCTTTCGAGAGCCCCCATGCACCACGGCGTTCGTGCCGGCGCGCTCCATATGAAAACTGATTGGCACCAGATCGTGACGGCAGGCGATGAGCTTGCCGTCGATGCGCCACTCACCGACAAGTCATCCATCATCTGCCGCACCGGCATGCTTATGCTGGCAAGCGGAACAGGTGCCTGGCGCGTGCGCGATACCATGAATCGTGTTGCTGCCGTACTCGGCGTCACGATTCACGTCGACCTGAGTCTTCTGTCGTTTGAGTGCACTTGCATCGAAGATGGCCACTGCTTTAATGAGGTCGTCAGCTTGCCCACAACGGGCGTCAATACCCATCGCATTTGGATGATGGAGAGTTTCCTCAAGGAAATCGAGACCTATGGTCGTCGCTTCACGGTGCACGAGTATCACGAGATGCTCAAGACCGTTGAGAGTTCAAAACCCGATTACTCTCCCTGGCAACAGGGCCTTGCGGCAGCTTGTGCTTGTGGCGCCTTCGTCTTTTTGCTCGGCGGCGGCCCTATCGAGATGGCCTGCGCGTTTGTGGGCGCGGGTGTCGGCAACTTTGCCCGCTCCCATATTCTCAAGCAGGGCCTTGGTCAGTTCAGCGCGCTGACGACCGGTGTTGCGCTCGCTTGCGTTTCGTATCTGCTGGCATTGCTCGGCCTTGGCCAGGTCATACCGGGGGCAATGTCGCACCAAGAAGGCTATATCGGCGCCATGCTCTTTGTGATTCCCGGCTTTCCGCTCATTACGGCAGGCCTCGACATCGCTAAGCTCGACATGCGAAGCGGTATCGAGCGCCTTTCATATGCCGTATCGATTATTGTGATGGCGACCCTCGTAGGTTGGATGGTTGCCGAGTGTGTTGGCCTGGCGCCGGACGACTTTGCCCCACTGGGCCTTTCGCCGCTTGCCCTTACGCTCCTGCGCGTGGTGATGAGCTTCGTTGGCGTATTCGGCTTCTCGGTGATGTTCAACAGCCCGGTAAAGATGGCCGCGGCAGCTGGGTTGATCGGCGCCGTGTCCAATACCCTGCGTCTGACCCTTGTCGATGCGCCGACGATGATTCCCTTCCTGGGCCTCAGCACGGGAATGCCTCCCGAGGCAGCAGCGTTTATCGGCGCGCTGGTATCGGGGCTGCTCGCAAGCTTGGCTGAAGTCAAGCTCACCTACCCGCGCATCGCCCTCACGGTGCCTTCGATTGTCATTATGGTGCCGGGCTTGTATCTGTATCGCTCGATGTATTACATGTGCACCTTCGACACGGTCAATATGCTCGGCTGGTTTGTGCGCGCAGTGCTCATCGTAGCGTTTCTGCCCGTTGGACTGGGTGTGGCGCGTACGCTCACCGACCCTCGCTGGCGCCACACCAGCTAATTGGTACAAGGGGGACAGGTTACTTTGCACCAAATGAGTTGCGGTGAAATAGGGACTGAATTGCTGCTTAAAGGGTCAAAACAGTCCGTATTCCACCGCAACTTATGGGGTCGGGGGATTATCGGTGCCCTGCATCTTCATAAACTCAACGCTTACGAAGCGCATGCGTTTCGTGCTAGGCTGGTTCCACCACATAAGTAGTCGCAGACGCGCGTACCACGGGCGGGCGAGATGAAGTTCCAACAGCTCCATCTTGCCCGCCCGTTTTTGTTGCGTGGCGCCGCGGTACAACACAGAGAGGAATCTGCCCTTTATGCCTATCAACAAACGAGAGAGCCTGCTGTTCACCTTTATCATGTGCTTTTGCATGGTGCTCTGGATGAGCATCTACAACGTTGCCCTGCAGCACGGGGCCATCAACGGCGAGGTCGTTGCCGCTGCGTGGCTCGGCTTCCCCGTTGCCTACATTTTTGCCATGTGCTGCGACTGGTTCGTCGCCAGCCCGCTCGCCAAGGGTTTCGCCTTTAAGTACTTGGTCACGCCGGGCAAGAGCTCGCCACTTGCCATGACGCTCGCCGTCAGCTCCTGCATGGTCGTTCCCATGGTCATCATCATGTCGCTGTACGGTGCCTGCGAGGGTCTGACGCACATGCCCGGCGGCATCCTTGCGAACCTGTATTCCGTGCCCGCGATCTGGATGATCAACATCCCGCATAATTTTGTGATGGCGCTGCCGTGGAACCTTTTGGTAGCCGGTCCGATTTCCCACTTCGTCTTCCGTCGCGCCTTCCCTGTGGGGACGGTTTTCGAGGAGGAGCATGCCGAGCTCTTGGAGCAGGCTATGGCTCCTGAGTGCGAGTAGCTCGCTTAGGGATCTGCTGAGCGCGGGCGACTTGCTTGGTTGGAGCCCTAAGCGTGGATAGCTCTCTCGGCGACATCGCGGGCGTGAGC
>NZ_JBDMHA010000117.1:0-2806 GCF_039752985.1 Collinsella aerofaciens
AGCCTGGACCGTGTCAACAAGCAACTTTCGGCCTCGCGCGGCACGTTTCGCCAAAAGGTGCATATCGGTGTGCTCGTGGCTACTGTGGCTCTCGTCGCCTACGGTGCCATCATTATCTGGTCGGCTTCGCAGTTTAAGGCCGACGCTTCGTTCTCACGCCATCTGCTGGGAATTGGCATCGGAGCGGTGCTGGCGGTGCTGGTCTGGCGTACCGACCTGCGCGGTATTTCCAATTTCTCGACGGCGTTGCTCGTCATCGACCTGATCGTGATCCTCTCGCCCAAGATTCCGGGTCTGTCCTATACAGGCGGTCTGGGCATGACGGGCTGGATCAAGATTCCCGGTATCGGCTTGACATTCCAGCCGGTTGAGCTTGCCAAGCTCATCACCATCTTCTTTATTGCTACGCTTGGCTCGCAGTATAACGGTCGCATCGATACCGTTCGCGACTACGTCAAGCTCTGCGGCATGCTGTCCATTCCGTTTTTGGCCGTCGTTGCCATGGGCGACCTGGGCTCGGGCCTGGTCGTGCTTGTTTCGGGCGCCATCGTCATTTGTATGAGCGGTGCACGCCGCGAATGGGTGCTGTCGACTCTGGCCCTGCTCGTGGGCCTGGTGGCCCTCGTTCTGGCGCTCGATTCGGTCTTTGATTCGTTGCTCGGCCACGATGTGCTCATCAAGCAGTATCAGATGAACCGTCTGACGGTCTTTATCGACCCCGATAATGCCGATTCGGACGATGCCTACAACCTGCAGCAGTCGCTTATCGCCGTTGGCTCGGGCGGCTTCTTTGGTAAGGGTTTGGGCCATGCGACGCAGTCGGCCGGCGGCTTTCTGCCTGAGTTCCACACCGACTTCGTCTTCGCCTTTTTGTCCGAGACCTTTGGTTTTTGCGGTTCCTTTTTTCTCCTGTGCCTCTACGTGCTGCTGATCTTTTCGACGATTCGCGTCGCCTTTAAGTGTGAGTCGCTGTTCCTGCGTCTGTCGTGTGTGGGCATCGTTGGCATGTGGGCGTTCCAGACCTTCGAAAACATCGGCATGTGCATCGGCATGATGCCGATTACCGGTATTCCGCTACCGTTTATTAGCTTTGGTTCGTCTTCGATGATGATCCAACTGCTGACGGTGGGTATCGTACAATCCATATGGCGGCATCGTTCGGGCGCCGCGTAACCGCTGGAGGGGTTTGCTATGAAAATTCCCGTAGATAAGCTGACCCGCGCTTTTAAGATGGGCGCGTCCGTTAAGAAGGATTCCGATACGCCGGTGCGCGTCTCGGTCTATCTGGATTCGTCCGCCTCGCGCTTTCTGGCCGAGACGGTGCGTGACGCCTTTGTGCCGCAGACGACCTCGGGCATTGTGCGCGTCGAGCGTCTGGGGGAGGAGCGAATTGCTCCAAAGACCGATACCGATGTGGTGCTGGTGCTCTCGTGTGGTTCCGACCGCTTGGAGAGTGCCGTGCAGGAGCTCGTGATCGCCGGCGCGCCCGTGTGCGTGCTTGCCGAGTCTGCTGTGGAGGTGCCGTTTATCGAGGAGTCCACGCCCATGCTCGGTGTGGTGGCGGCAACCGATAAGACGTATCTGCTCGAGACGCTTGCCCGCTGGATTCTCGATCGCACCGACAAGGAAACGGCTTTTGCGGCGAACTTTGCCTTCATGCGCATCGCGGCGGCCAATCGTATCATCACCTCGTGTGCGCTCACCAATATGGCGACCGGGGCTTTGGTGTTTTTGCCGGGCACCGATTATCCCGTTATGGCGCTGGCGCAGGTGGGCATGCTCTTTGAGCTCGCTGCCGTCTTTGGACGCGGCATTAAGCCTGAGCGCGGCTACGAGGTCGCGGGCGTGCTTGCCGGCGGTCTTGTGATCCGCGCGGTCACCCGCGCGCTCGTCAAGCAGACGCCGCATATTGGGTTTGCCGTCAAGGCGCTCGCTGCTGCCGCGGGCACCTATGGCATGGGCCGTGCGCTCGTTTCGCTCTACGAGCGCGATGTCGACTACAGCCGTGCTAACGAGGTGGTCACTGCCACGTTTTCCCGCGTTCGCGATCTGGTGACTGCGGTCGCGGGCGCTACCCGTCCTATGGCGTCCTATCAGGACGCATCAGATCTCGCTGCTTAGGGGTTTTCCGTTGCGCGTTGCATACCAAGACTGTTTTCATTTAATTGAGCCGTTGCTCGCCAAGGTCGAGAAGCCGAGTCGCTATATCGATCACGAGTGGGGTACGCTTTCCAAGGCCGATGCCGACTACCGTTGCTGCCTGATCTACCCGGATGTGTACGAGGTCGGTCTGCCCAACCAGGGCATCGCCATCCTCTACAACATCCTTAACCAGGCCGAGGGCATCTCCTGCGAGCGCGGCTATGTGCCGTGGCCCGATATGGGTGACGCCATGCGCGAGGCAGGCATTCCGCTGCTGTCGCTCGAGGGTGCAGCGCCGGTCGCTTCGTTTGATATCGTCGGCCTGCATGTGCCGCACGAGATGGCGGTGACGAACTTCCTCGAGGCACTCGACCTCGCTGGCATTCCGCTGTTAGCGGCCGACCGAGGTGAAGACGACCCTATCATCATCGCCGGCGGCCCCTCGGTGTACAACCCCGAGCCGTACGCGGCCTTCTTCGATGCCATCCTCATCGGTGAGGGCGAGGAATCGCTGCTCGAGACCTGCCAGCTGCATCGCCGCCTGCGTGACGAAGGGGTCCCGCGCGCGCAGATTGTCGAGCAGCTTGCATCCATTGCCGGCAACTACGTGCCGTCGCTCTATGAGGTTCGTCACGACGAGCCCTGCTCGCCGCATGGCTACACC
>NZ_JBDMHA010000118.1:0-2560 GCF_039752985.1 Collinsella aerofaciens
CTCGATATCGCCCAATGCACCGTAAATCATCTAAATCCCCTCTCGGATCGCTTCTTTGGCGGCTACTCGGCAAACGCGTTACCGACGCTGTTGCCACCCACATACGTCTCGACCAGGGTAAGGTCGGGATTGAACACAACAAAGTCGGCATCGCGGCCAGGCATAATGCTGCCACATTTATCCTCGACGTGAGCAGAACGCGCGGGCACCTCGGTGGCCATGCGAATGGCGATATCGGCGCTCGCAAGACCCCAGTCGACGATGTTCTTTACGCCCTGTGCGAGCGTGAGCACCGAACCGGCGATAGCAGAGCCATCGGCGAGCCAGCAAAGGTTGTCCTTCATAACGACGTCCATGCCGCCGCTGGTGTACTTGCCCTCGGGCATGCCGCCGCAACCCAGGCAGTCGGTAATCAGCACCGTGTGCTGCCAGCCCTTGGCCTGCAGCAGGGCCTTGATAGCAGCAGGGTTCACATGTTTGCCATCGCAGATAATCTCGGCATAGGTGTTGGGCGTGGTCATAGCGGCCCCGACGACACCCGGCTCGCGGTGATGCAGACCGCGCTGGCCGTTGTAGGTATGCGTAAAGCAGCTGGCGCCGGCATTGATGGCGGCGGCGCACTCATCATAGGTGGCATCGGAGTGCCCAATACAGGTTACGACGCCCTTTGCGCTCAGAGCCGCGGCGTAAGCGGCAGCGCCGTCACGCTCGGCCGCCATGGCGCTCTTGACGATACGACCGCCGGCGGCCTCCTGCCACTCGTCAAAAACTTCCTCGGACGGGTCGATCAGATAAGCGGGGTTCTGGGCGCCCACATGCTTCATGGTAAAGAACGGACCCTCCAGGTAGATACCCTGAATACGAGCACCGCAGAACTCGGGCCCGCGCTCTTCGTCCGCCTGTGCAATAGCGGCACAGGCGTCCTTGATCTGCTCCACGCCGTCGGTAAAGGTCGTAGGCAGCCAGCTGGTGGTACCACGACGAGCGAGCTCGGTCGAGCTGATGTTGATACCCTCAGCATCGTTATCGGTCGTGGCATGGTTATAAAAACCATGGATATGGGTGTCCACCATACCCGGTGCAATCCATGTACCCGAATAATCTTTGATCTCGCAAGCGGGCTCATCGGCCTGCCAAGCGCCAAAGACGCCGTCTTCGACCATCAGGAAGCCGCCCAGCTGCGGCCCCGCCGGCAAAAAGAACTTGTCGGCCTTGATAGCATACGTGCTCATCTATGCTCCCGTACCCGCAGTGCGTTTTAGGGCGGATCAAAAACCACTGCATTGTTAATTCGAGCGATTGTTCGTTGCCTTCTACCGCTTGGCACATTTTGCACCCGCCGCAAAACACGCCAAGCCGTTTATACCCAATAACTTTAGACTGCGCGGTTGTGGTAGACCTTGTACTTAAACTGGTCGGCACGCGCAACCGAACGCGTATACTCGATAACCTCGTTGTTCATGTCATATGTGGTACGAATCAAATCCAGGACCGGTGCGCCTTCGGCAATCTCGAGCAGACGAGCGTCGGAATGGCGTGCGATACTCGCGTAGAATTCTTCCTCTGCCACGCGAACTTTCTCGTGAAAGTCCTGCTCGATCATGTCGTACAGCGATTTGTTCTCGATCATGGGGCGCTTAAGCGCAAAGAACTTGCGACTCGGCAGATATGTACACTCAATCATCAGCGGCACACCATCGGCAATACGCAGGCGCTTGATCTTGTACAGACGCTCGCCCAGGCGCGCGTTCATCTCTACGGCAATATTCTTGTCAGCCTCGACCTCGGTAAACTCGAGAATCGTCGTCTTGGGCACACGGCCGATCGCCTTCATCTGCTCGGTAAAGCTATAGGTCTGCGTGAGGTTTGCCGTTTGCAGAGAGCGGTCGCACACCATGGTTCCACGGCCGCGCTGACGAACCACCAGGCCCAGGCGCTCAAGCTCCTGCAGGGCAAGGCGAACCGTCGTACGCGAGAGTCCGTAGCGTTCCGACAGGTCACGCTCGGACGGCAAATAGTCGCCGGGCCGAAGTTCGTGATCGATTTTATCGGTCAACAGATCGACGAGCTGATCGTACAGAGGTTGTTTACGCGCTCCCATTGCCATAATGATACCTGCCGGATAAATGACTCGAAATTGGTTGTAACCAGACACCACGTACTATAGCAGTTTTAATGGAATAGCAGCAGGTCAACAAGCATATTTCAATATTGTTTGCCGGTTGATAGCCTGCACACTGTAATACCAATTACATCACTGCATCAAGTATTGAGGTAGCAAAAAGGGCCGCCCCCGCGGAGCGGGACGACCCTTTGTAAGACAGATACGTCTTTAAGGCTTAGAGAAGCTTCTTGAGCTCCTCGGCAACAGCCTGGACCTGCGTGCCGATGATGACCTGGGTAGCACCCTTGTCCATCTTCATGACACCCAGAGCGCCGGCCTTCTTGCAGGCGGCCTCGTCGACCAGCTCGGAATCGCCAAGCTCAAAGCGCAGGCGAGTAGCGCAGCAGTCAACGGTCTTGACGTTCTCCTTGCCACCGACGGCAGCGAGAACAGCAG
>NZ_JBDMHA010000119.1:0-2452 GCF_039752985.1 Collinsella aerofaciens
TCTATACCGCGCGTGAATTCGACATTATGCGTCCGCGTCGTCTGGGCGAGAAGTCCCTGGTCATCGCTTGCAGCCACAGCGGCAATACCCCCGAGGTCGTCGAGGGCTGCGAGATTGCCCTTGCTGCCGGCGCTACGGTGATCGCCCAGACCGACAACGCTGGATCTAAGATCGACACCGGTAAATGGACCACGTGGGTCTACCCGTGGGGCGAGGGCGTGCCGCAGGCCGAGGTCCCCGCTGGCATTTCGCTGTCGCTTGCGGCAGAGCTGCTCGATCAGCAGGAGGGTTACGCCGATCTTGCCGATATGTATGCCGGTATCGCCGAGATGGATAAGATTCTTCCCCCGGCACGCGAGAAGGTAAATGCCGAGCTGGGCGATCGCTTTGCCAAGCTTTGCCAGGAGCACGAGTTCTTCTATATTCTGGGCAGCGGTCCCAACTTTAGCCAGACCTACGGTTTCGCTATCTGCTCTCTTATGGAGATGCAGTGGCAGCACTGCAGCTACATCCACTCTGCCGAGTACTTCCATGGCCCCTTCGAGGCTACTCAGGATGGCGTTTTTTACTTCCTGCAGATGGGCTCCAGCGAGTGCCGTGCTATGGACGAGCGCGCCCTGGCGTTCCTTAAGACGCATACCGATACGCTGATGGTGCTCGATGCCAAGGAGTACGGTATGGAAGCCGTGCCGGCGAGCGTCCGTGCCTATCTGGACCCGGTGCTGTTCTACGCCATGAACTGCGAGCTGCGTGCCGCACGCGGCAAGGTGTTTGATCACGATCCCGATTTCCGTCGCTATATGGGTGTTGTCGAGTACTAGAAGGGACAAAGGCCATGGCATTTAACGTTAACGCGCTCGGATTTGGCGACAACGTCGTCGATCGCTACGAGCATATCCACACCATGTATCCCGGCGGCAATGCGGTGAACTTCGCCGTTTATGCCAAGAAATGCGGTGCCGCACGCTCCGCATACATGGGCATTTTTGGCAATGATGCCGCTGCCGAGCATGTCATTGCAAGCCTCGAGGATGAGGGTATCGAGCTTGACAAGTGCGAGCAGATGATTGGCGAGAACGGAGCGGCTCGCGTGACCGTCGTTGACGGTGACCGTGTCTTCCTCGGCTCCAACGAGGGCGGTATCCGTGGCGATGCGCGCTATGTCCTCGATCGCTTTGACCTTTCGTACATGAAGCAGTTCGATGTGGTTCATTCGGGCAACTATTGCTTTACCGAGCGCGAGCTGCCCAAGTTGAAGGCTGCGGGCGTCACGGTCTCTTTTGACTTTTCGGACGACTCCACCGACGAGTACTACGAGCAGATTGCGCCCTACGTCGATTTTGCTTTCTTTAGTGCGGCGGATGCCGCGAGTGAGGACGAGATTCGCGAGCGTCTGGCATGGGTGAAGGGTCTGGGTCCGCGTTTTGTGTCGGCTACGGCGGGCGCCGAGGGCTGCATCGCTTACGACGGCAAGCGTTATTACCGCCAGCTGGCTAAACCGGTAACGGACATGAAGGACACCATGGGGGCGGGCGACTCGTTCCTCACCTCGTTTTTGATGTGCTATCTCGATTCCGCCAAGCGTGGCGAGGATGGCGCCGAGGCCATCGAGCGCGCGCTCGACTTTGCTGCCGGGTTTGCCTCGACCGTGTGCGGCATGGAAGGTTCTTGGGGCCACGGAGCGCCAATCGTCGAATAGCTTAAGAAAGCGTACGGCGGTCTGGCTATGAGGCCTTGGACAACCGATGCAAAACAATAAGCGAAACGCGAAAAGGGGGCTCGTTATGTGGTGGGCCCCCTTTTGAACATTGGAGAAGACCATGGGTATTAAAGCGTGTGCGGCTGGTTTTTGCTGTGCGGACGTCTATCAAAACATCGGCGTGTTCTATCCGACTGGTAATGGCATTGACTGGGGTATCCATCTTGCACGAATGGGCGTTTCGGTATCCGCCGTGTCGGTCGTCGGCAAGGACGAGTACGGAGACAAGATGAGGGAGGCGCTGGCCGCCGAGGGGTTCGATATCTCACATCTGCGGGTGGAGGATGGCGACACCTCGGTGATGCTCATGGCGTTGAAAGACGGCGTCGATCGCGTACATCTCGAGGCAATCGATGGCGTAATGGAGACATATCGACCGAATGAAGACGACCGGGCGTTTATCCTAGAACATGACATCATTCACACCGACCTGTTTGGCAATTGTTTGGACCTCCTGCCCGAATGGCATGATGCGGGCAAGACGGTGGTTATGGACTTCTCGGTGTTCAGCCAGGATCCCGAATATGCCTGCGAGAACCATTTTCCCTACGTTGACTATGCGTTCATGTCGTTTGAAGAGGACACTCCGGAGCTACGAGACTGGGTACGCCGCGTGCAGGTATTGGGACCGCGCGTTGCGGTTGCCACGCTTGGCGAGAAGGGAAGCATTGCCTATGACGGTGAGCGCTTCTA
>NZ_JBDMHA010000120.1:0-2322 GCF_039752985.1 Collinsella aerofaciens
GCGACGCGGAAATCGCGCGCCGTTGCCGCGCCCCGCAGTGCCCGCTTCCCCCGAGAACAATTATCAGTGCAGGTAGACGGCTTGCGTATTCTCTGAAAACCGGGGGATGGTCGACCCATACGGGTTAAACGTAGTAGATAGGCCGTTTTCATGGCACGGCCCCAAAACAGTCTTTTGGGACGGGTGGTATCCTTGGTAGCCCTGTGCTGCAAACGCACCTTAAACGCAAGGAGTCCCATGGATCTTATCGCCCAGCTCGCCCACGAGCTCAACCTTAAGGCCGCCAACGTCGAGGCGGCCGTCAAGCTCATCGACGAGGGCAACACCATCCCCTTTATCTCGCGCTACCGCAAGGAGGCCACGGGTGGCATGGACGACGTCGCCCTGCGCGCACTCGACGAGCGCCTGTCCTACCTGCGCAATCTTGAGCAGCGCAAAGAGGACGTCATTCTGCTCATCGACGCCCAGGGCAAACTCACGCCCGAACTCGAGCAGCAGATTCGCGAGGCCACGCAGCTCCAGCGTGTCGAGGACCTCTACAAGCCCTACCGCAAAAAGCGCATGACCCGCGCGCAGAAGGCCCGCGAGGCCGGCCTTGAGCCGCTCGCCAACATGATCATCATGCAGGCCTCGGCCAAGGGCAGTGCGCTCGATGCCGCCGCAGCATACGTCAACGAGAAGGCCGGCTTCGACACACCCGAAAAGGCGCTTGCCGGCGCCGCCGACATCGTTGCCGAGACGGTGGCCGAAGACCCCGAGAACGTCGCCGACCTGCGCGCCTTTACACAAAACACCGCCGATATCGTCGTCGAGGCCACCGACCCCACCGAGAAGACCCCCTACGAGCCGTACTACAGCTATGACGAGCCACTGCGCCGTATACCCAACCACCGCGTGCTGGCAATCGACCGCGGTGAGCGCGAGGGCAAGCTCCGCGTGCGTGTGAACGTCGACGGCGCCGCCGCCACGGCACGCCTCGGCAGCCGCTGGCCCCGACGCCAGGGCGTGTTTGCCCCCATCTTCGATGCCGCCATCGCCGACGGTTACAAGCGCCTCATGGCCCCCTCGCTGGAGCGCGAAGCCCGTGCCAAGCTCACCGTCCGCGCCCAGACCGAGGCCATTAACGTCTTTGCCAAGAATCTTGAGGGCCTGCTCTCGGCCCGCCCCGTGCGCGGCGCCCGCGTGCTCGCGCTCGATCCGGGCTACCGCACCGGCTGCAAGGTCGCCGTCATGGACGAGACCGGCAAGCTGCTCGACCACGGCGTGGTCTATCCCACCAAGCCGCGCCACGACGTCGCCGGCACCAAGCGCGAGCTTGCTCGCCTCGTCAAGAAGGACGGCGTCAACACCATCGTCATCGGCAACGGCACCGCCAGCCGCGAGACCGAGGAAGTCGTCTCGGAGTTCATTGCCGAGCAGGCGCCCAGCCTTCGCTACACCATCGTCAACGAGGCCGGCGCGTCGGTGTACTCCGCCTCCGAGCTCGCCAGCCAGGAGTATCCCGACCTGGACGTCACCGTGCGCGGCGCCATGAGCCTGGGCCGCCGCCTGCAGGACCCGTTGGCAGAGCTCGTCAAGATTCCGCCCCAGTCCATCGGCGTGGGCCAGTACCAGCACGACCTTGACCAGACCGAGCTTTCGCGTACCCTGGGCCACGTGGTGGAAGACGTCGTCAACCGTGTGGGCGTCGACGTCAACACCGCGAGCGCGAGCCTGCTGGGATACGTATCGGGCATCACGCCGAGCGTAGCCAAGAACATCGTGGCATACCGCGAGGAAAACGGCGCCTTTACCGATCGCCGCCAGCTCAAGAAGGTCCCCAAGCTGGGACCCAAGGCATACCTCAATGCCGCGGGCTTCCTGCGCATCAGCGGCGGCAAAAACCCGCTCGACGCGACGAGCGTCCACCCCGAGAGCTACGAGGTGGCCACGTCCGTCCTGGAACGCGCCGGCGTTAAAGCCAGCGAGCTCAGCCGCGGCGGCGTGCCCGACATCGAGCGCCGTCTGGGCAGTATCTCGGCGCTGGCAAGTGACCTGAACTGCGGCACCCTCACGCTCATCGACATCGTCAACGAGCTCAAGAAGCCCGGCCGCGACCCGCGCGACGACGCGCCCGAGGTGGTCTTTAGCCGCTCGGCGCTTTCCATCGACGACCTGGAACCCGGCATGGAGCTCAAGGGGACGGTGCGCAACGTCGTCGACTTTGGCGCGTTCGTCGACGTGGGCGTGCACCAGGACGGCCTCGTGCATATCTCCAAGCTGGCCAATCGCTTTGTCAAGCACCCGAGCGACGTGGTGCGCGTCGGTGACACGGTCAAGGTG
>NZ_JBDMHA010000121.1:0-2195 GCF_039752985.1 Collinsella aerofaciens
GAAGAAGGGGAATGTTCTTTAAGATCGCAGGAGGAACATCTTGTAATATTGCGGCATCGCGTTTGTTATCCTGAACCACCTCATTTCCAAACCTAAAAATTGCAAGCGGCGTCTTATCTGAGCTGAATAATTTAATTTCCCTGCTATTTTTATCACGGGAAACGGCATCGCATATCACATGCCAGGCCGTAACAAGACCGTAGCCAGCCAAATAAAACCCGAGACCCTCAAATGAGTTTTGCTTGTCATCCTCTCCTTCTAGATATAGAAGCGAGTCTTGCTGAAGTGCAACTGGGAAAACAGGTGTGTCTTCTGGTTTCGTTTTATTGTACAGGCTGCCTAAACGCATAAGTGGACCCGATGTCCAGGGATCCTTAATAAGAGATTTGTAAAAATCAAGACTTCCGCGTAGAGACGCTTCAAACGACCCTCTTTCTGCATCGGTAAGCTTGGCAATGGTTTTACCGTAATAGCAGCCCATCGCGCCTTCAATGTCGCCATTGCTCAGTCGATGGAGCGTTGAGCGGAGTCGCCGATATTGCTCGCGTTTTATATTTGTCTTTTGATTGCAGACAACGCCCGTGACCAGTTGTCTTGAAAAACTGCAACTGTAAAACGATTTATCCTCGTTGAGCTCAAACGATTCGATTCCATGGAAGTTAGTGATTGCGTTTCGTAGCTTATTGGGCAACCTGAGCTTTCCACCTGAATAAAAATTTCGATAAAAGAAGTAAGAACTATTAAATGAGAACGTAAGATCATCGGCATATCGAGAGTATTGGTATCGATATTCTCGCGATAGGTGCATTAGCTGTTTATCCATCCCGAGGCAAATCATGTTCGAAATAATAGGAGATGAGGGAGCGCCTTGAGGGAGTCCTTTCGGTGTCGCAACAATCCTTGAAATACAGAATGCAACTTCAGGGGTTAGACCTAGCTTCTTGGAAACAAGAAGCCCGCACACTCGTCTTGACGAGATAGAAGGAAAGAAGTCCTTAATATCCAGGCCAACAATTACTTGCGAGCCAATGTGATTTTCAGCATTTGTTTTTATTGACCGTCCTTTGACAAAACCATGGACACAAGGCAATGGCTTATAGCCTTTTTCAAGCTCAGAGGCGATGAGTCTTTGAGCCCTTTTTAAATCAGATCTTGGGATTAATAGTTCTCGATAGCCACCGTTTCTTTTTGGGACCAATCTATTTCTATATAGGTCATACATGGAAGTTGGATATACAAAGAGATCAAGCTTTTCCAAGGACAGGCCAAGAAACCCAGCCAGATCGCCTTTCGACTGAAGTTCGTTGAGCATCAGATTATCCTTAAAGTTAATAGCCGGTTCCTCCGTAGAGTCGTACCTGATAGACACGTAGCAGAATATAATGTGCAAACAAAGCACTTCCGATTGCGATGCGCAAACGCTAATTCGAACCGGCTATAGGGTCATTTTACCAGTCTTTAATTTTGCGCAAAGGCTGAACCGCGCTTTATAACTCCGCGATGGGGCAAGTATGATGTTGGCGCGCCTTCCACGGTGTCGTCTGTGCAATGAGCCCCCTCGTGTCCTTTCAGGTAGAAACAGTAGCCTCCAGATTCCATCGATGCTGCAATCTGAGTTTCCGTGCTCACGTGTTTGCCTCGGATTTCCATCCAGAATAGGCATTCAGACGATGTCGTCCTTGAAGATGATTATGAATGGAGAGAAGAAATCTTTCTTGTTTGTCATAGGGCGCTATCAATGTCGCGAATTGAACTTATAGCCGACATGTGCTCGGCAAATGCTGAGAGATGATCTTCTTGGTGATGCGACGGCATGCTGCCAGTTGTAAGGTCATCGATTAGCGATAATCGGTGATTAGCAAATAGATGAGAAATCGATCACCGCATACTTCTGAAAATATGGCACCTCAGCAGCGATATGCGGCACCAAAAAGTGCCAATCCCAGCAGGAATAACGATAAAGAGGCGGCGATCCAGTTGTTGTCGCCGGCCTTGGGGAGCGTCGCGGTGGTCTCAGTGGCAGTCTTGGGCCTAGAGGACGTGGATATAGTGGTCTTGGTTACCGTCGTCTTGGACGTCGTTGTTGTCTTGGTTGTCGTGGCCGCGGGTTTCAGCGAGGGATTTGCCGTGGGCTCTGTGGTGGGCTCTCCGGCAGCGGGGTCGGCATCGGAGGAAGGCTCACCCGCCTCTCCGCC
>NZ_JBDMHA010000122.1:0-2273 GCF_039752985.1 Collinsella aerofaciens
CCATCGCGCCGAGAGTACTGCGGGGTCAGCCCGTGGGAGGCCAGGGCGCCGCTGACCGGTGGACGGCACCGAGCCGTGCGCTTGAATTGAGAAGGGGGAGGCCTCGCGGCCTCCCCCTTTTTTGCGTTACAGATGACATTCTCTAAGCAATTTAATCAATCCAATCATCCACCGGTGAATATAAACGTTCACCGTTCTGTGGCCGGTTCTCTGTTCTCAATGGACTAATATTTGCTTTAGCGCGCTGATGCGCTTGTCCTGTTTTATACGGGTTGTTTTATTGATTGTGACGGAAGGACTCACATGGCAGATGTTCATGAGCTGCTTGATACTTGGATTGCCAATGTCAAGGACGAGGAGCTCCTCGCTGAGCTCAACACAATGAAGGAGCAGGGTGACGAAGACGCCATCACCGACGCTTTCTTCCAAGATCTCGCCTTCGGTACCGCCGGTCTACGTGGCACTATCGGTGCAGGCACTAACCGTATGAATATTTATACGGTCGGTCGCGCGACGCAGGGATTCGCTGACTACCTCAATGCGACCTTCGAGCATCCGATGGTTGCCATCGCTCGCGATAGCCGCAATAAGGGTGAACTGTTCGTTAAGACGACGGCTGCCATTCTTGCGGCAAACGGCGTGACTGCTCTCGTGTATCCTAAGATTTCTCCCGTGCCGACGCTTTCCTGGGCCGTCCGTGACCTTAAGTGCTCCGGTGGCATTTGCATGACCGCTAGTCATAATCCAGCGCCTTATAACGGCTATAAGGCCTATGGCCCCGACGGCTGCCAGATCACCAGTGAGGCCGCCGATGCAATTTCTAGGGCTATCGCCGAGACCGATACGTTTACCGGCGTGAAGTCCATGGACTTTGATGAGGCTCTTGAGCAGGGTCTGGTTAATTGGATCGATGACTCGTGCCTCGAGCGTTATTATGACGCCGTTCTCGCCCGCGGCGTGACTAACCTTTCTGCCGAGGAGATTGCCGGCGCACCGCTTAAGCTCGTCTACACTCCGCTCAACGGCACTGGCCTCATTCCCGTCACGACGGTGCTCGAGCGCGCTGGCATCACCGATGTCACGGTTGTTCCCGAGCAGAAGGAGCCTAACGGCGATTTCCCGACCTGCCCGTATCCTAACCCCGAGATCCGTCAGGCCATGCAGAAGGGCATCGATCTCTGCGAGCAGGTTCACCCTGATCTGCTGCTTGCAACCGATCCCGACGCCGACCGTGTTGGCGTTGCCGTCAAGAATGGTGATGACTACCTGCTGCTGACTGGTAACGAGATGGGCGTCCTGCTGCTCGACTATATTTGCAAGACACGTGCCGCCCGCGGCGAGGATCTCACCAAGAAGGTTGCCGTTACTACTATCGTTTCTTCCGCTATGGTTGACGCACTGGCCGACGAGTACGGCTTTGAGCTCCGTCGCTGCCTGACGGGCTTCAAGTACATCGGTGACATCATTACCTCGCTTTCCGATGCTGGCGAGGTCGATCGCTTTATCTTCGGTTTCGAGGAGAGCTACGGCTATCTGGCCGGCGACCACGTGCGCGACAAGGACGCCGTGAGCACTTCGCTTCTGATTTGCCAGATGGCACAGTATTACAAGCTCCAGGGCAAGAACCTTGCCGATGCGATGCACGAGCTGTACGAGAAGTATGGCTACTATCACAACAAGACGATTTCGCTGAGCTATCCGGGCGCTGAGGGTGCGGCAAAGATGGCCGGCATCATGGCCGGTCTGCGCGAGAACCCGCCCGCGGAGCTCGCCGGTTCCAAGATTGAGGCCGTCGTGGATTACAACACCTGCGTGAACGGCCTGCCGAAGGCTAACGTCATTGAGTTCGATCTTGAGGGTGGCAACAAGGGTATTGTTCGTCCTTCCGGCACCGAGCCCAAGATTAAGCTGTACATCTTCGCTAAGGGCGCGGATGCCGCCGAGGCAGATGCAGCACTTGACGCGATCGAGGAGTCCGGTCGCAAGCTGCTGGCATAAGGTATTTAAGAGTCTATTGCTATAGATGGGCGAAAGAGGGGATCTCGGATGCGAGGTCCCCTCCTGTTTTTAACCAGCCAGCCGAGAGTACTTAGATGTGTAGGAAATGTGTACGCCCAGATTCCCGCCCACGGGGCCCCTCCGGTCTGGCAATATATCTCCTTGCCGCGCGGCCCGGTGGAACCGGGAACCAGCGCAGGCGTGCACCTTGAGAACCGGATACTGCGAGGATGGACACTTACTTCAGTGTCGCATCCGGGCAGACATCGAACCAT
>NZ_JBDMHA010000123.1:0-2077 GCF_039752985.1 Collinsella aerofaciens
CGAGCCCGAGATCGTCGATCTCGCCAACATGCTCAACGAGATGGGCGCCAAGATTGTCGGCGCGGGTACGCCCGTCGTGACCATCGAGGGCGTGGAAGAACTGCATCCTGTTACCCATCGCGTAGTGGGCGACCGCATCGAGGCCGGTACCTTTATCGTTGCCGGTGCGTTGATGGCCGACGATCGCGGTGTCGATGTCATGGGCTTTTGCCCCATTCACTTGGGCATGGTGCTCAAGAAGATGGAGCTCATGGGTATCGACTGCGAGCGTACCGACGACGGCGTCCATGTGAACCGTGCCGAGCGTATCAAGCCGGTCGATATCCAGACGCTTCCGTTCCCCGGTTTCCCGACCGACATGCAGGCGCAGATTATGGTACTCTCCGCCCTTGCCGATGGCAGTTCCGTTATTACCGAAAACATCTTCGAGAATCGCTTTATGTTTGCCTCTGAGCTGGTGCGCATGGGTGCCGACATTCGTATCGAGAGCCATCACGCCATGATTCATGGCGTCAAGGGCTTCTCGGGTGCACAGGTTACCTCGCCCGATCTGCGTGGCGGAGCGGCCCTCGTCGTAGCGGGCTTGATCGCCGACGGGACGACCGAGGTTTCGGCCATTTATCACATCAAGCGCGGCTACGAGCAGTTTGTCGAAAAGCTGCAGGCGCTCGGCGCGCATGTCGAGCATGCTACCGTCCCCGATCCCGTCATCTACTAATACAGGTTGCCTATGTTTAATAAAAAGCCCCTCGCGGATACCGCCACCCGAAGACCCTCAACTGGTGCGCAGGCCAAGATCTACAGTCGCGATAACGTGGCTCGCTATTCCGAGCGCGCTCGCCAACGTCGTCGTAGCCACACGATTCGTCACGTCGCGCTCATTGTCGTGCTTGGCGTGCTGCTGAGTGCCACTACCGCTGCCGGCCTGTGGTTTGCCACCATTATGGGCAAGCTCGGCGATTCTAATGTCATTACCGACAATCTGCGTCGGGTTCTGGTTGACACCGATGAGGCAAAGGATCCGTTCTACGTGCTGCTTCTTGGCACCGACGGCCGTCCGGGCGAGGATACGTATCGTGCCGACTCGATTATCCTGGCACGCATCGACCCCACGCAAAAGCAGGCGACGCTCATTTCCGTTCCGCGCGACACCAAGGTCGAGTACAAGGGCGAGACCATGAAGATCAACGCCTGCCATACCGTTGGCGGCGCCGAGGCCATGGTCGAGGCGGTCAACGAGCTGTGCGGTGTTCAGATTTCCCACTATGCCGAGGTCAGCTTCGACGGTATGCAGGCGCTGATTGATTCGGTTGGCGGTATCGACATTAACGCAACCGATGATGTTGACGACCCCGAGCACCTGGATATTAAGATTACCGCTGGCCAGCAGCATATGGACGGTGCCACCGCCCTTACCTATGCCCGCTGCCGCTACACCTATGCCGACGGCGATTACACGCGCATGCGCCACCAGCGTCAGGTGCTTGGCGCCCTTGCCAACCAGATTCTCAATAACTTCGATGCCACGAAGATCTTTGGCCTGGTTAATTCGCTGTCCGATATGCTCGTAACCGATATGAGCGTTCAGGATATCGTGGCTACGGTCAACGCCATGCGCGGTATGGATGTCGACGGTATCTACTCGGCCAACCTGCCCTCGTACGCCGACGACAGCACCATGATCGACGGTGTGAGCTACGTCTTTGTCTACGAGGACGAGCTCAAGGAAATGATGGAGCGCGTCGATGCCGGCAAGGATCCCAAGGGTCCCAACACCATGGGTCTTTCCGACGGTTCCAGCTCTACGATCGGCGACCTGAACAACAACACGTCTGACGACTACGCAAACGGTACCGCAACCTCATCGGTCAGCTCTGACGATTCCGATGACTCAAGCGATTCGAGCGATTCGGACTACTACGAAGAGCCCACCGGCGACGGCAACGGCTACGAGGCCAACTATTAGAGTTACGCGGTTTTACCAAACCGCATAACCGCTTGACGCTGCGCGGGCCGCATTTGGACAATCTGACGTTCAACTTCAAGGGCGCGACCAGAAGGTCAGCGCCCTTTCGTT
>NZ_JBDMHA010000124.1:0-1994 GCF_039752985.1 Collinsella aerofaciens
CCTCAGAGACGAAAAAGCAAAATACAGCCCCCGTTTTAGCGTCGTCAGAGCCAAAACGGGGGCCGTTCCATGCTTCGGTCAACTGATAAAGACCTTTACCTTGCTGAATACTCTCAATTTTGCACGGCGCAGGCGGGGGTACCTTTGCCCACGGCAGGATATGGAAGCCAAGCGCCAACTTGCTGGCAAGCTTGTGTCGGCAGCCCCGGCCTTTCCTTTGCCTAGCGCGACCCTCACGGAGCGCATGGGCGATAGGGAAAGGAAAGGCCGGGCGAACAACTCGCAGCGCAGCCAGTGTTCGCGTTACGGCAGGATATGGAAGCCGAGCGACGCGATATCCTTGGCAAAGCCGCGCACGGTGTCGAGCGAGACCTCGTAGGGGTCACGGCCGATGTTCTTGCGCTTGGCCAGGATGCTGTTGGGCACCGTGATGATCTGGCAACCGCAGGCTTCGGCCTGGTAAATGTTGATGAGCTCGCGCGTGGATGCCCACAGGACCTCACAGTTGGACTTGGCAGCGGCCTTCTTGACCGACTCCGTCATAAACGGAATGGGATCGACGCCGGTATCGGCGATACGACCGGCAAAAAGCGAGATGATGGACGGCGTCCCGGCGTCAACGGTCTCGACCATCTCGTCGACCTGCTCGGGCGTAAAGATGGTGGTGACATTGACCTTGATGCCGTCGGCCGAAAGCTTGCGCACCAACTCGGCGGTGGACTCGCCCTTGGTGGTCACGCACGGAATCTTGACGTAGACGTTCTCGGCCCAGGTAGCAATCTCGCGGGCCTCGACCTCCATGGTCTCGACGTCATCGGCAAAGACCTCAAACGACACGGACACATCGGTGATGTGGGCTAGGACCTCCTTGGCAAACGCGCGGTAATCCGTCACGCCGCCCTTCTTCATAAGGGACGGGTTGGTCGTGAAACCCTGAACGTTGCCGTTCTCGTACATGTCGAGCATGCCCTCGAGGTTTGCACCGTCAGCGAACACCTTGATTGCCATCTGCCTGATTCCTTTCGTTTGCATAAGGCCGGTAAACTGCTAAACACTTTACCTATGTTTATCAAGGCGTGAACTGCGGGTTTTTATCTTCTCGGCGAACGGTTTTACGGTTTTACCATTTTTATATCGACACCCCAGCAGCAAAACGTTTTTGCCATTCATTGCGTTTGATTCCGCTCACGGCGCAGAGACGATGCTTCGTCAATACGTTTTCACAACCACTTCAAAACAAAAAGCGGTGACGCCTCATTTGAGACGTCACCGCTTCCGTGTAGGAGCCGGTTATCGGAGCTCCGCCCGATTAGGGCTTAACGTATGCCTGGATTACTCTTCCTCAACGTGGTTAATCACAGCACCCTTGGTGTGGATGAAGTTGGGGACGAAGGCGACGACCAGAAGGACAGCGAGAATCGCGTAGACACCGGTGGTACCGAAGGCCTCGGCAGCGCGGCCAAGCGTAATACCAATGACGGAGAAATCGAAGTCGCCGAACGTAGTGTTCTTGAAGCCAAAGACGTCAAGAACAGGCAGGAGCAGAGCCGGGGCAAAGGTGATGAGCAGGCCGTTGACGAAAGCACCAAGAGCTGCGCCCTTGCGACCGCCGGTAGCATTGCCGTAGATGCCTGCGGTAGCACCGCAGAAGAAGTGGGGAACCATGCCCGGGATGATGAAGATGCCCAAGGTAGCGCCCACGATGAACATACCGACCACGCCACCGATGAAGGAGGCAACAAAGCCGAGGATGACGGCGGTGGGAGCATAGGGGAAGAAGACGGCGCAGTCGACGGCGGGGATGGCGCCGGGGATCAGCTTGTTGGAGATGCCCTGGAAAGCCGGGACCAGGTCGGCAAGGATCATACGAACGCCGTTGTAGACGATAGTGACACCGACGGCGAAGGACAGGGCACAGGTCAGGGCGTAGACGATTACATTGTCGCCGCCAGCGGTCTTGGTAACGACCGCAGGATCTGCGATGTAAGCGGCGA
>NZ_JBDMHA010000125.1:0-1986 GCF_039752985.1 Collinsella aerofaciens
GTTTACGTGGCAGATGGCGCAGGCCAGGGCATCGGCGGCATGGTCGGGATGCGGGTCGTGGTCGAGCTGTGTTAGAGTGCGTACCATGTAGGCGACCTGCCGCTTGTCCGCGGCGCCGGTGCCCACCACAGCCTGTTTGATCTGCATGGGCGTGTACTCGCCAATCTCGAGCGCGCATTCCGAAAGCGCTACGAGTGCAGCACCGCGGGCATGCGCCGTAGGGATGGCCGAGCGAACGTTGGCGCCAAAGTAGATGCTCTCGACAGCAGCCGTGTCGGGTCGATAACGCTCGACGACATCCTTAAGGTCACGGGCGATATGCGACAGGCGCACCGCGAGCGGGCTGCCCGCGCTGGTCTCGATGCAACCGTAGGCACGGCAGCGAACCTCGCCACGCCGCTCCTCGATAATCCCCCAACCCGTATGAGCCAAACCGGGGTCAATGCCCAAGATAACCAAGCCAACCTCCCCTCGCCACAAGCACAGCGCAAGACAAGGCCCCGCGCATCATTCACGAACGTCTGTTCTAGAATAACACAACGCTAGCCCTATAAGTCAGCCGAGATCGAATTGTAGGTTGAGTATACGCAAGCGAGCGCCCGCCAGAGCGAGCAAGGTGCCTTGAAAGAGGAGGGCATTGACCTGGCGGTCATGTCCGACGATTGAAAGGCAGATTGCCGCTCTGGCGGGCGCGCAGCGACCTAGTTCTGAGAGAAGAACGGAAATTGTCGGGGATCAACCGGCGGATGCGGCATCGGGCCACCCTGGGGACTACCTTGCGAGCCGCCCTGACCGCCCATCATCTTATCGATGGCGTCCTGAACCTCGCCCTCGAACTTTTTCATTCCCTCGTGCAAACGACGCTGACCGTCCTCGGAGCGCAGCTCCTCCATTTGCTCGGGCGAAATACCCAGCAGCTCGCCCAGCACGCCCATCATCTCGTTTCGCACGCGCTCGCTCGTATCCTCGTCAGCAAAACGGCGCACCTCGGCGCGCGCCAGCGAATCGACCGTCATACGCTCCTTGCCGTTAAGCCCCAGGTCGGACCACGCGAGCATATACGGCCAGGCACGCTCGGCAAACGAACGGGCCGAGACGATCGGCGCCATCGGCAACATGCGGCGGGCAGCCTCACCCTGTCGAACGAGCATCAGCAGCAGCGAGCAGGCCTCAGGCTTGCCAGCGGCCATCGGGATGTCGTCGAAAGCTCGATTGCGGTCCACGTGCGCCTCGAGCGCGCCATCGACCTCACCCGGCTCAAGCCCGCCGAGCAGCTGTGCCGCGCGGTCGAGCATATCGACCGGACCGTCGATCGTCGAGAGCGCTTGCGCCAGCACGCGCTCCATGCAATCCTCCACCGCGTTGAGCGTCACGAGCTCTTGGGGCACCACGGCAGACGTGCGGTTGCGCACACGCGCCACAAACTCAAGCGTCGACAGGTACACATCGCCAAAGGGCGCAAAGTCGCCCTGGTAGCCGCCGCAAAGCGCCGGCGCCGCCAGCGCATACTCGGTTTTGGACAGCGGGCTCAGCGCCATCGCACCCAGCTCGAGCGCCGTGTCCTCCAGCATGAGGCCCAGCGTGCGCGAGCGCAGACGCTCGGCATCGCCCGCCGACACGTCGCGATCGAGCACACGCGCCGCATCCGGTGCATCGCGCTCGACGGTGCGAATGTGCAAACGCTCGGCGATGGCACGGACGGCGGCACAGCGGGCAGCCTCGGCCTCCTCCTGCGCCGGCGTAAAGATACGGTTGCGCCCCAGCACCAGGCCAATTACGTTACGCGAACCCAGAGCGTCAACGGCCAGCGCCGCCAGCAGGGATGACGGCAGGTCACCCTCGAGTGCCACCACAGCACGCGACGCACCGTGGGCTCGGGCGTTGTCGCGCACGGCGAGCACCAGCGCCTGCCACAACCACTCCTCGGAACGGAACTCGGGCAGTTCGTGATCTTCCAGGGCATCGAGCATCACGCCGCGCTGAATC
>NZ_JBDMHA010000126.1:0-2014 GCF_039752985.1 Collinsella aerofaciens
GCACGCCGGCGACCATGTGGGTCAGGTGCGCGGCGATGCGCGCGTGTTGCTTTCGGGCGAGCGCGTGGCGCTCAACTACCTGCAGCGCATGAGCGGCATCGCTACCTACACGCACAGCATGGCCGCGGCGCTCGAGGGAACCAAGACCGTGCTCGTCGACACGCGCAAGACCACGCCGGGCATGCGCGTCTTCGAGAAGGCCGCGGTCGAGATCGGCGGCGGCAGCAACCACCGTTACAACCTGTCGACGGCCGTCATGCTCAAGGACAACCACATCGATGCCGCCGGTGGCGTGACGCGCGCGATCGAGATGGCGCGCGCCCATGCATCGTTTACCACGACGGTCGAGATCGAGTGCGAGAACCTGGACATGGTGCGCGAGGCCGTGGAGGCCGGCGCCGACATCATCATGTTCGACAACATGACCCATGACGACATGGCCGCCGCTATTGAACTTATCGCCGGCCGCGCCAAGACCGAGTGCTCGGGCAACGTGGATGCCAGCAATATCCGCGCGCTTGCCGACCTGGGCGTTGACTTTATTAGCTCGGGCGCCCTGACGCACTCCGCGCCGATCCTCGACCTCTCGCTTAAGCACCTGCGTCTGCTGGACGGTAAATAATGAACGCCCGCGAGCGTCGCCGTGCCATCATGGCCGTGCTCGAGGGGGCCAAGGGGCCCGTATCGGGCAGCGCGCTTGCCCGCGAGGTGGGTGTGAGCCGCCAGATCGTGGTGCAGGACATCGCCCTGCTGCGCGCCGATGGGCACGATATCGTGGCGACCAACCGCGGCTACGTGCTGCAGGAGGCCCCCAGCAGCCCCGCCGTGCCTACGCGCTTGGTCAAGGTTCGCCACAGCGTGGAGCAGGCAGGCGATGAGCTCACGAGTATCGTCGACGCCGGCGGCGCCGTGCTCAACGTGATTGTCAATCACCGCGTGTACGGTAAGATTACGGCCGACCTGGACATCCGCAATCGTCGCGATGTCGAGCGCTATCTGCGCGATATCGAGAGCGGCAAGAGCTTTCCGCTGCTGACGGTGACGAGCGGCTATCACTTCCATCGCATTGCGGCGGAGGACGAACAGACCCTCGACGAAATTGAGGCGATGCTCAAGGAGAAAGGCTACCTAGCCGATTTAATGCCCTACGAGGATGATTTGTCCTAGCCCGACACCGTCCCCAATTAGCTGCCCACGAATGCAAAAGGAGGCCTCCGCGGCGATGCGGAGGCCTCCTTTTTTGTGCACGGTGTACTTTTGAGTGTGCAGGTGGGGGAGTCGTTACTCCTCGACGATCTCGGTGATCGCGCCGGCGGGGCAAGCGTCCTGGCAAGCGCCACAGGCGACGCAGGAGTCCTCGTCAGCGACGGTAGCGACGTCCTGGAGCTCCAGAACGCCAGCGGGGCAGGAGTCGACGCAAACGCCACAAGCGATGCACTCGTCGGCATCAATTACGGGATGAGCCATGGTAGTTTCCTCTCTGTTGACCGACGCTACAGGCGATGCGCGCCGGTTTGATTCGGGCAAAAACATACCACGGGAGCGACCGTTTGCAATACCCTCTGGCCGGCATCTTCATACCGTTCGCCGAGTATGCCAAGGTTTACTAGAAAACACGCAGGTGGGGCCGTTGAGCTGCGTAAATGTTAGCTAAAGGTGACTTGAAATATAGGGCGATTGAGCGTGCTTGCGGAAACCGCATCCCATTATTTTGTCGAAAAACGGGTTGCAGTTTCCGGTTAGGCCCGCTAGCGGAAAATGCGAGCCGGTATCAGCTCCCAAAACGGGATACGGTTTCCGGTTGAGCCTTCAGACGGAAACTGCGACCCGGAATCCACGCTCAAACCGGGATGAGCTTTCCGCAAGACGGCCCCCAGGCACCCCCGGACTCAAGCCTCAGCCATCTCTACATAGATCTCGATAGATTTGCCGAGAACTCAAACAGTGCGTCTACCTGCGTATTTGCGAACCTAAACTCTCGGCAATAAGAAATCTTATATGAATTGACTTAGAT
>NZ_JBDMHA010000127.1:0-1987 GCF_039752985.1 Collinsella aerofaciens
GCTTGGGAGTATGAATGTCCCACAAGGGTCTTCAGGGATAGAAAAAACGTTTCATCATTGTTGGCTTTAGGTGAATAACTGACCAACCAGAACGGTAAAATAGTGCTTGTCTGAGCGTTGAGACGTTCAGACATCGCGCATTGTCATCGCCGGCAACGCGCAAAACGGTCCTAACGGAGCCAATCGGGTGCTCCGTTATATACGCAAGTCTAAGAGGGGCTTGTTTAGGAGGCACAGTATGGGACGTTTTACCAATCCTCGCGATCTGTACTTTGGTGAGGGCGCTCGCCACGAGGTGAAGAACCTCAAGGGCAAGAAGGCCATCATCGTTTCTGGCGGCAGCTCTATGCGCCGCGGCGGGTTCCTGCAGGACGTTGAGGCCGACCTTAAGGAAGGCGGTTTCGAGGTCAAGCTGTTCGAGGGCGTCGAGTCCGATCCGTCCATCGAGACGGTCATGAAGGGCGCCGAGGCCATGCGCGAGTTCGAGCCCGACTGGATTATCGCCATCGGCGGCGGCTCGCCCATCGATGCCGCTAAGGCCATGTGGGTCTTCTACGAGTATCCCGAGGAGTCCTTCGATAACATCATCCAGCCGTTCAGCTTCCCCGAGCTGCGTCAGAAGGCTCACTTCTGCGCCATTTCCTCCACCTCCGGTACCGCTACCGAGGTTACTGCCTTCTCCGTCATTACCGACTACGCCAAGGGCATCAAGTACCCGCTGGCCGACTTCAACATCACCCCTGATGTCGCCATCGTCGACCCCGAGCTCACCTACACCATGCCCGCCAAGCTGTGCGCTCATACCGGCATGGACGCTCTGACCCACTGCATGGAGGCCTACGTTTCCACCTGCGCCTCTATGTTCACCGACGCCAACGCTCTGCACGGCATCCGCGAGATCGTCGAGTGGCTGCCCAAGTCCTATGCTGGCGACCATGAGGCCCGTCAGCACATGCACGAGGCTCAGTGCATCGCCGGTATCGCCTTCTCCTCGGGCCTGCTGGGCATCGTTCACTCCATGGCTCACAAGACCGGTGCTGCCTTCGAGAACGGTCACATCATCCACGGTGCTGCTAACGCCATGTACCTGGGCAAGGTCATCCAGTGGAACTCCAAGGACCCGCGTGCTGCCGAGCGTTATGCTTACGTGGCCAAGGAGATCCTGCACCTTCCCGGCGAGACCAACGAGGAGCTCATCGCTGCGCTCGTCCAGAAGATTCGCGACCTCAACGACCAGCTCAACATTCCGCAGTCCATCAAGGATTACGCGAATGGTGGCGTGAAGGTCGACGCCGAGAACCCGCAGATGGTCTCCGAGGAGGAGTTCCTCGCGAAGCTCCCCGAGATCGCCGCGAACGCCGAGCAGGACGCCTGCACGCCGGAGAACCCGCGTGAGACCAAGGCTGCCGACTTCGAGAAGATCCTCAAGGCCTGCTACTACGACACCGACATCGATTTCTAATCGACTCTTGTTATCGTAACGAGGGGCTCCGCACGTATCTGTACGGAGTCCCTTTCTTTTTTTAGAGAATGGGATAGTTATGGCTGCAATTTTCAATAGCCCCAGCAAGTACATCCAGGGCCCGGACGAGCTGGCCAAGCTCGGCTCTTACGTTGAGCCGCTCGGCGCTAAGGCCCTCGTCATCGTGACGCCTTCGGGCAAGAAGCGCGTCGGCACCAAGATCGAGGGCGGTTTTGCCGAGGCTAAGGCCGAGCTGCTGTTTGAGGACTTTAACGGCGAGTGCTCCAAGGGCGAGGTCGATCGCCTGGTTGCGCTCGCCCGCGACAACGGTTGCGACATCATCGTCGGCGTCGGTGGCGGCAAGATCCTCGACACCGCCAAGGCCGTCGCCTATTACCTGGAGTCCCCGGTTATCATTTGTCCCACCATTGCTTCGACCGACGCCCCGTGTTCGGCGCTTTCGGTGCTCTATACCGATGACGGCCAGTTCGACAAGTACCTCTTCCTGAAGGCAAACCCCAACAT
>NZ_JBDMHA010000128.1:0-1979 GCF_039752985.1 Collinsella aerofaciens
CAGACCTTCCTGAGCTTGCCGATCTCGGAAGGCACGTGCAGACCTTTCGTCATGGCCTCCTACCTTTCTTTCGGGCCCCTGTCAGGGCCGATTCGTTAGCGCCCCTCCGTGTGAGGCGTTATTGCTGACGACATATTTATATCCAAAATCAGTTCATACTTCCACCTCGCCCCCGAACGGTTTTATATGAGGGGTGAACGGCATACACATATACTTCACGCATGGCACACTTTGATTTAATAAAGTGTATTTACGTGCTTAAACGCGTTTTCAATCCAAAAATCAATTGGAACTAAACTTTGTTAAACCACCCTCATATTGCATATTTCCAATAAAGCTATGAATAGAATTAGCGGTTCGTACTGCGTCTCAACCATTTTCATTTTTATTCAGAAAAAAGTTTGTCCTATTCATTTCTGGTAAACAAATTACCGTTTACCAGACGCTTGATACCGTTCACCGGAAGCTCAGTATAAGGCCCAGCGGATACCGACTCGCTTTACGGCCCCATTTGTAACAACTTGACTTCTCGGTATAGAAAAACGGACCCGCTTCCCCTAGGGAAACGGGTCCGTTTTCGATTATCTTCGGCCAATTTTGATAAGGCCCTCGAAGATCATCGGAATCCTAGCGATCAAACTCCGCCAGTGCCTCGCCCAAAAGCCTCAGGCCCTCGCGCAGAACGTCCTCGCTCGCGCAGTAGCCCAGGCGTGCGCCACAGGGAAGCTCAAAGCGGCTGCCGGGTACCAGCAGCACTCCCCTCTCGGACAGCAGGCGCTTGCAGAACTCCTCGTCGTCCTCGGGAATATCCAGCTGGATAAACGAGGTAGACACGCCCTGTGGGGCCGTCCAGGAAACGCGATGCTGCGTATCGATCCAAGCCTGCGCGATATCGCGGTTGCCAAACACGATCTTGCGATTGCGCTCGAGGATCTTGTCCTTGTGCTCAAGCACATAGGTCGCCAAGGCGTCGTTGAACACACCGCCGCAGATCATGGTGTAATCGCGATAGGTACGGATGCGGTTGGACACCTCTTCGTCGGCCACGACCCAGCCCACGCGGGCCGCAGGCGTCGAATAGGTCTTCGACAACGAGTTGGTGACAATGGCCCTCTCGTACACGTCGACCATCGACATAAAGGACTCAGTGTTCTCGAGCGGCAGATACACCTCGTCACACAGCACGTAGGCGCCCACCGAACGGGCGATCTCGGCAATCTGGCCGAGCATATCGGCATCAAGCACCGCACCGATGGGGTTCGATGCGTTGTTGATGCAGATGAGCTTGGTGTTGGGGCGCACCAAGCGCTTGAGTTCCCCGATATCGGGCTTCCAGCCGAGTTCCTCGCGTAGCTTCCAATAATCGACCTCGGCGCCCAGCGTGCGCGGAATCTCGTAGAGTGGCGCGTAGGTGGGCCACTCGGCGATAACGTGGTCGCCGGGCTCGACCACAGCCATGATGGCGTTGAGGTTAGCGCCCGTGCAGCCATTGGTCTGCAGAATGTGATCGGGATTGACCTCGCGACGATACAGCTTAGCAACCTCGGCCTTAAACTCCGGCGAGCCCTCGATCCAGCCGTAGTTCATCTTCTCGCGGTCCAGGCGCTCGTAGAACGTGGCGCCGTCCTGCTCATCGAGCGCGCGCAGCTCGCCCATGGTGAGCGACGAGATCGTCGACTGGGCGATGTCCCACGTGGCGCTCTTCTCCCAAACGTTGAGCCATTCCTCAACGCCAATCGTCTTGATGTCCATGGCCAAGCTCCTTACAAAAGCAGTCATCCAATCGTGTTGACGTTCCTCATACAAGATTGGGGCGGTGCGAAAACCCGCACCGCCCCAATGGGAGACATCTAATGGCAGCTAGATGTATGTATCAAGACCTGTACGGGTCCTTGAAGACCCTAGAGGTCCTCGCGCCAGAAGGGCATGCTCATGCAGCGCGGGCCGCCGCGGCCGCGGGAGAGCTCGGCGGAGGGCAC
>NZ_JBDMHA010000129.1:0-1735 GCF_039752985.1 Collinsella aerofaciens
AGGTACTCGAGCTGCATGAGCTCGTCCCAGGTGCCGCCGACGCCCATCAGGAACACGGCGTCGTAGCCCTCGTCGGCAACCTTGTCGGCGAGCGCGGTCATCTTCTTGCCGGTCTCGTAGAGCGCCTTGCCGTCCTCGAGATAGCCCTCCTGGTCGAAATGCATGATCTCGATCTTCTCGGTTTCCTTCATTTGTCTCTCCTTTCTGGGGTTGTTTCCACATCCCCCATGCCAACGGGCATCAAAACCCGCTTACATTCCGTAACACTCGGCCGCTTTGGCCTTAAGCGCATTGACTGACTCTTCGTAGCCCTCCGCCTTGACCTCCATTTGCTTGGAGACAGCATCGAGATACGGGTGAACGTCCCATGACTTCAGACGCTCGGCGATTATTGCCGCAATCGTCTGGAAGAACACGAGATTGGGAATTGCACTGAGCAGCGGAGCCACCTGAGGCACCACAACCTCGTGAGCCCTACCCTTGGGATGGGCCGTGAGCAGCACCGTTTTTGCCGTCACGTTCGATAGCGCATCGGCGATATTCGCAAGACGCTCCGACCCCTGCGGATCGTCGACAATAAACACCAGGTAGCCCGGAACAATCTGCATCTCGGGACCGTGGACGAACTCCTCGCCTTCGTGATGCATGGCAGGAATCTTGATGGTCTCGCTCAGTTTGAGCGCCGCCTCCTCGGCAACACCGTAGTTGGGGCCGTTGCCGACGACCATAGCGGGCGTGTGCTCAGAAAGCTCGAGCATGTGGTCTTGGACATATGCCTCGGCGGTCTTGCACATCACGGCATTAGCCTGGATAGCCTCGCGCAGGCCATCAAGACGCTGAGCAACGCCCTTGGCGTCAATCGTTCCGCGCGCCTGACCGCCGTAAATACCAAAGAGCACCAGGTACTCAACGAGAACCTCGACGCCCAGAGTCACAAAGTCCACCGACTCGACACCCACACCGTAGTCAAGAACGATGTCGGCGTGTTCCTTGATGGGTGCCTCGACGTTTGCCGTGAGCGCAACTGCAGCCATATCGTGTGCGCGCATGTAATCAAGAGCCGCGATCGTATTGGTCGAATAGCCACTCTGCGAAACGGCAATGTTGAGCGCATGCTGTGGATAGGTGTGTTCAAAATCGACGAAGGCCTCGGGCGTCACAACGGACACCTGCATCTGCAGCGTATCTTGCAGGAAATCGCGGGTGCAATCCGCAGCATGGCGCGACGAACCCGAAGCAACGATGCGCAGTGCGTCAAAAGAACCGGACTGGAAAATATCAACGAGCTGCGCTACCAGCTCAGACGAACGCTCGAGGTTCTCCCCCATACGCACATGGGCAAGCTGAACGTAATCGAGCATCTTCATCGTCTCACCTCGTTACAAATCATTAGTATTTGATACCAATCACAGTTACAGGTTACGGCTTTTTGATACCTCTTTGTCGATTAATTTATCCCCTTCGGCGAACGGTCGATTTTGAGCCATGTAAGGTTGTATATACAGTCGGTCAAATTGCCCAAACAGACCGGCTGTTACCGCGCGCGATGCAAAGCCCCAGCTAGTACGTATAGGTGTAGCCGCCCGTATCGCCACGATTGAAGGACTTTACATACTCGATAGCCTGACCGCTCGCGTCATAGCTCACGCATTCCAAAAGCAAAACAAGATCGCCCTGTTCCAGTCCAAGGAGGCCGGCATCTCGTGCGCCCAGTGCCTCGATATCGAGCTTTTCC
>NZ_JBDMHA010000130.1:0-1562 GCF_039752985.1 Collinsella aerofaciens
GCGCCTTTAGACGCGAGCCCGGGGCCCGTGGGTTATACCCTAAGAGCAAACCACCCTTTTTAAGGGTGGTTCTGATTGCTTGCATGTCCTCGGCGGCATTTGCCCAAATGGTGAATGCTGGTGCCAGCAGGTTGCCGAGTGCGTGTTGCGGGTATACCTCACGCGTACCATGATCCAAACACTGTGAGGTGTCTGCGCGTGTGCGCGATAATTCATTTTGGAACTGACGGTTGGCGCGCTCGCGTCGATGAGGACTTCACTGCCGATAACGTTGCCCGTATCGCCGATGCCGTCGGCGAATTGTGGCAAAAGACCAATCCGGGCAAAACGGTATATATAGGGTTCGACACCCGACCCCTGGCGCGCGAGTTCGCTGAGCTTGCGGCGGGTGTGCTAGCAGCGCACGGGCTAGACGCCGTGCTCGCTTCGCGACCTGTCCCGACCCCTGCCCTTACGTGGGCGGCGGCTTATGACGGTGAGGCGTGCGGCGCGCTCATGGTGACGGGGTCCCATCATCCGCAGGGTTATCTGTGCCTCAAGATTCGCATGGGTGACGGCTCAACCGCCAACCAGGATGTCATCGAAGAGCTCGAAGAGACCATGGCTCCCGAGCCAATGGGGATCGAGGAGCAATATCGCACCGCGGATATCATTCCTGACTATATGCAGGCGGTGGCATCGTTTGTCGATGCCGAAGCCATCCGCGCCGCGCACTTGCGCGTGGTTGTCGATCCCATGGGCGGCGCAGCCCAGGGCTATCTAGCCGACTTGCTGCGCGAGCTTGGCGTTGAGGTGCACGAGATTCACGCCGGGCAGGCGTCTGACCAAGAAGATATCTGCCCCGACCCCGTTGAGCCTTGGGTGGACGCTTGCGAGCGCACGGTTATCGAGGACGGAGCTTGCGCTGGCCTGGTGACCGACGGCGACGCCGACCGCATCGGCGCGGTTGACGAGCGCGGCAGATATATACATCCGCATCAGATCATGGCGCTCGTTTTGGGCGACTTGGTTCAATTTCGTAATTTGGAGGGGCGCGTCGTCGTCAATCTTTCGTGCTCGACGCTCGTGCGTCGCATTGCCGAGGCGCTTGGCTGCCGCGTGACCGTCAAACCAGTCGGTTTCAAATATATAGCGGCAGAGATGAAGAAGGGCGGCGTCCTCATGGGCGGCGAAGAAGCCGGTGGTATCGGCATCGCCGCGCATATGCCCGAGCGCGATGGAATCCTCGCCTGTCTGATTCTGTGTGAGCTTATGGCAAAGACGGACGCGCCTTTGGGCGTTCTGGTCGACCAACTCGAGGACAGTTTTGGTAAGACGAGTTACGGTCGACGCGATTTGCGCCTTGAGGCCGAAGATGCCGAAACGTTGCGAACCCTGCTGCCGGGCGTAAACCCCAAGTCGATTTGTGGCAAGGTGCCGCAAAACGTTAGTCATATGGATGGCTTGCGTTTGGCATTCGAGGATGACACGTGGCTGCTGGTCCGTCCTAGCGGGACCGAACCAGTGGTGCGCGTCTACGCCGAGGGGTTCTCGGTGGAAGAACGTGATGAGTTGCTCGATGC
>NZ_JBDMHA010000131.1:0-1516 GCF_039752985.1 Collinsella aerofaciens
AGGCTTGGTACGTGGGCGGTTGGGTGCGCGACGCCCTGATGGGGTACCCCAGCCACGATGTTGATATGTGCTGTAGCGGCCTGTGGCAGGAGTCCAAAGCGGCGCTCGAGGCCGCCGGCATCGCGGTTGTGGAGTCGGGCATTAAATTTGGCGGAATCACGGCTATTTCCGATGGCGAGCGTATCGAGGTCACCACGTACCGTCTGGATGGCTTTTACACCGATGGTCGCCATCCCCAGAGTGTGGAGCGTGCCGCCTCGCTCGAGGACGATCTGGCGCGCCGCGACTTTACCGTCAATGCCATGGCCTGGCATCCCGAGCGCGGGCTTGTCGACCGCTACGACGGCCAGGGTGACTTGGAGCGCAAGCTGATTCGCGCTGTCGGCGATCCCAAGCGTCGCTTTAACGAGGACGCCCTGCGCATGCTGCGTGCGGTGCGCTTTGCCTGCCGTCTGGACTTTATGATTGAGCCCGAGACCAAGCGTGCGCTTGCCGAGTGCGCGCCGCTGCTCGAAGCCGTGGCGCGTGAGCGTGTGGGTATTGAGCTCGAGGGCATTCTTTCGACCGGTCATGGGGGAGACGCGATGCTCCGCTATCCCGAGCTCATCTGCGCCGCCGTGCCCGAGTTGGCAGCGGGTCGCGGGTTTGATCAGCGCAGTGTCTATCATGCGTTTAACGTCTACGTGCATATCGCCCGTGTGCTGACGGTGGCGGGGGAGCTCGCGCTGTGTGACGGCGTCGCGCCCTCGTCGAGCCTTATGTGGGCGGCGTTTTTGCACGATGTGTCCAAGCCCGAGTGCTTCACGGTCGATCACGCCGGCAGCGGACACTTCTACGGTCATCCCGAGCTCGGCGCCAAGAAGGCGCGCGTCATTATGGATCGCCTGGCCCTCTCGCACGACTTGGTGCGCGACGTGTGCCTGCTCATCAAATACCATGACAAGCCGCTGCGCCCCGAGCGCTCCTGCCTGCTCAATATGATGCGCGCGCTTTCGGGTGAGGGCGTCGACACGGCCCGCCTGATTGACGAGCTCATGGACCTTAAGCGTGCCGACACACTTGGCAAGGCCCCGTCGTGCTTCTATTATGTTGAGACGATTGAGGAGATGCGCGCGCTGGCGCACGAGCTGCTGAAGGCAGGGGAGCCCTATACGCTCAAGATGCTCGCCATCAACGGCGGCGACCTGATCCGTGCCGGAGTCAAGCCCGGGCCGGAACTGGGTCAGCTTCTCAACTCCGCCCTCGACGCCGTGATCGAAGACGATATTCCCAACGAGCGCGAAGCTCTTTTGGTTCATCTCAACTTGAATTAGCTACCAAGTTTACCTGCGTATTCCATAACCTGCCGACAATTTTTCGGCAATTTGGAATTTCTTCTTGCGCTGACGTTTTTTGTCCCGTAATATATTTCCTCGCAGCACGGCAGTGCAGATGTCATGTGGCCCGTTCGTCTAGCGGTTTAGGACGCCGCCCTCTCAAGGCGGAGATCACCAGTTCGAATCTGGTACGGGCTACC
>NZ_JBDMHA010000132.1:0-1385 GCF_039752985.1 Collinsella aerofaciens
GCTCTACACCATGGGCCAGGCCATCAACCTGCCTATTTCGCCGCTCGATTCCGGCCGCCCCATGACGGTTCACCTGTACCTGCTTGCCAACGACGGCATCAACATGAACGCAGCCTACGGCACTGCGCTCTTGCTGATGGTGATCATTTTGGCCTTCAACCTGTTTGCGCGCTTCCTGTCGCGTAAGCGTCGCTAGTTAAGGAGTCCCATGTCCGTTTATCAGTCCGCTCCCGCGTTGGAGCAAGCGGCCATTACGGCCAAGGATTTCAACTTTTGGTACGGTGACTTTCATGCGCTGACGGGGCTTGACCTCAACATCGCCAAAAACGCCATCACCTCTTTCATTGGCCCTTCGGGCTGCGGCAAGTCGACGTTTTTGCGCTGCATCAACCGCATGAATGACCTGATCGAGGGTACGCGCGTCGAGGGCACCATGACGCTCGACGGCAACGATATCTATGCCGAGGGTGTCGACCCGGTCGACCTCCGTCGCCGCGTGGGCATGATCTTTCAGCAGCCCAATCCGTTTCCCAAATCCATCTACGAGAATGTCGCCTTTGGCCCTCGTCTGCAGGGCGTGACTAGCAAAAGTGACCTCGATGACATCGTGGAAGAATCGCTCAAGCGCGCCAACCTCTGGAAAGAGGTATCCAATCAGCTCAACAAGGATGGTTTGGCGCTCTCGGGCGGTCAGCAGCAGCGTCTGTGCATCGCGCGCGTGCTTGCGGTGCAACCCGATGTCCTTCTGATGGACGAGCCCTGCTCCGCCATCGACCCCACGTCCGTCTCTAAGGTCGAGGATCTGATGGCCGAGCTGGCGCCCGAGATGACGATCATCATCGTCACGCATTCAATGCAGCAGGCAGCTCGCATTAGCGACTACACCGCATTCTTCTTGCAGGAAGTTGCCGGCGAGCCCGCTACGCTCATCGAGTATGGTCAAACCGACGCGATCTTCACCAGCCCGGTGGACTCGCGGACGGAAGACTATATCACCGGCCGCTTTGGCTGATCGGTGCGACTAGTCCCAAGCCGATCGGATCTGGTCCGGTGCGTATTCACTGTGCGGGCGGCATGACCGCACCCAACTGATTGGAGTGAACCATGCGCAAACTGTTTTCCCGTCAGCTCATCGAGGCCCGTCACGAGATGCTGAGCATCTACGAGGCCGTCGATCTGGCCCTCCACGATGCCGTGAAGGCCTATGTGACCGACGACCGCAAGCTCGCCACCAAGACCAAGAAGCGCACGCTTTCGATTGACGCACGCTGCGCCAACCTGGAGGCCGTCTGCTACAACCTGATTGCCACGCAGTCACCGGTCGCCTCCGACTTCCGCTTGCTGCAGACGATCATCTACGTCGACTTTAACCTGCAGCGCATGAC
>NZ_JBDMHA010000133.1:0-1348 GCF_039752985.1 Collinsella aerofaciens
TAACTAACGGGGGTTATAAAACCTGTCAGCAGCGTATTTAGGCACAACTTGCTACACTGTTGAGTGCATGTTTATGCATCCCTTTGCGTTGTCTATCCGACAGACGCTCAAATAGTACGAATGGTACGCCGAAAGGGGTTCGTTCATGGAACCTATTACAACGGGCATGCAAGGAGCAGCCGTCGAAGACGTGCAGTCTCGTCTCCTACAGCTCGGCTACACGATTGATGCCGCCGAAGTCACCGACAAGTACTTTGGAGCCACCACTGAGCAGGCCGTCAGCACCTTCAGGCTCGACAGCGGCCTTGCTGCCGGTCATGCCGTCGATATCCCCTGCTGGAGCGCCCTTGTAGACGCTTCGTATAAGCTGGGCGACCGCACTCTCTATCTGCGCATGCCCAATTTCCATGGCGCCGATGTGCAGGCCCTGCAGCGCGCTCTCAACGTTTTGGGCTTTGCCTGTGGCGAAGACGACGGCTACTTTGGTCCGCATACCGAGGCCGCCCTGCAGCAGTTCCAGGAAAATGTCGGCCTGTTTGCCGACGGCATGGCCTTCCAGGACACCTACGCCTACATCAACCGCCTGCACCATGTGTGGGAGGGCAAGCCCTCGGTCACCGAAGCCGAGTCCCGTATCGGTTTTGCTCGCGCCGCCAACGTGCTCGAGCGCTTCCAGATTGCCGTTATCGGCGAGGACCCCATCGCACGCAGCGTTGCGTCGCGCATGTGGAATATCGCCACGGCAACGACCGACAACAGCGGCATGATGCTCTGCGACTCCGAGGTCCCAACCGACGTTGACCTGGTGCTCGAGATCGCAAGCGATGAGCTGCCCGCAGATGCAGCGCCGCGCGCCACGATCGCCCTCGCCGAGTGCCACAACCTGGCCCAGCGCATCCGCACTGCCAATGTCGCCGCACAGCAGAAGCCGGCACGCATTCGCATTGAGCTCACGGGCATGACGCGCTACAACGGCACCTTCACGGCCAGCGACGCGCAGACACTCGCCGTACGCCTGCTCGATGGCGTTTGCGATGCCCTCGCAGATTAGGTAAACTAAACGAGTTGCTTTTGGGCAACACCACACATTGGGACGTAGTTCAACGGTAGAACTCCGGTTTTTGGTGCCGGCTGTTGGGGGTTCGAATCCCTCCGTCCCAGCCCTTAAGAACACAGCGCTCCAGGCCCTTATGAACCTGGAGCGCTTTCTTGTGGGCAAGCGGAGGAATTCGAACCCGCAAGGAATCTACCTATATAAGACAGACGCCCCAGGCCCATAACGACCAAGAGCGCCTTGCATCTAGAATTATCAGCCCTGTTCCGAAAAGCGAGCCGCATGCGACAACCA
>NZ_JBDMHA010000134.1:0-1347 GCF_039752985.1 Collinsella aerofaciens
GGGATTATCGCAGCTTGCCGCGTCCTTCATCGGCTCCCTGTGCCAAGGCATCCGCCGTGCGCCCGTGGTATCTTGCGGGACCGCATCGGGCCCGCGGGATATCCACGTGTCGCTAATTAATCTAATTAATCGATATCATGAATAGCGCTCGTATGTCGCAATTCGGGTATCTCATACCGCGGCACAGTGTCTTCACTGTGCTCGCGATCAGATGCTCCTCACTCATATATAAGTGAATTCTTCTTGTTTGGATCGGATGAATGATTGCTATCATTCTTGATTTAATCGCAGAAAAGAATCGAGTCTGGAAGATGAATCTCTTCCATCTCTCTCCTATCGCTATGCGGCTCTCAAGGTACGCGGGTGCGACCCCGGGGACCGGGTGCTGCGGGGACTTCATCGCGGGCGACATCTACCGGACGGGCTCCTGCCCTCTATTCGAGTTAAAGTTTGTCTCTCTAAGAATGTGTCTCCCTAGAAAGGAGGTGATCCAGCCGCACCTTCCGGTACGGCTACCTTGTTACGACTTCACCCCCCTCACCCTCCACACCTTCGGCGCCTCCCCCCTCTCGGTTGGGCCGGCGACTTCGGGTGCAGACGACTCGGGTGGTGTGACGGGCGGTGTGTACAAGGCCCGGGAACGCATTCACCGCGGCATGCTGATCCGCGATTACTAGCAACTCCGACTTCATGGGGGCGGGTTGCAGCCCCCAATCCGAACTGGGGCCGGCTTTCCGGGATCCGCTCCCCCTCGCGGGGTGGCATCCCTCTGTACCGGCCATTGTAGCACGTGTGCAGCCCAGGGCATAAGGGGCATGATGACTTGACGTCGTCCCCGCCCTCCTCCGCCTTGACGGCGGCGGTCCCGCGTGGGTTCCCGGCATCACCCGATGGCAACACGCGGCGGGGGTTGCGCTCGTTGCGGGACTTAACCCAACATCTCACGACACGAGCTGACGACAGCCATGCACCACCTGTATGGGCTCCTCTCGGCCACGGGGTCTCCCCCGCTTCACCCATATGTCAAGCCCTGGTAAGGTTCTTCGCGTTGCTTCGAATTAAGCCACATGCTCCGCTGCTTGTGCGGGCCCCCGTCAATTCCTTTGAGTTTTAGCCTTGCGGCCGTACTCCCCAGGCGGGACGCTTAATGCGTTGGCTGCGGCACGGGGGGATCGTCCCCCCACACCTAGCGTCCATCGTTTACGGCTGGGACTACCAGGGTATCTAATCCTGTTCGCTCCCCCAGCTTTCGCGCCTCAGCGTCGGTCTCGGCCCAGAGGGCCGCCTTCGCCACCGGTGTTCCACCCGATATCTGCGCATTCCACCGCTACACCGGGTGTTCCACCC
>NZ_JBDMHA010000135.1:0-1272 GCF_039752985.1 Collinsella aerofaciens
CTTATACATAGAACCCCTCTCTTGTTAGGGCCGCCGAACCGTGCCTCCACGGAAATGGACGGTAGCCCGAATAAAACCGTACGCGCACAGGCGTTGTGCAGACATACGGTGCAAATTATACCCTCATGGACATGTCACTTACGTGTGTCTTCGGCTGTTGGGAGCAGGGTTTATCCACTTTGGCCTACCAAAGGGGGAGAGGTTTATTTTGGTCGGTTTTATCAGGTAAAACGGCAAAGGGGGCCGGCCTCGCGCTTCGGTGAGGCCGGCCCCCTTTGGAGCGTTGCATATGTATGGCGGCACAGGGTTTATTGCGACGCGGCATCCGCGGCGTTTCCGCATATAAAACCTGCCAAAATAAACCTGTCCCTAAATGGTAGGTTTTAGTGCTTGCCGTTGGCGGAGGCGGCACCGTTGACGTGGTCGCGGGCATAGACCACGCCGTGCACGATCGCCAGGCCGGCGGCGTCGGCCGCGCGGGCGCAGGTGTCCTGGAAATCCTCGGCCTCGCGGGCGCGCAGCTGTTTAAGAACGTAGTCGGCGACGGCCATCTTGCCGGGAGGGTTGCCGATGCCGGTGCGGATGCGGCTGAAGTCGCGGCTGCCCATCTTGTCGATGATGGAGCGCAGGCCGTTGTGACCGGCATGGCCTCCGCCCACCTTGACGCGCACGTCACCGGCGGGAATGTCGAGCTCGTCGTGGATCACGAGCAGCTCCTCGGCCTTGATTTTGTACTCGCGGCAGAGCTTGGAGATGGGACCGCCCGAGGTATTCATGTATGACTGCGGCTTGACCAGTACAATCTGGCGCTTGCCTCCCTCTTCCTCGGGATCGTTGATGTTGATGAGCGCGACCTCGGCGCCTGCCTGGTTTTTCCAGTACGTGACACCGGCCTGACGGGCCAACTCGTCGATTGCTTTGAAGCCAGCGTTGTGGCGGGTCTCGGCATACTCATCGCCAGGGTTGCCAAGCCCGGCAACCATGCGAATCTTAAGCGGCTGTGCAGCTGCCATGTGCTTCCTTTCGTCGATTTGTCGCCTGCTATGGTGAGCGACCCTGTTGCCGCTGTCAAATGGAGGGTAATTGAGGGCGTTTAGGGGCGTTTGGACGGCCGTCGAAATCAGAGGTGGACAGTTAGTTCGGATACGTATAAGTTCTGAGGACTCGAAGTGCTCAATTCAATGCCGATACGTTGTTTTGGAGCTTTAGTTAGTCCATATGGCGCTGTTTTGAAGTCTACCCTGCCTTCAAATAGGGCGAATGGTATAGAGA
>NZ_JBDMHA010000136.1:0-1266 GCF_039752985.1 Collinsella aerofaciens
CGGCCACACCGTGGGGATTCCGGGACATATTGCCCGAGGAGGCTCAGGCGCGCGAGGAGATTGCGCTGACGGTGAAGGGCTGCTTTAGGGAGCATAATTATCTGCCGGTTGAGACGCCGCTGCTCGAGGACAAGGGCTCGCTCGAGGAGGGCGGCCGTATCGCGGACACGCCGTTTAAGCTTTTTGACGATGACGGCCGCTTGTTGGTGGTTCGTCCCGACAATACGTTGCCGATCGTGCGTTTGGTCTCGACCCGCATGCGCGCGGCCGACTTGCCGCTGCGCCTGCGCTATGAGGCGCCGGTGGTTCGCGAATGCCAGCGCAATGCCGGCGGTTCGCGTCAATTTACCCAGCTGGGTTTTGAGCTCATCGGCGCGGGCGATACCGCGGGCGATGTCGAGATCGTCTCGCTGGTGGCCGAGGCCGTTCGCAAGTTGGCGCTGCCCGATGCGCGCATTATCGCAGGTAGCGTGCGCCCGTTTAAGGAGCTGCTCGCGGCGTGCGAGGATCGCGAGCTGGCTGCCGAGGCTCTGCGCTGCGTGCACGCCAACGACTTTGTGGGCCTCGATGCCCGCGTGGCGGCAAGCGCCGAGACCGATGCCGTTAAGGCCGCCGTCAGCGAACTGCCGCGCTTGCATGGTGGTGCCGAGGTGCTCGACCGCGTGGACGCGCTGCTGGAGGCCGCCGGTATCGCCGCGCCGCTGACGCGCGAACTCCGTGCCCTGGTCGAGGGCCTGGCTCCCGAGGACGCTCAGGTACTGTCCTTCGACTTTTCCATTATGAATTCTTTCGATTACTACACGGGCCTGGTCTTTAAGGCCTATGCCGGTGGCCTGCCCGATCCGGTGGGCTCGGGCGGTCGCTACGACTCTATCTTTACCGGCGCGTTCGGCGACGGCATCGAGGTGCCGGCGGCGGGCTTCGCCTTTTCGCTCGAGCGTCTGGAGGCCGCGTGCACCTCTGCCGAGGACGCCGCCTCCGATGGTGACCACGCCGTGGGCCGCGGCGCCGAAGGCCCGCTACGCATCGCCGTGCCCAAGGGCTCGCTTAAGGCCGACACGCTCGACGTGCTCGAGGCCGCGGGCCTGGATGTCTCTGAGCTGCGCGACCCCGGCCGTCACCTGATTGTGCGCGGTCGCGACACGCGTGCCGGCGAGGGCACGGTCGGCGATATCGAGTTTGTCATCGTGCGTCCCAGCGATGCGCCCGCCTTTGTGGGCTGCGGCGGCGCCGACTGCGGCATCTGCGGTTGGGACTCGCTTATCG
>NZ_JBDMHA010000137.1:0-1104 GCF_039752985.1 Collinsella aerofaciens
GACTTGAGCGCAGCCGCGAGGCCCTCAACGAGGTCTTCTACTTTGGCGGCGAGGTCGACGAAGATTTTTGGGAGGACCTAGAGGACACGCTCGTCATGGGTGACATGGGTGCCGAGGTCGCCATCCAGGTTTCTGATGACCTGCGCGATGCCGCGGCCAAGAAGAACCTCAAGACCGCCCCACAGCTCCGTCGTGCCCTGGCTGAGCAGCTCGAGCAGCACTTTGTGCCCATTGAGCGCGATCCGTTCGCCGATACGCCGAGCTGCGTGCTGTTTGTGGGCATCAACGGCGCCGGCAAGACCACGACGGTCGGCAAGATCGCGAGCGCCATGGCAGCTCGCGGCAAGAACGTCGTAATCGGTTCGGCCGATACCTTCCGCGCCGCCGCCATCGAACAGCTCGATGTATGGGGCCAGCGCGCCGGCGTTCCCGTCATCAAGCGCGACCGCGGCTCCGATCCGGCGAGCGTGTGCTACGACGTGCTCGACGAGGCCGACAAGCGCGGCAGCGACCTGGTGCTTATCGATACCGCCGGTCGTCTGCACACGAGTCCCGAGCTCATGCGCGAGCTTGCCAAGGTGGTCAACGTGACCCGTAAGCGCGCTGGTCAAATGGCCGCCGGCCCCATGCCCGTCTATGTCGTGCTCGTAATCGATGCCGCGACAGGCCAAAACGGCCTCAACCAGGCGCTTGAGTTTAACGAGGCGCTGGGCCTGGACGGTATTATCATGACAAAGCTCGACGGCACGGCAAAGGGCGGTATCGCCATGGCCGTGGCCGAGAAGCTCAAGCTTCCCATCCTGCGCATCGGCGTGGGCGAGCAGGTCGATGACCTGCAGGAGTTCAATGCCAAAGATTTCTGCCGCGCCCTGGTGGGCGAGTCCAACTAAGGAGTGACTAGTGTTTGATTCTCTGAGCGATCGCCTCAACGACACATTTGACCGTCTGCGCGGCAAGGGTAAGCTGACCGAGGCCGATATCACCTCGGCCATGCGCGACATCCGCATGGCGCTACTCGAGGCCGACGTCAACTTCAAGGTCGTTAAGGAGTTTGTCGCCAAGACCAAGGAGCGCTGCATGACCGCCGAGGTCATGGAGTCGCTG
>NZ_JBDMHA010000138.1:0-1099 GCF_039752985.1 Collinsella aerofaciens
TAGGGAGAGGGCCTGACCCCATATCGTTGGGGCCAGGCCCGATTTTGCCTCTTGACAATGTCCTGCTCATATTAAAAAGGCCCGAACCAATACGGTCCGGGCCTCATCGAGCTAGAGGTTATGTCTCAAGCGGTTGGCTTAGCCAAAGTAGCGCTTGAGCAGGCCGGCGAAAGCCTTGCCGTGACGAGCCTCGTCGCGAGCCATCTCGTGCACGGTATCGTGGATGGCATCGAGGCCAGCGGCCTTGGCGCGCTTGGCAAGATCAGTCTTTCCGGCGGTGGCGCCGTTCTCGGCCTCAACGCGCATCTCGAGGTTCTTCTTGGTGGAGTCGGTCACGACCTCGCCCAGGAGCTCAGCGAACTTGGCGGCGTGCTCGGCCTCCTCGTGGGCAGCCTTCTCCCAGTACAGGCCGATCTCGGGATAACCCTCGCGATGGGCGACGCGAGCCATGGCCAGGTACATACCGACCTCGGAGCACTCGCCCTCAAAGTTGGCGCGCAGGTCGGCAACGATGTCCTCGGAGACGCCCTCCATCTTGGCGACGCCCACGACGTGCTCGGCAGCCCACTCGAGCTGACCCTCCTCCTGCTTCAGGAAGCGAGAACCGGGAACGCCGCACTGGGGGCACTTGAAGTCCTCGGGCAGCTGGTCGCCGTCGAACTCTTCCACATAACCGCAAACGGGGCAAACAAACTTCATGATTCGATCCTTTCGATCGATGGCGATTGTGCGCTCGTCCGGTCCCGTAAGGGCCCTCTCCGGACGTGCGTCTTGACGAGTTCTATTATCCATAAATGCAACCAAATGTGAAGCCTATTAGGAATGATTTTTAATAAAACAATTTTGAGATATGAAGATGTTGATTGATTAACGATTGGCAGGCCGCCTTTGACCGCCGCTGAGTACAATCGGTCGAGCAAATGTTGACCAATCAACAAATGAAGGAGTTTCCTTTATGCATCTAGCCCGTCGTGCCTGGTGCCGAACATATCAGACGGTTTTTCGCATTGCATTGCCGATCCTGCCCTATACCGAGCCGCGCATTTTGGAGCATGCCGAGGATGTGCCCGCGGTGCTTCAAAAGCGCTCGATCCAGAAG
>NZ_JBDMHA010000139.1:0-1087 GCF_039752985.1 Collinsella aerofaciens
GTGATGTTCCCCATCTTTGACGAGCAGGGTCACAACATTGCCTTTGGCGGTCGCATTATGGGCGACGGCCAGCCTAAGTACCTCAACACCGCCGAGACGAGCGTGTTTCATAAAAAGCGAAACCTCTACGGTTTTAATTGGGCCAAGGAGTTTATCGTCGCGCAGGAAACCGCCATCGTGGTGGAGGGCTATACCGATTGCATCGCCTGCTGGGAGGCGGGGATTAAAAACGTTGTCGCCACGCTGGGCACCGCGCTCACGGAGCATCATGTAAAGACGCTCACCCGCTTTGCCAAGCGCATCGTGTATATGTTCGATGGCGATGCCGCGGGCCAGAAGGCCGCCCGCCGCGCGATTCAGTTTATCGAGCAGGATTCGATGGACCTGCGCTGCGTGGTACTGCCCGACGGCAACGACCCTATGGAGTTTATTACGGCGCACGGCGGCCAGGAGCTGCAGGCGCGCATCGACGCGGCCGAGCCGCTCATGGACTTTGTCTACCGTTCGCTGCAGGAGTCGAGCGACATCACCACGCCGGGCGGTCGCGCCAAGGCGCTCGAGGATGCGCTGACGCTCATCTATCCGCTGCGCGATAGCTATATGATCGACACGTACTTTATCCAGATTGCCGACCTGCTGGGTTTGGATCTGGAGACCGTGCGCGCGAGCTCGGGCCGTGTGTTTCGCGATGTCGCCAAGCGCGAGGATGCGGAACGACGTCGTGAGCAGAACTATGAGCGCCAGCGGGCACAGGCTGAGCGGTCCGGTAGCGCGGGCGGTCGGGCGTCGGGTTCTCGCGATGCCGGTCGCGGTGCTTGGGCATCGGGCGCGACGCCGCCGGTGTCCGCGCCGGTCGAAGAAGAGCCGTACGACTACGTCCCGCTCGATGCCTACGATGCCGCGCCCGTGGAGGTTGTCGACGACCTGCCGCCGATCGATGTGCCTGATGGTATGGGCTCTGTTCCTGTGCCTGATGGTTCGGACGCACCGGCTACGGCGGCGCCGATGGTTCTTACCGATCTTGAACGCAAGTCCTTGGCGGGGGAGCGTGAACTGCTGACCATGCTCACGAGCTACCCCGACCTGT
>NZ_JBDMHA010000140.1:0-1033 GCF_039752985.1 Collinsella aerofaciens
GGAGATGTACCTACTAGCAGTACATTTTGCGTAATCTGGGCAAACGCTGATTAATTGCTGGTATAATGTCGTCTATCGAAAGATACAAAAACCTGTACTTTTGCGACTGCGCCTAGCTGCGAGCGAGAAGCCTGTTCTAAACGCCCCTGCATTTGCGTGCATCGCAAAGCCAAAAAGAGGGGGCGAGAACTTGGAACAGACGGCACGGCGCCAAGAGCAGCTGCCGGGCGCTTTTAACGGCGCCACCACCAACAGCCAGCACGGCCGCGTCCGCTGGTATCTGGTCCACACCCCCATTGGAAAAGAGCGCGAGACCTGCGAAAAGGTTCGCCGCATTATCCCGCACAACCTTATGCAGGACGCTTTTGTGATGCAAAAGGAGTTCTGGTTTAAGCGGGACGGCGCCTGGTCGCTCCAAACCAAACCCATGTACAAGGAATATTTCTTCGTCGCCACGCACGATGCCGCCGCGCTCGATAGGGCTTTGGCCCAGTTGAGCTTTGGCTGTCGCATCGCCGGCAGTAGGGAGCGGGCGTACATGCCCATGCCGGACGATGCACAGGACTGGTACCGCAGCGTGCTAGATGGCGACGGTGTGGTGCGCAACAGCGTAGCCCGCATAGAAGACGGCGTGTTGCACATAGAGCAGGGTCCCTTGGTGGGGCAAGAGGCCCGCGTTAAAAAGATCGACCGTCATAAACGCTGGTGCCTGGTAGACGTGGGCGAGGGTGACTCCACTTTTAGGGAGCTGCTTGCGCTGGACGTCCCCAGCAAAACGTAAGGGAGACGTTGCACCAGCTATTCGTTCGCATTTTTGAATTTACCGATTGGGGGATCCCTGGGGAACAGGAACGTAAGTTTGACTGTGGCTGCTAAAGAAGTAACAGAGACAAATGCGCCTGTGGGGGCGGCGCTGATTGCTCAGGCCATGGACCGGCGTGAGGGCGCCGGTCGCTACAAGGCCATGCAATCCATCATGGACTGGGATCGCTCGCGCCTGGCCTACCGGGCCATAAAGCGCACGTTCGATATC
>NZ_JBDMHA010000141.1:0-1018 GCF_039752985.1 Collinsella aerofaciens
GGCACTTGGAACGGGGGAAACGGCGGTCGACGAAACTGGAGAGGAGGTATTACGAGCTCCTGTGCGAATTGGAGAGAGCGCTCCCGCAAACTGCCTCTTGACAACTTATAGGAGCGTCGGTTTTAGTTCAACAAGTTTCGGAGTGGTCGCGGTTGAGCGATTCATCGTAGTAAACCGCCATAGTTTTGGCGGAGGCAGTCAGATTTATGGGTGTTAAACCAAAGAGTGCCCCTTTTGACTAGTCGTTTAAGAGCGTTCCCAATGACTAAGTTGCAGGTGGTTGCGGTTGTGTTACACTAACGCTGCGTATATGACGCAATCATCTCGATACAGATCAATGATGTCCGTCGTTTTGAACGGAACTAGACTGTTTAGCCGCCCTGAAGGTTTATGCAGGGAGCATGTGATCACAGGGCTTGAAAAGAAAGTTGAGCAAACACTGTGTCTGATCAACAGCAAGAAAACGAAATAACGACGACGCAGGCCGCTCCCGCTGCACCGGTTGCGTCGGACCAGGTCGCGACGCCCGCGCAAGCCTCGGCTCCTGAGACGCCTACGCCTGCAACGGCTGAGAAGGCCGTTCCTGCAACTGGTGAGGAGGCTGCTCCGGCAAAGCCCAAGCGTACGCGCCGCACGGTCAAGCCTGCCACTGACGGCGAGGAGGTCACCAAGCCCAAGCGCCGTACCACGCGCACGACGCGCGCCAAGCGCACCGTTGCAGCTGACTCCTCGGCGCCGATTTCCGATGAGGTCGCGCAGGCACGTGCGTTGGCGCAGATTAGCGAGGCTCAGGTGGTGCGCGCCCGCCGTCGTGCTGCCGAGCGCGAGGCCGCGGCTCTGACCGAGCTTGCAGCTCCGTCTGTGCCCGAGACGCCTGCCGCCGACCAGCCGACCGAGAAGCCGGTACCGCGCACACGCCGTCGCACGGCTGCTAAGGCCGAGCAGGTTGCCGATCAGGTAACCCCCGAGCTCACTGAGGCTTCGGTCCGTTCCGCGGCAGGGGAGGGCACATCGCCTG
>NZ_JBDMHA010000142.1:0-944 GCF_039752985.1 Collinsella aerofaciens
GCATCAAGGCCAAGGACTTCTCCCCCGCGGCACGCGCGGCGGACTTTAGATCGAGCTCGTCGGCAACAGGGATACAGCACACGACATAGTCGTTGGACGGTGTCACGCAGACCAAAGTCTTAAATCCTTGACCGGGCTCCTCGCCAAGCTGCTCCGAAATCGCGACACCCAGGCCCACCGACTCATCACCATCGTCTTCGTACGTATGTAGAACATAGGAAATGCCGGCGCTTTCCAGCTCGCGCATCGCATTGGTTTTTGGCGTCTTTACAGCCTTTGCCATGACATATCCTTTCCCTCGCATTCGGACGCAAGGATTAAGTATATGTCCAATTCGGCTGCATACGTCACTTCGGCACAGCAAGCGCCATCGAATCACAAGGAGTCGATGGCGCCCATAAACTGAATCGCCTATTTATTGAGCATCAAGTTGAGCCTGACGCTCCCGGTCACGCCTGAGCAACGGCGCCAAAAACTTGCCCGTATAACTCTGCGGACAGTCCGCAACCTGCTCCGGTGTGCCCGAAACCACGACGGTTCCGCCGCCGTTACCGCCCTCGGGACCCATATCGATCAGGCGGTCGGCAACCTTGATGACATCAAGGTTGTGTTCAATCACCAGCACCGTGTTGCCCGCATCGACCAAGCGCTGCAGCACATCGAGCAGCTGGCGGACGTCCTCAAAATGAAGGCCGGTCGTCGGCTCGTCCAAAATATAGAACGTCTTGCCCGTCTGGCGTCGATGAAGCTCCTTGGCGAGTTTCACACGCTGCGCCTCGCCGCCCGAAAGCGTCGTGGCGGGCTGGCCCAGGCTCACGTAGCCCAAGCCTACATCGTACAGCGTCTGGAGCTTGCGCTTAATCTGCGGGATATTCCCAAAGAAGGCCAGCGCCTCGGTGACGCTCATGTCGAGCACGTCCGAGATGGTCTTGCCACGGTAGGTG